>JACREX010000245.1 GCA_016212695.1 Bacteroidia bacterium
GTTTATCTAAGCGTTTGTCAGAAAATATTCCTTGAAAGTTTGGTTTATGGCTTATTTTATTCATCTTTTTTTTGCGACAAAGCTAATAATATTTGTGTCCACACGGTAGCTACCGCAGGCAGGCTTTGCGGCTTTGCGAGAAAAAAACAGTTTATAGAGATGCCCTTATTTGGTTTTAAAGATACAAAATTAATCAGGAATCTAAAAAATTCGTGTGGCAGGGGAAAAATTGTGGTATAAAGAAGTTTTTAAAATTACGATTTTCAATCATTAAAAATATTCTCAATCCCGGATGGATCGCTGATAGTAAATTTTTGCTTTAATTGCTTCTATACTAAAGTCGGGATTAATCTACATATTAAAAAATTCCAAATTCCAAAGATTCTTGGGGCTTGGGTTTTGGTTCTTGGTATTTGGAACTTTCAAAAAAAAACTCAAATTTGTTGCTGAGTTTATCGAAGTATGTCCGAGCATAGTATAATTCTTAAAATTTTTCTGATTATATCAAATTGCTGTGCTGATTAAAATGCTGATATTTAATGTACATATCTTAGTCTTGGTTGTTGGTTTGGGCAGCCGGTTTGGTTAAAAGTCAATGGTTAATGGTACTGACCCAAGACCATTAACCTAAAACCAAACTGGCAGCTATTGACCATAAACCATTTACATAAATTGAAAATAGCACAGCAAAACGTTACAATCAGAAATTTTTAATCATTATGGAGGCGCTTTAACTCCCTACTCCATGTTTTCAAAATCAATAGCAGCCGTTTCGCTCAGTTCGGTTAACTGGTTGTTGTCGCATTTAATAATTCGTCCCGGAAATTTTTTTAATAAGAAATAATTGTGAGTTGCCATAACCACGGCCCTTCCGGACTGACTGATATTCACTAATAGTTTCATGATGCCTTCGGATGTTTCAGGGTCAAGGTTCCCGGTAGGTTCGTCGGCAAGAATTATTTCAGGATCATTGAGCAGGGCGCGGGCAATTACCACGCGCTGCTGTTCGCCGCCCGAGAGCTGATGCGGCATTTTCTGTATATGATCTACGAGGTCAACTTTCTCAAGAACTTCATGGATACGTGCGTCAATTTTTTCTTTATCCGTCCATCCCGTTGCCCGTAATACAAAAAGTAAATTGTTGTAAACATTGCGGTCTGTCAGCAACTGAAAATCCTGGAACACGATACCGATTTTCCTGCGTAAAAAAGGAACCTGTTTGTGCGAAATATGGTTTAAATTAAATTCTCCGATTTTTGCATTTCCTTCTGCAATCGCTAACTCAGCATACAATGCCTTGATAAGGCTCGTTTTGCCGGTTCCTACTTTCCCGATCAGATATACAAACTCGCCTTCTTTAACATGGAAATTCACATTCGATAATATCAGGTTATCCTGCTGGTATATGGATACATTTTCAAGTTCAATCACCGGTTCGCCCATAGTCGTATTAATAAAATGTTTTTATATTTTATAACAATACTTCGGTATTTTTCAGGATCATTTTGGGCTAAAGCCCGCTATTCGTAAGCGTTTTGACTTACCCCGACCTGGTGTTTGAGCTTGTCGAAAACAAGGTCGGGGTAATTGATAAAACGCAGAAATACCAAGGGCTTTAGCCCTTCATTAAAAAAAATTACCGAACTATTGTTATAATAATGAATATTGAACAAGGAATATCGAATGATGAAGTGAATGATAAAATATATTTTGATATTCATTATTCCTTGTTCGTTATTCGATATTTACCCAATTATCTGATGTTTTTAAAAATCAAACTGCTTCAACTCTCCATAGGGTAGCTCATTAATAATTTTAATCAGACGGTCTTTGTAATGGATAAGTCCGTTACGGCTTAGCGTATTTTCCATATCACCCAGGGTAAAATGAGAAGATAATATAAAATTCTCATCACGGATTTGGACATAATCGGGAATTTTTGCAGTACCCTTTGTTTTTAAAATATACATTTTCAATGATATTCAGGCTTTGTTTAAAAAAGTCAAAATTACAAAGTTTCAGGCACTTCGCAAAAATAGAAATAAACAACCGATTGTTAATTAAAAAATTTTTTGTGTGAAAAAAAGGAATTTTATTATTAATATTTTTACCCGTTTAAAAAGCTTAATCTTATGATTTTAAAACAGTTTATTCGTATTCCATTCCTGCTGGCATTTGTTTTGATATCAGCGGCTGTGTATTCGCAAAAAACCCTGATATATGATAACCCGTATATGAAAAGCGCCACCGACCTTTTCGACAAGCAGAAGTACGGAGCGGCACAGAAAAAATTCCAGGAGATTATCAAATCGGATGCTGACCTCAGTATCAAAACGGATGCTGAATATTTTTCGGCGCTATGCGCCATAGAACTTTTCAATGCCGACGCGGAATATCTTCTTACGAAATTTATCGAAAACCACCCGGAGAGCGATAAAATAAAAACAGCGTATTTCCAGATGGGGCGTTTCATGTACCGCGACAAAAAATTCAAAAATGCAGTCAACTGGTTTGAAAAAGTTGACAAATACGAATTGAAAAAAGACGAACTCGCAGAATATTATTTCAAGGGAGGGTACAGCTATTTCGTGATGAACGATTTTGATAAAGCCGTGAAGTCATTTTATGAAATCAAGGAATCGGGTTCGGAATATGCCGATGCGGCCCTTTACTATTATTCCCATATAAATTATGTGAACCAGAATTATGAAACCGCATTGATCGGTTTTATCAAGCTCACCAAAAATGAACAATTCTCGCCGATTGTGCCGTATTACATCTGCCAGACCTATTACCTTCAGGAAAAATACGACAAGGTTATCGAGTATGCCCCCTCAATTCTCGACTCTGCCACTACCAAGCGCGGGCCCGAGATTGCAAGAGTGATAGGCGAATCGTATTACCGTACAAACCATTTTAAAGAAGCGATTCCTTATCTTGAAATGTATGATGAAAAAACCGATGCTTACAAACGCGAAGACCGCTATGAACTGGCATATGCGTATTATAAAATAAATGATGTTAAAAAAGCCGCAAAATATTTTGAAGAGGTTCTTGATTATAAAGACAAGCTTTCACAGAATGTGTTTTATCATGCCGCTGACTGCTATCTAAAAATGAATGAAAAACAGAAAGCGCGCATGGCGTTTCACTCCGCTTCGCGGCTTGATTTTGATGCGGCCATGAAAGAAGACGCTTTATATAATTATGCAAAACTTACGTATGAATTATCGTTCTATCCGTTCAACGAGGCTATAAAAGCGTTTAAAGAATACATTGACGCGTATCCGCAATCGCCGCGCGTGCAGGAATCGTATACCTATCTTGTGAAAGCATACATGAGTACGCGAAACTATAAAGACGCCCTCGCATCCATGGACCTGATCCCGGATAAAAAAGACGATATCAAAGAAGCATACCAGAGAGCCGCATATTACCGGGGTATCGAATTTTTCAGCAATCTCGATTTCAAAAAAGCCATTGAAATGATCAACCGGTCTCTTCAGTATAAAGACTTCAACAAAAATATCACGGCACAATCCTATTACTGGAAAGCGGAAGCATTTTACCGCACTAAGAATTATGATTCATCCATCACATTTTACAAAACATTCCTTGAAAGCTACGGCGCATTCCAGATGCCGCAATTCCAGATGTCATACTACAATCTCGGGTATTGTTATTTTAATAAAAAAGATTATAAGGAGGCGCTGTCGTGGTTCCGGAAATTTGAAAAAGAAGCGACCGATAAAAAATCAAAATATATGGCCGATGGCTGCATCCGTGCCGGCGACTGTTATTTTATGAACCGCTCGTATGCGGATGCCATGGCCTTTTACGACAAAGCGGTTGAATTAAACCTTAACGATGTGGACTATGCCCTTTATCAGAAAGGGCTTTCGCTCGGATTACTTAAAAAACACGAAGATAAGATAAATGCCCTGCAAAAACTTGTCAGCGATTTTCCGAAATCATCCTATATTGACGATGCGGTTTTCGAGATCGCTACCAGCTATAAGATTCTTGATTCGAAAGATCTTGCCATTGCAAATTATAAAAAGATCATTGAGGAATACCCCGAAGGATGCAATCTTAAAAAAGCGCTTTTGGACATTGGCCAGATATACCGCGGAAGCGACAACTACGATGAAGCCGTTAAGGTGTATAAAAGAGTAATCGAAGAATTCAAAGGCACGACCGAAGCGTCATCCGCCATGATCGGCCTGAAAAATGTGTATGTGGACAAGAATGATGTTGACGCGTATTTTGAATATGCCAAAGCGCATGGAGAAATTGCGGATGTGAGCCAGACTGAAAAAGATTCTCTTACCTACCAGGTTGCCGAGAAATTGTATCTTGACGGGGACTGCGGAAAATCGAAAGAACAGTTTAAAAAATATATTGATAATTTTCCGAATGGTTTGTTCCTGCTTAATGCAAATTACTATAGCGCTGAATGTGATTACCATGACAATGAACTTGAAGATGCTCTAGCAGGGTACGCGTTTGTAGCGTCAAAACCCAAGAACATTTTCACAGAACCTGCAGTTTTAAATTCTGCAACCATAAATTTTGAACTGAAAAATTACAACGATGCATTCCGGTATTTTACCACGCTGGAAAAAATCGCTGAAGTGAAAAACAACATCCTTATGGCACGGCAGGGGCAGATGAGATCGGCATACCTTGCCAACAACCATATTGCCGCCATTGATGCCGCAAAAAGCCTGATGAAAACCGATAAGATCACGGAAGAAAACATACGGGAAGCCCAGTATATTTTAGCCCAGAGTTTATTTATTCAAAACCGGCTGGATGAAGCCTTGCCGCGCTATAAGATCATAGCCCGCGAAACGAAGAGCCGCGAGGGCGCTGAATCAAAATACAAGATCGCATTGATTTATTTTATACAAAGCAAAGACAGCCTTGCTCAAACCGAAATATATGATTTCGTGGAAAAAAATACTTCGCATCAATATTGGCTCGCCAAGGGATTTCTTTTGCTGGCGGATATTTTCATCCGGCAGAAAGATGATTTCCAGGCCAAGCAAACGCTTCAGAGTATTATTGAAAATTACTCAGTAACAAACGACGAGATTATCCCGGAAACAAACGACCGCCTGGTGAAAATCGTGGAACGTGAAAAACAAATGCAGCAGGCAAAAGATACGGTTAAGGTTTTTGAACAATTAAAATTCGATAAGGAGGGTAAATACAATGCACTTTTTAATGATTCCCTGAAGCAAAATAATGATACGATCAGCTCCGATAAAAATGAGATACTGGATGATATCGAGCAGCGGCAGAAAGAGCAAAACCCGGAGAAGAAGAAAGACGTAATCCATAAAGACATTAAAACAGAATAAAAACAATTGATATGAAACCATTGAAATATTCTTTGATATTGATATATACATTTGCAGCGTATGGCGGCTTTTCACAGAAGGAAGATAAACTCGACGACCATGTGATCGAAGTTATAGGCGCCTATAAGCCTACTATTTCCGATGCATTCAAGATCAATGAACTTCCGGCTATAAAAGATTCGTTTAAAATAGAGCCGCGGTTTCTGTATGCTATCGAATCAAAGCAAATCCTTACGGATTTCCAGGTGGAACCGATTAAACCGGCAAAGATGCTGGACGAGCCCCTGGCAAAATTATACAACAGTTATATCCGGCTCGGATTCGGAAATTACATTTCACCCTATGCGGAATTATTTATCAGCAACCTGCGTTCAAAAAAATTTAATTATGCCGCTATACTCCGCCACCAGTCGTCTTTCGGAAAAATAGAAAACGAAGGCGGTAAAAAAGCGTATGCAGGGTATATTGATAATGCGGTAAGTATTTCAGGAAAAAAATTCCTGCCGAAGAAAACGCTTTACGGTACGGTTGACTACCGGGATAATACCATTTATTATTACGGATACAATGCGCTTGATTCAGTAATGACCGCTCCTCCGCTTGAGAAAAAAGAATTAAGGGACAAAAAACTCACGCAGCAGTTCACGCTGGCTTCTTTCAATGGCGGTATCAAAACAAACTACACGGACAAGAGCCATCTGAATTATGATATCTGGTTAAATTATTATTATTTCCAGGACGTTTTTTCAAAGAATGAGAATTACGGCTCGCTGAATGCCAAATTGAGTAAATATTACAACAAAGAGCTTCTGGGCGTTGATACAAAAGTGGATATGATACAGAAAAATTTCGACGATACTCTTAATGCCGTTGTCAAGCTCAATCCGTGGGTGAGCCGTGTTACAGACCAGTGGGAAGTTTGCGTGGGGCTCTGCGTTTTTTCAGATGTCTATTGGGATGCGAAATTTTATTTCTACCCCGATGTGTTGCTGCAGTATGGCGTGTATGGAAAATATATTGTTCCCTATATCGGCATCAACGGATATGTTGAAGAAAACACATACAGGAAGATTGCGTACGAAAACCTTTTTATCAAACCCGGCCTGGATATCAGGAATACAAATCATAAAAAAGTTTTATTCGGAGGCGTTAAAGGAAGCATTAGTTCCAATACGTTTTATAATGTGAAGGCAACTCTTTCTGACCTGGCAAACACATACTTTTATGTAAATGATACGACACTAACTACACTAAACAACCAGGTACAGCGGCTGCAGAACCAGTTTACATTCATTGCGGCAGATGTTACATTATTTAATATATATGGAGAGGTTTCGGTAAAAGCATCGGAAAAACTCAACTTCCACCTGAAAGGAAATTATTATTATTTTGATAATATGAAATCCGAAACAAAAGCATGGCATATTCCCGAATACGACGCTGTTTTCACAACAAACTATAATCTCAGGAACAAGATCATTGTGAGGGCAGATATTTTTGTAATCGGCGACCGCTTTGCAAAGACCTTTGATTTTTCTCCCACCGGGACAGTGAATGGAGCAAGGAATATAATTTCTAAAAAGCTGAATCCGGTTGTGGATGCAAATCTCGGTATTGAATACCGCTACAACAAGATATTATCTGCATTCTTGAATTTCAATAATATTGCGAATCAAACCTATTACCGGTGGAACAATTACCCGATGCAGGGATTTAACCTGATGGGGGGAATAACATATTCGTTCTGATGTTAGCGTGTCTTTCATGGCTGAAAAAATCAACATACTATTTATTGATTCTGCACATCCTTTGTTGAAAGATACGCTCACATCTGCTGGGTTTGAATGCGATTACATGCCGGGTATCTCACAATCCGAAATTTCGGAAATCATTCATAAATACGAAGGGGTCATTACCCGGAGTAAAATTATATTTGATAAAAATCTGTTAGATAAAGCCGTCCGTTTAAGATTTATAGGAAGGATGGGAGCGGGTATGGAAAAAATCAACCTTGAATATGCTTCGCAAAAAGGGATACAGTGTTTTAATTCGCCGGAAGGCAACCGCGATGCCGTAGGCGAACACACCCTGGGCATGCTGCTGGCCTTGATGAATAATATTTGCCGGGCCGATCGTGAAGTGAGAAACGGATTGTGGAACCGTGAATCGAACTGCGGCGTTGAGATCAAAGGAAAAACCGTCGGGATTATCGGATATGGGAATATGGGCGGCGCTTTTGCCCGGAAACTCAAAGGATTCGAAGCATCAGTAATTGCTTACGATAAATACAAATTCAGGTATTCAGACGACTTTGTTACAGAATCAACATTAGACGATTTATTTCGGAGATCGGATATACTAAGCCTGCATGTGCCGTTAACCGAAGAAACCACGTATATGGCAGACGATACATTTATTAATAAATTTAAAAAAAATATTTGCCTGATAAATACATCACGCGGCAAAGTGGTTAATACTGCCGATCTTGTAAAGAACATGAAATCCGGAAAGATAACAGGAGCGGTTCTGGATGTTCTGGAATATGAAAAAACTTCGTTTGAAAATATCGAATCAAAAGAAATGCCGGATGCGCTCAGATACCTGTTTGCCAGCGACCGAGTGATCCTTACTCCCCATATTGCCGGTTACACCGTGGAATCAAACCGCAAACATGCCGAAATCCTTTCTGATAAAATCATTAACTTTCTGATGCCCAAAGGTTAATAACTTTGCCATAGCCGTATTGATAATTTTTATATTTTTGCCGGTGTTAAATTACATGATTCATAAATTTTATTACATAATATCCAAGCCATGCTTCGACTCCGCTCAGCATGACTTTCAATCCTTCGTCATAATGAGCGTAGTCGAATTATAGAAGGATTGAGCATTTATATAATTTTTATGAATAAAAAGGACTAAATTTGAAATGATGAATATAAAACTTACCGCCATGTTTTCAAAAGAAGATATTTCACTGATGAAAGAAAGAGGTATTGACCTCAACATTGTGGAAGAACAACTTGAAAAATTTAAAGAGGGATTTCCGTATCTTGATATTGTAAAACCGGCAACCGCAGACGAAGGTATTATCCGGCTCAATGAATCGCAGACAGAAGAATTTGTGAGCGCTTACGAAAACAATATCCATGAGAGCCACATTATGAAGTTCGTTCCCGCATCGGGAGCTGCCACACGGATGTTCCAATCCCTTTATACTTTCATGGAAACCTATAAGGGTACTGACTCAGACTACTCCCAGTTTCTCACAGACCGCAGCTTTTTTTCCATGTACAACTTTTTTGAAAGCCTCAGTTCGTTTGCATTTTATAATGATTTGAAAAACCTCCTGGCCGAAAAAGGAGAAGACTTAGACAAATTAGCCGAACACCAGGAATTCAAAAAAATTCTCGAAATGCTCCTGATGCCTGAAGGCCTGAACTATGGAACCCTTCCCAAAGGCCTGATCAAGTTTCATAAATATGAGGGATTTTCGAGAAGGCCCATTGGAGAACAAATGGTTGAAGGAGCCCTGTGCCATAAATTAAAAGATAAAACGGTTCATATACATTTTACCGTTTCTCCGGAACATAAAAAAATATTTAAGGAGATTTGCAATAAAGAGAAAAAATTCTATGAAAAAGATTATGATGTAACCTATGAACTCAGCTACTCCGAACAAAAACCGGCTACCGATATGATTGCCGTTGACATGCACAACAAACCATTCAGAAATGCCGACGGATCCTTGCTTTTCCGCCCGGCCGGTCATGGCGCTCTGATCGAAAATCTCAATGATATGGATGCAGACGTAGTCTTTATTAAAAATATTGACAATGTGGTTCCCGACAGGATGAAAGATCAGACCGTTGTATATAAGAAAGCGCTTGCCGGAATCCTTTTCCATTTCCAGATTAAAATATTCGGATATCTGGAATTATTAGATAAGCCATCTTCAGTAGAGCCTGAAACACTAAAAGAAATTAAAGATTTTCTTGAAAAGCAACTCTGTTATATTTCTCCGCATATTTACGACCGGAAAACGAAAGAAGAGAAAATCGAATTTTTAAAGAAAAAACTGAACCGTCCGCTGAGAGTTTGCGGAATGGTGGTAAACGAAGGCGAACCCGGAGGCGGGCCTTTCTGGGTAAAAAATACGGATGCTTCTGTTTCCCTGCAGATCGTGGAAGGTTCGCAGATAGACCAGAAGAGCACAAAACAAAAAGATATCTGGGAAAAATCAACACACTTCAACCCGGTTGACTTAGTCTGCGGAATTCGGAACTACAAAGGCAAAAAATTCGACCTGCTGAAATTCAGAGATCCGAATACAGGCTTTATCTCCAAAAAATCTAAAGACGGAAAAGACCTTAAGGCAATGGAACTGCCCGGTTTGTGGAACGGAGCCATGGCAGACTGGAATACCGTATTTGTCGAAGTGCCCATCATTACGTTTAACCCTGTAAAAACGATCTGGGATCTGCTCAGGAAAGAACATCAGGGATACTTGTAGGGAAGTCGGCAATATCCGTTATTTCAGATCAAATTTTGCAGTTCCGATGATGTTGCCGTCAGCAAACAGGTCCACCGTGTAAGAGCCCGGAATGAGTTCCTGGTTGTTATCCCAGTAAATACACATATCCACATTTTTGTTCTGGAAATCAACCTGCCGCTTTGCAGAGAAGACGATCATCTCGTTGCCGAACTTAAACAGATCCTGTTCCGAAGTAGCCAGCACCAGCCCGTCCGGCCTGGCAATGCGAAGGTACACATCCCTGACGCCCGGCGGGGCTATATCGTTCTCAATAATAATGAAACAAATCTTAAATTTCTCGACTTTTTTGGCCTTGGTTATCGGTTTGCTGCGCTTATTTAATGCAAAGGGTTCAATAGATTGTGCTTTAAGAACCGCAGCTATATTTACTTTGGTTGCGAGTTGTTCGTTTTTCTGGCTGAGTTCTTCAACCGTGGTTTTTTCTTTTTGAATATCGGCCTTTACCTTAACATTTTCTGCCTTCAGCCCCTGGTTCAACGTATTCAGAGAATCTATCTGAACCACATAATGCCTCATAATCTTGCGCAATGTTTCTATCTCATCCTTATACTGCTTGATCTGGTAATAATTATTTGCCTTCAGGTTTTTTACTTCAGCGATCATCTTTTCAATTTTTTCCTGCTGTTCTTTAAGTTCACGGTTAATCCTCTTATTGTTCGTTTTCATGCTCTGATACTGGTCGAGCATATTGTTCAGGTCTTTGGTCAGCCGTTCTCTTTCATCATTTGTAGTTTCTTTTATTTTTATGATCTGTTTGAGGTAAACCACTTTCTGGTTGTGCAGTTTCCACGATAAAAAACCGATAGTACCAAGCAATAAGACGATTATGGATAAATAAATTATATGTAACGATTTATTTGATTTTTTTCTGATCGTATTTTCTTCCATGAAATAAAACTTTTGAATATTTTATAACGCCGCAAATTTAAATTTATTTTTAAAGAATTTTTAACTTTAGATATTATAAAGCATTAATATTTATAAATGCAATAATCAAAAATCATTGCCTATCTTTATCCGGGATTAAATTATTTATCTTTATTTTGTTTTTTAAATTATAATTGAATTACAGTTATGGACAGAAGGATGAGAATCGGTATTCTCACAGCAGGCGGCGATTGCCCGGGCCTGAATGCAGCTATACGGGGAATAGGGAAAACAGCCATTCTTCAATATGGCATGGAAGTGTATGGTATTTCTTCCGGTTTCCTTGGTTTGATTAACAATGATTATATCCGGCTTGACGAAACCCTGCTTTCCGGTATTCTTACGCATGGAGGCACGATACTTGGCACATCACGGGAAAAACCGTTTAGCGACGACCTCCAGCAGCCAAACGAAATAACCAAACCCAAACTGATGAAAAAGCACTATGAAGAAATGCGGCTGGATTGCTTAGTGTGTATTGGCGGCAACGGAACTCAGAAAACAGCAGGATTGATGGCAGAAGAAGGGCTTAACATCATCGGGATTCCTAAAACAATAGACAATGATGTCTGGGGCACAGATAGCACTTTTGGTTTTGACTCTGCCGTAAACATTGCCACAGAAGCCATAGACCGCCTGCATACAACTGCCAATTCGCACAAGCGGATCATGGTAATCGAAGTGATGGGGCATAATGCCGGATGGATTGCCCTGTATTCCGGTATTGCCGGGGGAGGCGATGTGATTCTTATCCCGGAAATTGAATACGAAGATAAAATAGTGGCCGACTACTTGGTTCAGCGCGCTTATAAGAAAAAAAGTTCATCCATTGTCGTGATAGCTGAAGGTATCAGAGCCGATTACAAGAAAAAACGCGCGGCAGGCTATATTGCACGGATGATCCAGGAACGTACCGGGATCGAGACACGGGAAACGATATTAGGTTATATTCAGAGAGGAGGAACTCCATCGCCCATGGATCGGGTGCTCGCAACCCAATATGGCGCATATGCAGCAGAACTCATTGCTGAAAAAAAATTCGGGGTAATGGTTGCCCTCCGGGATAATACTATTACATCCGTCTCTCTCGGCGAAGTGGGCGGCAAGACCAGAACAGTCAATTCAGATCACCCGTTGATCAAACAAGGACGGTTTATGGATACCTGTTTCGGAGATTGTAAAATTTAAATAATATAACCAGCCAGATTTAATAATTAAAAACAAATAAAATGAAAACAAAAGTAAAACGGATTGTTCTCGTGCGTCACGCAAAAGCGCTTGACCTGATAGACGGCATTACGGATTTTGAAAGATCGCTGAAACTGAAAGGGATCAGAGATGCCCACAAGGTTGCGCAAAAACTCCTCAATTATAATTTCAAACCGGACATGATGATCAGCAGTCCTGCTTTCCGCTCCATTGAAACAGCCATCATCTTTGCCCGGGAACTAAGATACCCTGTAAAAAAAATTAAAATAAAAGAAAGCCTTTATGAAGAATATTCAACCGCCGATTTCATGGAGATGATACACAAAACAGAAAATGATATGGACACTGTTTTTGTATTTGGTCATAATCCCGAATTATCCACGGTTGCGTCTTATCTTGCAGAAGATTTTTGCGACGATATAGCCACCAGCGGCGTTGCAGTAATTGAATCCGATGTTGAAAAATGGAAAAAAGTAAATCTTAACGAAGGACGGGTGGCCTTATATGTTTATCCGGACCAAGAGTAACACGATATGAAAAAAACGTATTTACCCAAAGAAATAAGCTGGCTGTATTTCAACGCCCGTGTGCTGCAGGAAGCGGAAAACCCGAATGTTCCCCTGATTGAACGGATTAAATATCTCGGCATCTATTCCAGCAACCTTGACGAATATTTCCGTGTCCGGATAGCAACCCTGAAGCGCCTTGCAGAAATGGGGAAAAAAGCGGTTGAGATTATCGGGTATGATCCAAAAGCCACACTGAAGGAAATACATGATATTGTACTGGAGCAGCGAAGCAAGTTCGAATATATTTACACGCTCATCACACATGAACTCCGGAAAGAAAATATTTTCATGATCAACGAAAAGCACCTTACGCGGGAACAGGAAGAATTCGTCGGCAAATATTTTCAGAAAGAAGTGCGTCCTAAACTGATGCCGATTATGATAGGGCATTCATCCCATATTCCAAACCTGAAAGACCAGGTTATCTATTTTGCCGTCTGTTTCGGCTCTGCAAAAAGCCATAAGGAAAATTTTGCCCTGATGGAAATACCCACCAATGTGCTGCCGCGGTTTTTAGAGTTGCCAAGCATCGGGATACGGCGTTACATTATCATGTTAGACGATATTGTAAGGTGGGGGATGAAGAATACCTTTTCGATTTTTGAATTCGACCATATCGAAGCATATACTATCAAACTTACCAAAGATGCGGAGATCGATATTGTTGACAACGTATCGGACAGCTATCTTGAAAATGTCGCAAAAAGCCTGAAAAAGAGGAAACAGGCCGATGCCGTGAGTTTTGTTTATGATCAGCAAATGCCGGCAACATTTTTAAATCTTGTCATGAAACGGTTCCAGTTTAAAAATATGGATGCCGTAATTCCGGGCGGCAGATATCATAATTTCAAAGACTTTATAAAATTCCCGCATATCGGGAGAAAAGAATTATTTTATGACCCTTTCCCGGCTATTCTTCATAAAGACTTAGTCAACAAAAAGAGCTTTTTGTCCGTTATCCGTGAAAAAGATGTGATGTTGCACTTTCCGTACCATTCTTTCGATTATTTTATAGACCTGCTGCGGGAAGCGTCTATTGATCCTAAGGTTACTTCCATCCATATCACATTATACCGCCTTGCCAAATCGTCGAGTGTTGTGAATGCGCTGATCAATGCGGTGAGAAACGGGAAAGATGTAACGGCTGTGGTAGAACTGCAGGCCCGTTTCGATGAAGAAGCCAATATTTTCTGGTCGAATACGCTGCGGGATGAAGGGGTAAAAATAATATTCGGCGTACCCTGGCTGAAGGTACACGCAAAGCTTTGCCTTATCACACGGAAAGAAGACAAACGATTCATGAAATATGCCTGTCTGGGCAGCGGGAATTACAATGAAGATACGGCAAAAATTTACACGGATGATCTCCTGATGACAACTGATACCAAGATCATCAATGAAGTTGAAAAAGTATTCGGCTTTTTCCGGAAGAATTATACCAGAGACAATTATTATCATTTGCTTGTGGCCCCGTTTACCATGAGGAATAAATTTATCGGGCTGTTAAAAAATGAAATTAAAAATGCAAAAAAAGGCCATGAAGCATACATCATCCTTAAACTGAATAACCTTGTGGATGAAGAATTGATAAACCTGCTTTATGAAGCCAGCAAGGCCGGAGTAAAAATAAAATTAATGATCCGCGGTACCTGCTCCCTTATCCCCGGAGTAAACGGGCTCAGCGAAAATATCGAAGCGCGGGCAATTATAGACAGGTTCCTTGAACATTCAAGAATTTTAATTTTCTGTAACAACGGAGATAAAAAATATTTTATTTCATCCGCAGACTGGATGTCGCGAAACCTCGACCGCAGGCTTGAAGTAACGTGCCCTATCTATGACGCTTCCATCCAGGAAGAACTGAATGATTATGTAAATATTATCTGGAGCGATACGGTAAAAACCCGGATACACGATGAAAAAAGAAGCAACCGGTATTATCAGCCGAAAGGCGCTAAAAAAATCCGTGCGCAATATGAAATTTACAAATATTTTTGCGGGAAATTGTCAGATAAATGTACAGACGCTGAAGTTCTTTTCAGATGATCCCTGTAAAATTTATTTGCCGGATATTATGAATATAAAAAAGAGGTATGAGGTACGAAATATGAATTCAAAATTTTAAATTACCTCTATACTCATTCCCCTATACCCTTCAAAAGTTAAAAAGTGGACGCATTCGGATTTTACATTTTTTACGGATTCAGTTGGCTGATAAGCCTTCTCCCACTCCGCTTTTTATATTTTTTTTCCGATATACTTTACATTTTTTCAGTATATATTATCAGGTACCGAAAAACCACGGTTTACAATAATCTAAAAAATTCTTTTCCTGAAAAAACAGAGGATGAAATCGGTAAAATAGCACGTGAATTTTTTAAGCATTTTTGCGATTCTATTGTTGAAGATATAAAGCTGCTGCATATTTCCGCAAAAGAACTTGACCAACGGGTTCAATTCAATAATATTCCGCTTTTCGATGAGCTTTATAAGAAAGGTAAAAATATAATCCTTGTTTCAGGCCATTACGGGAACTGGACCTGGATGGTGCGATTCCCGCAGAAGTTAAAACACAAGCCAACGGTTCTTTACAAACCTTTTAAAAATAGATATTTCGATAACTTTGAAACCCGGCAGAGAGAAAAGTATGGAGCGATTACCATACCTACGAATGCAGCCTACAGAAAGCTGATCAGTTATCAAAAAAATAATGAATTATTCCTTACATGGTTTCTTACAGACCAATGCCCGCCAGAACCGCATCCATTCTGGACAAGTTTTTTAAACCAGGATACCCCGGTTTTCCTTGGGGCCGAAAAAGTTGCCGCTAAATTCAACGCTGCCGTAGTTTTTATGACGATGAGAAAAACAAAGCGCGGATATTATTCTGTTGATTTTACGCTGTTATGCGAAAATGCTGCAGACCTTCCGTATCATTCTATCACAGAAATGCACACCCGCGCACTTGAAAAGACAATCGTGGAAAAACTACCTTACTGGTTGTGGAGCCACAGGCGGTGGAAGTTTAAGAGATAACCGTAATCGGTATTTTTATTATAGCAAAGGTGACGGGTTGATATGGGTTTACAGTTTCGTTCATTGTTCATTGTTCATTGTTCATTGTTCATTGTTCATTGTTCATTGTTCATTGTTCATTGTTCATTGTTCATTGTTCATTGTTCATTGTTAATTGTTTACTGTTATCCAACTTCTCAAACTTCCCGATACGCTTCGCTACGGGACAAGTCAAACTTTAAACTTTTTAAACTTATCTGTTTTCATGCAATTTTAAAATCAAGTTGCTTCTTATACAGGTTTGCCCTGAGAATTTCCACGATCACTTTATCTCCCATCTGATACCGTTGTTTGTGGTGCCTTCCTATGAGGGAGAAGTTGTCTTCATCGAAGATATAAAAATCGTCTTTTAATTCGCGGATGGGGACCATGCCTTCACATTTATTTTCATCCAGTTCCACATACAATCCCCATTCTGTAACACCGGAAATCACGCCTTCGAACTCCTGCCCTATTTTATCGCTCATAAATTCCACCTGCTTGTATTTTACAGAGGCGCGTTCAGCATCTGCGGCGCGTTGCTCCATATCAGAAGAATGCTTGCAGAGCTGCTTCAGCTTGTTTTCGTTTTTTGGTTTTTCATTATTAAGATAGGTATCAAGAAGCCGGTGTACCATCATATCGGGATACCTGCGGATGGGAGAAGTGAAATGCGTATAAAAATCAAAAGCGAGGCCGTAGTGCCCGATATTTTGTGTTGCATAGATCGCTTTAGCCATAGACCGTATGGCAAGGCTTTCGATTACATTCTGCTCCCCCTTCCCTTTTACCTTTTCTAAGAGTTCATTGATGGAGTATGCAATGGCTTTGTCGGAGTTTGTCTTGATTTTATATCCAAACCGCTTAATAAAATTCGAGAAAGATTCCAGCTTATCCATATTGGGTTTGTCGTGTACGCGATACACAAAGGTTCTGGCTTTTTCACCTTTTTTCTTCCTGCCGATATATTTTGCAACCCGCCTGTTGGCAAGCAGCATAAACTCTTCGATGAGCTTGTTGGAATCTTTCGCTTCTTTGAAATAAACGCCGGTGGGTTTGCCTTTATCATCAATATGGAATTTTACTTCCTGCCTGTCAAAGGCAATGGAACCCTGCCGGAATCTTGATGCGCGCAATTTTTTTGCAAGATCATTCAGAATTTTTAATTCCTGCGCAAAATCGCCTTCTCCTTTTTCAATGATCTCCTGGGCTTCTTCATAATGAAAGCGGCGGTCGGAATTAATGACGGTGCGGCCAAACCATTGGGAAATGATCTTTGCATCACTGTCCATTTCGAATACTGCGGAATAACAGAGTTTATCTTCATGCGGCCGCAGAGAACAAATATAATTCGATAATCTCTCCGGAAGCATCGGGATCACACGGTCCACAAGATATACCGAAGTAGCTCTCTGCGCAGCTTCTTTTTCAAGAACCGAATCCATCGAAACATAATGTGTTACATCAGCAATATGCACGCCGATTTCCCATAGACCGTTATTGCATTTCCTGAGCGACAAGGCATCGTCAAAATCTTTGGCATCAACCGGATCAATGGTAAATGTGGTAATGTTCCTGAAATCCCTGCGTTTCTTTATTTCCTGTTCTGTGATTTCATCCGGAATTTGTTCTGCAGCGTTGATAATATTTTCGGTAAATTTATACGGCAGTTCAAATTCCGAAAGTATCGCATGGATTTCCGCATTGTTCTCACCGGCTTTCCCAAGCACTTCGATCACTTCGCCCGTGGGATTCCTTTCTTCAATGGGCCATTCCGTGATCCGCACAATCGCCTTGTGTCCGCCATCGGCTCCGTGAAGATTTTTAAAAGGAATAAAAATATCGTACGGCAATTGCTTGTAATCCGGAACGAGGAATGCATACGCCTTAGACATCTGAATGGTTCCGACA
This sequence comes from Bacteroidia bacterium, assembly GCA_016212695.1. Classification (GTDB taxonomy): domain Bacteria; phylum Bacteroidota; class Bacteroidia; order Bacteroidales; family GWF2-35-48; genus GWF2-35-48. Next base: position 17,592 of record JACREX010000245.1, read on the forward strand.
TAAGTTTTTTGAGAGCGTTCTAAGATTTCGACCACTTCGCCAAACAGGTCAAAGCCTTTTTTCACCGGCCTCAGAAGCGCTTTTACTTTATCGCCTTTCAATGCATGATTGAGGCACTCGTGTGGAATGACAATGTCTTTGTCTGCATCATCCGAAGAGATGAAGGCGGTTCCTTTTTCGGTGAGTTCAAGAATGCCTGTGATATAGCCTGTTTTCTGCACATACCGGAATTTACCCGTATATACTTCTTCAATAAATCCATTTTCTGCTAATTCACAAAGGATTTGCGTGATCATTTGTTTTAACACAGCCTGCGTGATTTCAAATGCTGATGCCACCTGTTTATAATTGAAACTTTGCGACGGGCTGTTAACAAACAGGGCGGTGATTTTTTCCTTTAATATTTTTTTGTTGTAATTTTTTTCCTGATTTTTTTTCGACATAGGGAATGATTTGTGATTTGTGAATAGTGATTTTAGATTTATGATTTTTAAATATTGATTTCAGATTTTGTGACAAAGTTATTTGTTTTTTGACAGCGAAGGAGAAAAGTTTTGAAAAAGACGCAAAGCAAAAAACATATAGGTTTATTTCGCTTCAATTCTGACTTTTAAGGAATTTATTACCCTTAGCCATTGAAAAAAGGAAAAAAAAAACTATTTTTGAAAATGATTAAAACATTTTAGCCGTAAAACATAATTTTCAATTCACATATTATGGAGCCTTTATTTTTTGAAAAAACGGATGATACCCCGAAGATACATTTCAACCCGAAAGAAAATATTTTTCATATTTCAGGAAAGTCAATGCCGGATAATCCTGTAAAGTTCTATGGCCCTGTTTTCGACTGGCTGAATAAATTTAAGGAAGAAACCGGGGAGGGTATGAACATCAGATTTGACGTTAAATTTGATTATTTCAACACGGCTTCATCCAAATTATTCTTAGATATGCTGGATGTCTTTTTAAGCATTCATGAAGATTCCGGAGCCGCGGTTACCATAGAATGGCATTACCGCAAAGGAGACGACGATATGAAAGATGCAGGAGAAGAGTATGCCGAAATGGTGGAGTTGCCTTTTACGTTTATAGAATACTAATGTCATGATTCAATCGCAGGAACATTTTTCTAAAAGAACAAACCTGTTTGTTTTTTTAAGCTGTTTATTCCTGTCAACTGCAATCATTGCAGAGATTATAGGCGGAAAACTTTTTTCTCTTGAGGCCCTTTTGGGTTTACAGCCCGCAAAAATTCCCCTGTTCGGAACCATGCAGGATTTTTCGCTGAGCGCAGGGGTTCTTATCTGGCCCATCGTATTTGTGATGACTGATATTATAAATGAATATTTCGGAAGAAAAGGCGTGCGTAAAATAAGCTGGATGGCTGCTTTTTTTATTCTGCTTGCTTTTTTGTTTCTTTTCCTTGCCACAAGCCTTCCTCCATCACAGGAGAAATGGTTAAATCCCTACAAATTTACCGGCCCATATGAGATTTATAAGAATGTAAACCCTTCATGTTTGCCGTCTTCTGCATGTCCGCCCTATCTGCCCTTTGATATAAGTTTTGCTTTTAACACGATTTTCAGGCAGGGGCTCATCATGATTATTGCATCACTCACAGCCTTTATTGTGGGTCAATTGATAGACGCATATGTTTTTTACCTGTTAAAGAAAAAATGGTCTCACAGCCGTAATATCTGGATTCGCGCTACCGGCTCCAACTTAGTTTCCCAGCTTATTGACAGCTTCTTGGTTTTATTTCTTGCTTTTTATGTTTTCGGTAAATTAACTTTTGTTGATGTGATTGCTATCGGAATCATTCAATATACATATAAAATATTGGTTTCTGTAATTCTGCTTCCGGTTCTTTACATTGGCCATAAAGTGATTAACCGCTATCTGGGAAATGAGCTTGCCGAGCATATGCTCCATGAAGATATCGGAGGCAAAAAAGAAATCACTACCGGAAAAAGCTAACATGATTTTACCAATATAAATTTTGTATTTGCAAAATCAACGTTTAACCCGCATACCGGAATGAAGCACGTCTTATATAAAACTTTTAATATTCAAACAGGCGAGGGGTTCAGCGTACTGCTTCTTATTCTGCAATCTTTTTTCCTTGGTATTTTTTATGGCTCTTTCGATATTGCAGCTTCTGCATTGTTTCTTGAAGCGTATCCCGCGTCCATGCTTCCCAAAGCATTTGTGATCTCAGGTGTTGCAGGGCTGGTATTAACTACTATTTACACAAAACTGCAAACAAAAATACCTTTTGCAAAATTAGCTCTTTTAAATTTAATAGCGGTCACGCTGATAACATTCCTTTTGCGCATAGGATATTTTTATACGGGAAGCAAATGGCTGCCCTTCCTGATCTTAGTTATGATGGGACCGCTCAACATCATAGCGCTTTTAGGATTCTGGGGCGTTGCCGGACGCATGTTTTCTCTGAGGCAGGGCAAACGGTTATTCGGGCTCATTGATTCAGGTCAGGTATTCGGAATCATTGTTAGTTGTTATACCATCCCGGTAATCCTCCTGCTAAGCTTTTCCACAAAGAACCTGCTTTATGTCTGTTCTTCAAGCATCCTCCTTGCCCTGGCGGTACAGGTAATTATTTCAAGAAAATTTATCCTGACCGATGCCCAAAAAAATACCACACAAGACCAGAAGAAAAATGAACATTTTTTTTCATTTTTAAAAAACAGGTTTATTGTTTACATGGCGGTCTTTGTTGTGCTATCCATGATCAGCGCTTTTTTTATCTATTATTCTTTCCTGTCGGTAACCAACATAAAATATCCGGATTCAAAAGACCTTGCCAAGTTCTTAGGCGTTTTTACAGGCACCCTGATGATTTTCAGTTTTATTTTTAAAACATTTCTGTATAGTAAAATCATGCAGACCTATAATTTGCGCATCAGCCTTTTGATCTTACCCTCTTTGCTGATTATCCTTTCTTTACTTGCCGTGCTCATTGGTATCACATTCGGTTACACCGCCGAAACGGCAGGGTTCATACTCTTTTTTCTGCTGATATCGCTGAGCCGTCTTTTTTCACGATCGCTCAAAGAATCCATTGAAGCGCCGTCTTTTAAAATACTTTACCTGTCTCTTGACCCCGGCATACGGTACGATATCCAGGCGCGCATCGACGGGGTAGTGAATGAATTTGCAGCCTTATTCTCAGGTATTCTTCTTGCAGTTCTTGGAATGCTGTCTTTTATACAACCGATTCATTACACCTATATATTAATTGTATTATTGATAGTGTGGATTGTAATTACGCTGCGGCTATACAAAGAATACCAGGCATCGCTTGTGAAATCTCTCGGAGATTCAAAAAAAGATACTTCTTTATTAGGCTCTGAGAAACAGGATCAGGAAAATCTTATTGAAAATATAGGCAAAACAGAACCGGCAGAAAAGCTGATTTGTACACTTTATCTTTACGAGATAACACAGCCGGTTTCTTTTGAAACGGTTCTTTTATCCCTGACGAAACATCCTTCATCGAATGTCAGAAAATATGTTTTGAATAAGATATCCGAGTTGCATATATATAAAGCGCTGGATTTGGTAAAGGAGATTTCAGAGCAGGATCAGGATGCTGCCGTCAGAAAACTGGCAAAGGATATTTTTCAAAAATTCAGCGGGAAATTGAATGTTCATTTTACTAGGGAATATATAGCAGAACTGATTAAATCCAAATATCCCGAAGACAGGGAATTTGCAGCAAAAATTATCGGTATCCTGCAAAATGAAGCCTATTATCTGTACCTCGTTCCCTTGATCAGAGATATTGATTTTAGGACAAGAACTTCTGCCATCAGCGTATGCACCCAGATTAAATATACGGAAATCTGCCCGCTCCTGATAGAATATTTATCAGACCCGGTTTACAGCAATCATGCGAAAGAAGCATTGGTGGCTTTTGGCAGCGAGGCAACCGATATACTGGAACTGAGTTTTTATAAATCCGACCTGGACACAAAAATTCAACTAAAAATACTGGATATTTTCGGATTAACAGGTGATGAAAAATCAGTTTCTTTTCTCATCAATAAATTAAATTTCCCGGTCAGAATCGTGGTGAAAAAAGCCATCGAATCCTTAGTGAAATGCAAGTATAAATTTAATGAGTCACATTATATATATATCCGGCAGGCAATAGACCTTACTATTTCTATCATTGCATGGAACCTTTCTGCCCTGAACAATATAAAAGAAAGCGAAGTCGGCACAGATCTTAAACAAGCGGTTTCTGCCGAAATAAAAGAAAACTATGACATTCTTTACAGGCTGCTCTCCTTAGTTTATGACCCGAAAATGATTTTAAAAGCAAAAGATAATATTGAAATCGGTTCCCCGGAAGGAGTCGGTTATGCATTGGAATTACTTGACCTTTACATTTCCGATGATCTTAAGCCGGCGCTTTTCCCTTTATTTGAAAATACAACGGTGATCGAAAAGATACGACGCCTGCAGGATTTTTATCCGCTCGAAAAGCAGGATACCCTGCGCCTTTTATATACAATCATTAGCCGCGACTGCAATTTAATCAACCGGTGGACCAAGGCTTGCGCCATTTACAGCCTGCGGAATTTTAAAAATATCAAAGCGGGCAACGACCTGCTGGCGCACCTGTTTAACTCAGACCGGCTGCTGTTTGAAACTACCGGGTATGTGGTACACCGGATCGATCCGGAAGCGTATATTGCCTGCGGGAAACGCATCAACCGGAAACTGTTGAACGAGCTTGACTATATCCTGATACTGGCAACAGAAAAAAAGAATCACATCCTTGTTGAAAAAGTATTATTTCTTAAATCCATACCCTTGTTTGCAAATGTCCCGGATATGATTCTTACTGAAATTGCCGAAGCCTTAGACGAAAAAACCGTTGATAAAGACACCATTCTTGTTTCGGGGGGAGAAGAGAAAGATGCTTTTCTTTATATGATAATTAACGGGAAAATTTTACATAAGCAAGAAAATTCCCTGATATCCTGCTTAAGCGAGAGAGATATTTTTTCTGAGGTTATGATCCGAAATACAGATTCCATTTCATCGTTTTTTGTATCTGCCGAAACCTCCTGTTTGTATTATATCAAAAGAAAAAAAATGATGGAGTTATTAACATATTACAATGAAATCGCCGAGGTGATTTTGAAAACTTCTGATTCGTAACCCACCTTATATAGTGTCTAATTGCGTAAGTTTTCTCGTAAGTTTTTTAAATCTTTCAAAGAACATTTATTGACTATCAGCTACTTACATTTTCACCTCTCATGGCAAGTGTTGAAGATCAGTTTGGGTTTTTACAGGTGAGGAAAAAGAAACAAATCTCCCAGGTTTTACCCTTATATTTTTTATGTCAATTTACGATATTGTTGTAGGGTTCTCAAAGTGAAATATTACAGCTAACCTGGGGATTTAAAGTATAAAATGATTCCGCTAATCAGGTTCAGAATGCCTATTACAATACATACTTTAAAAATGCCGAGTACAGGGATCAGAAATGCCGAAACAAGGATGGCCCCAATAGCAGAGCCTAAAAGATCGGCGCCGTAAGATACCGCAGCTACGGATGAAATGTTTTTCTCCTGCAGCATTGTTGCAAAAGAAAACTGTGCGCCGGTGAGTATCGCGATATCCAGCGTAACTGTCATAAATAATATATGTATCAAAACCGGGTGATTGCTGAAATGATTTAAAATAATCAATATACACGGCATGAGCAAAGCATATGCAGCTATTGAAAATTGCAGGATAATAAAATTCCTGTAAGAACTCCGTATCAGTTTATGAGTAACCAGCGCCCCTATGGCAAGCCCTGCCATAAAAAGCATAATGATTATCCCGGTCATCTGGTACACCGAACCATAAATTACCTGGAACGATACGATCAAAATCAACTCTAAAGACGATGCTGCAAAACCCGTGGTAAAAAGGCCGAAATTAATTGCGCTCATTCTTGAAAGTAAAAACACAAGCGCAGCGGCAAGTAAAAAAATCACTGCTGTAATTACCGTATAGTTATACTTGAAAAAGCTAAGCCAGTAAACGATCTGCCTGTAATACGAAACCGGAACAAAATCCTTGTTGACAGGGGTTGTGAGACTGATGTTACTATGAAGAAGTCCGCTTTTTCTCGATATCGTTGATTCGTCAAGATAATACATATTGACATAAGAATTGTTTATTTCCCGCTTGACGATTTTTTCATTGATCTGTAAAGTGAGTCCGCTGTCTGAAGCCAGAAAATAATTTTTATTTCCCGGAAAAATAATGACTTTTCTGAATACCGAGCCGAGGGTATTATATAAAATGGAATTCATCTGGCCCGCTTCTTCCGAAATATAATTTTCCGTAGCCGGTAAAGCTATTGAAACCACGGCGTTCCTGTTTAATTTTAATTTAAGCCTCTCGAAAAACTCAACCGTGTAAAACCGGTTCAGTTCGGCATTGGAAGGCTCCGGGATATTCAACAGCGCTACATCGTATTTTACCGATGTTTCCTTTAAAAACAATACGGCATCTTTATTTATTACTGAAACTCTTTTATCGCTCATGTCTGCCGTATAATTTCTTCCTATTTCGGTGAGCCAGGGATTGGTTTCCAAATAATCAACACGATCCACATTATATTTCAAAATTTCTTTTATTGTGCCAGATATTCCGCCTGAGACTAACAACACGTTCTTTGGCGCAGGATGTTGTATCATTCCGTAGTGAACGGCTTCTTCATTCTCAATCACGTTTCCTGTTGAAAAAAGTAATACTCCGTTCTCAAAAAAATTATTCTGTTCAGCAGTTTTAGTAATTACTAAGTTTCCGTAAGGAGTGTCTTTCTGATATGTAATCTGCTGTCCTTTGTAAAGCAACGCGCCGGAATATGTATCCCAATCCCGGATGAACGGAAGTATTAGTAATCCGGCAGAAAATATCGCAACAAAAATTTTTAAAGGCAGGTTATGGTTTTGTTCATTATGACCGGATTCGCCATTCACTGGAAATTTTAAAAACAATAACATATTAACCGCAATAAGGTTCACTGCCATAATGATGGCAAGAGATTGAAACGTTTTAAAAAAATAAATCAGGATAAAATTAAACAACAGCCCGCCGGCAAAGCTGCCTATGGCATCCAATGCATACACAAGGCCGATTTTGTTTTTCTGAAATTTTTCAAAATACACACTGCAATACTGCGTGAATAAAAAACCGGAAAGGATGCAAAAGGGTAACAACAGAACGAAAGAACTGATAAAAACATGGTAAATATTCAACATGCTGCCCACGGGAAATACTATATTCTTTAAAGCCCTCAATGCAAAAACAATAACTAAGGGAAGAATAGAAACAAGCAACTGGGCAATCAGGATAAGCCTGAGCTTATTTTTAATTCTGCCAAAAAATTTTCCAAGGAATGCGCCCGCGCCTGTAATCAGCATCCAGTTTGCAAAAAGGATACCCATTACTAATTCGTTCCCGTAAAATACAGACAGGAATTCCCGGATAAGTATGACCTGGGTGACAAGTAATGATACGCCAAGCGCTATAAGAGAAAATCTGAGAATATTTTCAATTTTGAAAATCATTTTGTAAATTTGTGATATTATTTCCCGAAACAAATATAAATTAACAAAAAATGTTGAACAAAGTAAAATCCCGATTTTTATTGGGGAAAAAACTAAAACTATATCTTATGCCAGTCATATTATTATTCGCTTCAGGTTGTTCCGGACAAAACGATACCACCAAAAAAAACCTGCTTAACAGGAAGCCGGCAGTGGCAGGTCAATTCTACCCTTCTAAACCCGAAGAACTGAAAAAAATGATTGCGGGTTTTTTTGAAAAAGGGGTGAAGAATAAAAGTAAAAACGTAGTTGCAATAATTGCTCCCCATGCCGGATATGTTTTCTCCGGGCAGGTGGCAGCATCAGCCTTCAACCAGATTGACGAAAATAAAAAATATAAAAATATTTTCATCATAGGGTCAAGCCATACCACATCTTTCACAGGAGCCTCTGTTTATAATCACGGGAACTGGGAAACACCGCTGGGAACCGTTGAAGTGAATATGGACATGGGAAGCAAACTCACAAAAGAATGTGACCTAATCAAAGCCTTCAGCGATGTACACAGGTTTGAACACAGTCTTGAAGTAGAACTTCCCTTCCTTCAATGCAAATTGAAAAACCCTTTTAAAATTGTTCCTATCATTTTAGGGACCCAGTCGGAAAACGATTGTAAAAAATTAGCAGAAGCACTGAAACCTTACCTGAAACCAGAAAACCTTTTTGTGGTGAGTTCCGATTTTTCACATTATCCGGCGTACAATGATGCCGTAAAAGTTGACAGCCTTACGGCCCATGCCATTATTTCCAACTCGCCCGATCAGCTTGCCAATACGCTTTACACCAATTCAAAAGAAAAAATTGCAGGCCTTTCCACAAGTCTTTGCGGATGGACTTCCGTTCTTACATTATTATATATGACGACCAATAACCCCGACCTCGCATATACAAAAATTCAATATATGAATTCTGGCGATATTCCCGGGTATGGCGATAAAGAACGGGTGGTCGGGTATGTTGCTATAGCGGTCAGTTCAAACAGCGGGAATCCTTCAACCAATGTAAAATCAGACAATGAATCGTTCACTCTTACAGACCAGGATAAAAAAGACCTGCTTACCGTGGCAAGGCGCACTATAGAAGAATACATAAAAAAAGGCAAAGAGCCGGAAATTGATGCAGGCAAATTTTCGTCTGCCATCAAACAATCCTGCGGCGCTTTTGTAACGCTTCACAAAAAAGGCGACCTCCGCGGATGCATCGGCAGGTTCATGGCAACCGATCCTTTATACAAAGTTGTTGTGCAAATGGCGGTGGCTTCTTCGACAGAGGATTACCGCTTCTCAAAAGTTACTACCGACGAACTCAGCAGCATTGACATTGAAATTTCCGTTCTTACTCCCTTGAAAAAAATTAAATCTATTGATGAATTTGAGATGGGGAAGCAGGGTATTTATATTATCAAAAGCGGGAGGTCAGGCACATTTCTGCCGCAGGTTGCCAAAGAAACCGGATGGACCAAAGAAGAATTCCTGGGACATTGCGCACAGGATAAAGCAGGCATCGGATGGAACGGATGGAAAGATGCGGAACTTTATACCTACGAAGCTATCGTGTTTGGCGAAAAAGAATTTAAGGGAACCTCTAAGAACTCCAAATAAAATAGTTCACGCCAACCTTGCCTACCGGCAGGCAGGGACGCTAAGATCGCAAAGTATTAACATTAAAAAGCATTTCCTTTGCGTACCTGCCTACCGCAGGCAGGCTTTGCGGCGGCGTTTATCCTGACAAAGGAAGGACGAGAAAAAAACAGTTTATAGAGATGCCCTTAAAAAATAAAACCGGTTGTTAATTATCTTTTGCTTTCTCTTCGCTGAAGGGGAGCGGATTCTTTGTTATCTCCTGAAATTGTTTCCTGTTCTTATAAATATCGCAGGCTAAATAAATCGCTTGCCTGAACGCATTCTCATCTGCTTCATTTTTCCCTGCTATTTCATAGCCCACTCCATGGCCCGGCGCTGTACGGATAACTGGAAGCCCCGCCGTATAATTCACACCCGCGTCAAATGAAAGCGCTTTGAAAGGCGCTAACCCCTGATCGTGGTACATAGCAAGGATTGCATCCACTTTGAAATATCCTCCCGAGCCAAAGAAACCATCTGCCGCAAAGGGGCCCAATGCTACAATTTTTTCTTCTTTTGCCTGGTTTATTGCAGGAATGATGATATCCCGGTCTTCGGCGCCGATCAAACCATTATCGCCGCAATGCGGATTCAGTCCCAGAACTGCAATCTTTGGCTTTCTGATCCCAAAATCCTTAATCAGGGAATCGTTGATGACACGTAATTTACATAAAATATTATCTTTCGTGATATGTTCATGGACTTTTACTAATGGCACATGGCCGGCAACCACGCCTATCTTTAGTTTATCGCTTACCATGAGCATGAGAAAATTATTGGTCTCAAATTTTTTGGCAAGATATTCCGTATGCCCGGGAAAATTAAAATCTTTTGACTGGATGTTGTGTTTATTAATCGGAGCTGTAACCAATACATCAATCTTACCTGCCTTTAATTCATCTATTGCACGTTTAAGTGAAATGGCTGCCGCTTCTCCCCCGGCCGGTGTGGACTGGCCCAGTTCCACTTTTACATTATCGTCAAGACAATTGATCAGGTGCGCTTTTTTTGAAGAGGCTTCATCGCCGCTACGAATATTGTTCAGGCTGAAATTTGAAATGTTCAGAGCCTTCCTGTAGTAGGCAAGAACTTTGGGCGAACCATAAACAACAGGCGTGCAGGATTCCAATATCCGGGAATCCATTAACGACTTTATGATGATCTCATATCCGATTCCATTGATATCTCCGTGAGTTATTCCGACTTTTACAATTTTATCCATAATACAATTTATGTAAGTTGATAAATATTCAGTTAAAGTTTTAAATCAATAGTTCGGTAATTTTTTGGATCATTTTGGGCTAAAGCCCGCTATTCGTGAGCGTTTTGACTTACCCCGACCTTGTTTTCGACAAGCTCAAACACCAGGTCGGGGTAATTGATAAAACGCAGAAATACCAAGGGCTTTAGCCCTTCATTAAAAAAAATTACCGAAGTATTGTAAAATTAAATTTATATTTTCTCAAAAAATTCAAACAGCAGCCTCACTCCGGCGCCGGTTCCCGCTTTTCCCCTGTAACTGCCGGGTTCATCAAGATAAGCGCTTCCTGCAATGTCTAAATGTATCCAGGGGTATTTTGTAAAATGCTGCAAAAATTTACCGGCTGTGATAGCGCCGGCTTCCCTGCCGCCTACATTTTTTATATCGGCAACATCCGATTTTATCATTTCATCATATTCGTCCCAAACTGGCAATTCCACGATCCTTTCATAAACTGCAAAACCGCTTTTTTTCAGTTGGCTGAAAATTTTTTCAGAAGCGGTGCCCATAGCAACAATCCCGTGTTGACCGGTTGCAATCGTAGCGGCGCCTGTGAGGGTTGCAAGGTCTATTACCAGTATTGGTTTAAATTGCTGCGCATAACTCAATGCATCTGCAAGGATCATCCTGCCTTCGGCATCTGTATTTAAAACCTCCACATGCAGCCCGTTGTGCATTTTAATAATATCCTGCGGTGCATAGGCATTTTGCCCGGGGCGGTTATCTGTGGCAGGTATCAGGCCGATGATGTGAACCGGCAGTTTTGCTTTTGCAATGGAATACATAGTTCCTATAACGGCGGCAGCGCCGCCCATGTCAGATTTCATGGCATCCATGCTGCCCGGCGTGGGTTTCAATGATAGACCGCCTGTATCAAAAACAATACCTTTACCAACGAGTATGTATGGCTTTTTATTCTTTGCATTCGCCGGCTTCCACTCAATGATCGTGAAGGTTGGCGGATCAATACTGCCCCTGTTGACAGCCAGCAAGCCGCCCATTTTTAATGATTCGATCTTTTTCTTTTCAAAAATTTCTACTTTGCAACCGGCCTTTGTACAGAGGTCTTTTGCTTCTGCTGCAAGTTGAGTGGCAGATAAAAACGACAAAGGTTCATTCACAAGGTTGCGTGCACAATATACCGCTTCAAGAAGTATGTTGAGTTTGTCAGCTTCTTTTGTTGGAAATTTTTTGCAATAGATCAGAATTTCACTCAGTGAAGATTCTTTCTTTTTGGCATCTTTAAAATATTTCAGGAACTGGTAATTACTCAATGCGAGGCCTTCGGCAAAAGCAAAGACATTCCCGGCATTTCCAGCAACATCAGTAACACAAACCGATTTCAGTTTTCTCGCTTTTACTGCGGCATGTAATTTATATGCAACTTTACGGATAAGTTCCAGTTTTTGAAATTTGTCTTTGCCCTCATCTGCCAGGATAATATAAACCCAGCACTTATACCGGTTGATGGAAATTTGTTTATCCTTGTTCTTTATGCAGTTTTTTATATATCCGGTTTCATCTTTTGAAAACCTGAATTTTGAATAATCAGATTTTTTACTCCCGATTATGATCAGGTTATCATTTGGATTAATCTTATCAGTCTTTTTTATGGTTGGTTTCATCGTCTGAAAATAATTTGGTAAAACTAATTAAAGTCTGCCATAATGCAAGAAAAATTATTTCAAACTTCATCAACATAGACAATCCGGTTAAGTTGATCAGGTAAATCCGAAGCATATTGATTCTTCTTTGTTAAAAAATTTATGTTATAGAAAATTTCAAAGAATACATTATTTAAGAAAATATATTTATACATTTGAAGTGTTTAAATATACCGAATGGAAGACAAGAAAAATATTATAATCACTACGAAAGCGCTCTACCAGAATTTAAAAAACCGGGATAAATTTTCTTTCCCGCGTTAATACACCGGCTTTCTGCATAAGCCTTTTTCTCTTAATTTCAGCCCTAACAATTCATAATTTATTTGATATGAATTAAAAATAATTAAAAATGTTTGAAGTTTGAAGTTAATGGTGTGATAATAACGACAAACAACAAACATTACTTACAATAACTTTCATATAATATCGAAAAAGAAAATGTCCCGTTTTAAAAAAATTGCAGAATCAAAAGCCGGCAGTAAATTTATACTTCAGGGCAATGAAGCCTTTGCATTAGGCGTTGTTCATGCAGGATTTCATGCAGCAGACGGATACCCCGGAACACCCAGTACGGAAGTAATAGATAAATCATTAAAATACGTTCAGGATAAAATTAAGGTGGGATGGTCGGTGAACGAAGCCGTGGCGGTTGGAGTGGCAGTTGGCCATTCTGTTGCCGGTTCCGATGTGGTTGTAACCATGAAAATTCCCGGTGTCTTTCAGGCAGGAGATGTTATAACAACCTCTGCTTTTTATACTGCCGAAGCGGGAGCGCTGGTAATTTATGCCGCAACGGATTATATCCCGTCGAGCACCCAGCATGTGATTGATTCGCGGCATTTTTTCGACGCTTCACGCATTCCTGTCATAGAGCCCAGAAGCCATCAGGATATGTATAATATTCCTGCAATTGCAGCAGATATCAGCAAAAAATTCAGAACGCCCGTAGTAGTTCTTGCATCAACTATCTTAGCGCATTCCGAAGGACTGGTAGTAACCAAAGAACCCAGAACCATTGTTCAACGCCCATTACCGGATACTCTCCATACATGGATGACTATGCCCGGTATCGCACGCCAGAATTATAATAAAGCTACACAGGAACGTATCCCTCAAATCAAAGCGTGGCTTGAGAATTCAGAATTAATATCAGAAGAATCAGGTGATGAGGACTGGGGTATCATCGTTTGTGGAGAAAGCGATATGATAGTCAGGGAAGCGTTGAAAAATTGCAATAGAAAACCTTCGGTTCTTTCCCTGGGAATGACCTATCCGCTTCCTGTAGAAAGGATCAGGAAATTCGCTTCCGGGATTAAGGGAAAACTTTTTGTATTTGAAGACGGCGACCGTTACCTTGAAAATAAAATCCGGCTCCTGGAGATTCCCGTCATTGGGAAGGAAGAGAACAGCATTATCACGGACTGGTCTCCTGAAATGATTCTTGAACATCTGGCAAAACATATTGACATTAATTTCACTATAAATAAAAAAGAGGTTGGTATTAAACCCCTCAACAGGCCTCCCTCGATTTGTCCCGGCTGTCCGTACAGGGCATTTGCACTATGCGTTGATAAATTAAAAAAACAGAAAAAGATTTATGCGGCATTTGGCGATATCGGCTGTTCAACCCTGTTGTATTTTCTCAATGCGCTCGACACGGTTTGCTGCATGGGAGCCTCTGATACCCTGCGGCAGGGCTTTGTGCTTTCACGTCCGGATTACGCTGCAAAAACCATCAGTATTATCGGGGATTCCTGCGAATGCCATACGGGGCTTGATGCAACCCGGAATGCAATATTCAGGCACACTCCCGGAATAAAAGTGATTTTAGACAATTCCATAACAGCGATGACCGGCGGCCAGCCGGCGCCGAGCAGTAAAACCAATCTTGCGGGAGTTCCGAATATTTTTAACCTGAAACGGGCTGTTGAAGCGGAAGGCGGAAGAATGGCAGTTGTAGATTCATACAACTTAAAAGAAATCGAAAAAGCGCTTACCGAATCGCTGGAAGAAGCCGGAAGGGGCGTTTTTACTACTCTTATCTTAGAAGGGCTGTGTATCCATGAAGTTGAAAATAAAAAGAAAATCCGTAAGATACGGCACGATTATGATATTTGTAAACGATGTGCGCGCTGCAATATTTGTCCCGGTATTGAACCGGATGCCGACAGAAAACCAAGTTTTACCAGCCTGTGTACATTCTGCGGCGGAAACGCTCCGGTGTGCATGCAGCGTTGTCCTTCCAGTGCGATTATTTATGATGACAATGCTATAGGAAAAATAAAAATCCCCGAATTCAAAAAAGTGGATGAAATAACAATTCCAACGATTGATAAAAATGTTTTACCCGAATCGCTGAGGGTAGCGATCAGGGGAATCGGTGGCCAGGGAAATTTATTTTTCGGCAAAGTGCTTTCCGAAGTAGTATTGAGAACACCGTATGCCGATTCAAATATTATTAAAGGCGATACGCATGGCATGGCGCAATTAGGAGGTCCCGTTATTTCCACATTCAGCAGCGGCGCAGTGTATTCGCCGGTTTTAGCTCCCGGATCCGTGGACGTTTTGATCGTAATGGAAATCAGCGAAGCGCTCAGGCCTGGTTTTTTAGAACTTTTGAAGCCGGACGGCACAATCATTTTCAACAACTTTGCCGTATTGCCGGTAACGGCAAAAAAAGGAGATTATCCCGATATAAATAAAATATATGATGCATTAAAAGATTATAAGATCATTAAAATTGATGCGAACAAGACAGCGCAAAATCTCGGAGACATCCAGGGAAAAACCGCAAATGTAGTTGTTCTGGGATTGTTATCCACTATAACACCGTTTAACAACATCCCTGAAGAAATCTGGCTTTCCGCATTAATGTCGGTATCTCCCAATGATTTTATTAAAGCGGCAAATAAAATGTCTTTTGAAGCCGGAAGAAAAACCGTAAGTAAATAATAAACTTTTAAAAATATCAGAATGAAAAATACACCTATAAATAGTGAAATTGTTGATAAAATTTTAAAAGAAATCGGACTAAAACAGATTGGGAAAGCCTCCATCCGTGAAATAAAAAGGCTTATCAACTGGATTGAAGAAGAGAGCGGTGAAAAATTTATTCGTATGGAAATGGGTATTCCCGGACTGCCCGCTCCCAAAATTGCCATTGAAGCGGAAAAAGCCGCATTAGATGCCGGTGTTGCTGCGTTGTATCCCGATCTGGACGGATTGCCAATTTTGAAAAAAGAAATTGCCAGATTTATTTTTAACTATCTGAATGTCGAAGTGGCGCCGCTATGTTGTATCCCCACAGTAGGTTCGATAAATGCCGCATATGCCATATTTATGGTTGTCGGCAGGATGAACCCCAAGAAAGATACTGTTCTTTTTATTGATCCGGGATTCCCCGTGCATAAGCAATTAGTTAAAATGCTTGGCCTGAAACAGGAAAATTTTGATGTATACAATCACAGAGGCCGGAAATTAAAAGAAAAACTTGAATCCTGTCTTGAAAAAGGAAATATCTCCACCATTTTATATTCCAATCCCAATAATCCTTCCTGGATATGCTTTACTGCGGAAGAGTTGAAAATTATCGGCGAACTTGCAACAAAATACGATGTGGTGGTTGCCGAGGACCTGGCCTATTTTGCCATGGACTTCAGACAAGACTTATCTAAACCGGGCGTACCGCCTTTTCAGCCTACCGTAGCCAGTTATACCAAAAATTTTGTTTTGCTTATTTCTGCATCCAAAGCATTCAGTTATGCAGGACAGCGCATTGCGATGCTTGCTGTTTCCGACTTATTATTCGGGTTAGAACAGAAAGGTTTGTTAAACTATTATTCTTATTCCAGTGTTGGTCATTGTCTGGTTCACGGGACTATTTATTCAACTACTGCCGGACCTTCTCATTCTGCCCAGTATGGTATTGCAGCGCTTTTAAAAGCAATAAATGACGGAACTTATGATTTTGTGAAAGAAATCAGGGAATATGGCGAACGGGCTAAAATAGTGAAGAAAATGTTCCTTGATAACGGCTTCAGAATTGTTTATGACACAGACATTGATCAGCCTATTGCAGACGGATTTTATTTTACAATATATTATCCGGGATATACAGGCGAATATCTGCTTAAAGAATTGCTATATTACGGAATAAGCGCAATATCTCTTTCTATTACCGGCAGCGAGAGAGCCGAGGGATTGCGCGCATGCGTATCGCTTATTCAGCGAAATCAGTTTGAAATGCTTGAAGAAAGATTACAATGCTTTCATGAAAACCATCCGAATTAAAGGGTGTCAAAACTTTAATGTTGGGAATTCATTATATTCCAACTCAAAATATGGTTTTATATTTTATTCCATCAGGTAAATAACCCTATTTTTCACATTTAATTTACGACTTTGAAATTATATCTTCCCGGCGCTGCCCAGAACATGAATTATTTTATGAACATACAGTTCTTTCAATTTGTCGCGTGCAGGGCCCAGGTAGTTTCTCGGATCGAATTCGCCCGGCTTTTCAAACAGCACTTTCCTTACAGCGGCAGTAACGGCAAGGCGGCCATCCGAATCAATATTGATTTTACACACAGCCGAGGAAGCTGCGCGGCGTAACTGGTCTTCGGAAACTCCGGCTGTATTTTCCATTTTTCCGCCATATTTATTTATTTCATCAACAATTTCCTGGGGAACCGATGAGGCGCCATGCAACACAATCGGAAATCCCGGTATCCTCTTTTCCACTTCTTCTAGTATATCAAACCGCAAAGGCGGCGGTAGTTCACCGGGTTTTACCTTAAATTTAAAAGCGCCATGAGAAGTACCTATTGAAATCGCCAGGGAATCCACTCCGGTTCTTTTTACAAACTCCTCGACCTCTTCCGGCCTTGTATAATGGCCCACCGCATGAGACACCTCGTCTTCTATTCCGGCCAATACGCCAAGTTCTCCTTCAACAGTAACATCATACTGATGTGCAAAATCAACCACTTTTTGGGTTTCTTTTACATTTTCATCAAATGATAAATGCGAACCGTCAATCATTACAGAAGAAAAACCTGTTTCAATACACGATTTGCAGGTTTCAAACGAATCTCCATGATCCAGATGAAGCACCACAGGTACGGCCACACCCAGTTCCTTTGAATATTCCACCGCGCCCTTTGCTAAGTATTGCAGCAGGGTTTGGTTTGCATATTTTCTTGCTCCTTTCGAAACCTGTAAAATAACAGGAGATTTTGCTTCGACACATGCGCTGATGATCGCCTGAAGCTGTTCTAAATTATTAAAATTGAAAGCAGGGATTGCATATTTGCCTGCCATGGCTTTTTTGAAAAGCTCCCTGGAATTAACCAGGCCTAATTCTTTATAATGTACCATATGATTTTTTTTATTAATTAATAGCTGAATTTTTATACTCCTAAATTATATAAAAAAATCCAATGAGAAAAATTTAATTTATATTGATGGTGGTTTTGAAAAAAGAAAAGCCGGTTTTAACCGGCTTTTCTTTCAATTATTTATTATCCGCTGTTTCCTCGGCCTTTTCAACTTCTTCTGTTGTTTCATCCTTTTTTTCGGGTTCCTCTTCGAAGGTAATAAGATCATGTTTTTGCAGGATATTGTACCAGTTGATCACTTTTTTCATATCCGACACATACACCTTTTTCCGGTCGTAATCAGGCAGTATTTCTACGAAAAACTTTTTTAGCTCATCATCCGTAAATTTTGAATGCAATGCCGGGCCGCCGTTTTGTTGCTTGTGAATAATTTTAAAAACATCTTTCAGGGCAACTTCTTTTTCGTCTGTGAAAATGGCTATATCTTCCAATGCGCTGATTTTTGACGATGCATATGCAGGCATTCGTTTTTTATCCTCCAGGGATTCGACGATAATGGTTGATTTGCCTTGTGAAATAAGTTTAAACAAACCGGAATATCCAGCAATTGACAAAATACCTTTTAAAAACATGGTTCTCTTTTTTAATGTTCAACTGTAAAAATAAATTTAATTTAATATTATATCGAATTCAGAATATCAGGAGATAGAATTCTCTCTTCCAAAATTATCAACAATTATGCCATACCTCTTTCTGTTTTTATTTTCTCGTAGGCTTCGTTGAGCTTCTGAAACTTCTCTTTTGCTGATGTCTGAACATCTTCGCCGAGATAACTCACTTTATCGGGATGGTATTTTAACGCCATTTTACGATAGGCTTTTTTAACATCTTCGTCCGTCGCTGTTTTATCAATCTCAAGGATCTTATAGGCGGCATCAATATTGCCTTGCTTATAAAACATTGATTTTATGGAGTCGTAATCTTTTTGTGAAATACCGAGGTGGCGGGCTATATTCCCGATTACATTCAATTCGCTCCTGTGAATTTCGCCATCGGCATCGGCAATGCCAAACAGAAAGTGAAGAAGCTGGAGCCTTGATGAATAATCAAGATGTGTTTTTATCTGATCGCTTACCGCTTCAACCGGAATGTCTTTTTTTATCAGATCGCGCAGCATTTGAATGGCCTCTACCGAAGCCTCCATGCCAAACGCCTTTAAAAAATAACTTTTAACAAAATTCAACTCAGACTGCAGCACTTTGCCATCCGCTTTCAACACAGCGGCAATGAGCACCATGAGGCTTACTGTAAAATCACCGCGCGTGGTGGAAGAAACGCTTCTTCCAGAATGGATTCGTGTACTATCAATAACAGATCCAATAGCAAATCCCAATAACCCACCGATCGGGCCAAAGAAAGCCCATCCCAACCCGCCTCCGATCCATTTTGCAAACTTAGCCATGTACTTCTTTCAAACAAATTGAAATGATTACTTAATAATTCAGAAACATATCATGCAATTTTAAAATCTGGGGAATAACAAGCTGCTGTTCATCATTATAAATGATGTATTCCGCTTTTTGCAGTTTTTCTTCTTCCGGCATCTGGGAATTCATTCTTGCCAGTACTTCTTCTTTGCCAACATAATCTCTGTTCATTATCCGCTTTATCCGTAATTCTTCAGGAGCATATACTGTAATAATTTTATCCAATTCATAGTATGCGCCGCTTTCAAAAAGTATCGCTGCCTCCAGAATCCCATACTTGGAATTCTGCTCGGCAACCCATAGCCTGTATTTATTCATTACCACCGGATGCACGATAGAGTTAACAAGACTCAGAATATCCGGGTTATTAAAAATCATGGAGGCTAATTTTTTTCGGTTGATCTCGCCGGAAAAATAATAGATATCAGACCCTAAATTATTAATTAATTCCTGCACAACGCCGGTATCTGTATTAATAACCGCTTTAGCTTCAGCATCTGCGCTAAAAACAGGAACTCCTATCTTGCTGAAAATATTACACACAACTGATTTCCCGCTTCCAATTCCTCCGGTGATGCCTGCTTTTATCACTTTATATTTAATATTTTTTCTTGATAATATAATTTACTTTTTGCGGGTGAAACCTAAGGTTTGAAATCATCCGCGGAAATTCACCAACAGAGACTTTTAACTTTTTGCTGAATTTTTCTTTTGTGGCTTTGTAATCTACCGTTGCCTTAAAGTAGTATGGTTTTATTTTATCATAATTGCTTAATCCCACAAGGCAGGAAACTGAAATATTATCGGGTATAACTTTTAAAATAAGACTGTCCGGTAAATTTTTTATTTCAACAGGAATATTTAAAGAAGCTTCTGTATATTTCTCCACAGGGATATTTACAGTAACATATTTAACCGATGTAGTAAGGTTGTAAATCTTTTGCAACTCATATTTTTTTTCAATAGGCCGGCTTAAATTTCTATACATTACCGGTTCGGTTTTTATAGATTGCAGCGTATCTATAACGGCTTTTGGCCCGTAAACCCAGATCGAATCAGGTTTCACAGTCGGAATATCCCGGAACGAATATTGTCTTCGGAATTCAATTTTTATTGCCGGGATAACAGGCACTTTTTTCTTAAATACTTTGTCGAATTGAAAATACAGCGAATCAGGCGAAATGTCTAACACTTTGACATCAGAAGGGACCTGGCCTTCTATGTTATCGAGCAGATATCTTGTAAGAAGATAATACCTCGGGCTTTTTTCACTGGCTCTTACCAGAACATATGAATTAACATCAATCGTGATTGGAGTCGCCGGAGGTTTAATCTTATATTGGAGCAGGGTATACCCATTGGTTCTGATAAGTATAAAAAGATAAGAAGGCATTTCGCCAACGGAAAGCTTATCTTTTGGAAAATTAATATACCTGACCGGAAATGCAATCGTGAGGCTGTAATTTTTTCTTAATGCATTGATAAGCCAGATGCTCGTGGAGATCAACAAAAAAACCAAAAAAACCAAAAGACTTTGCCTTATCTTAACCCTTTCGCGTTTCAGATAATGCCAAGTTATTTTCAAATAACGCAAAATTAAGGCAAATGTCTTCAAGTTTCAATTTTAATACGGGAGATTGCCATGAGACTATACATAAAACGGGATAAATTCGTACATTTCTATAAGCGGCAGTAAGCAGCAGCAGTTAGCAGTTTCTGACTGCATAGTGCCTACTGCAACTGCCTACTTTGCTATGTATAATTTTATCCCACGCATAGTATAATAATTATTTGCTCTGAAGATCCGATGCGTCCGCATGAACGGAATTTTTGTCAACTTTCAACCGGACATTGCTATCCACTTCTATAATAATGACCTGTTCTTTTACTTCCACGATTCTACCATAAATACCGCCGGTAGTTACAATCTTATCGCCATTCTTCAATCCCTCGCGCATTTTTTTCAAATCTTTCTGTTTCTTCATTTGCGGACGGATCATGAAAAAGTAAAATACAACAATAATCAGAACCAGAAAAATCAGCGAGGCATATGGACTTTGTCCACCCTGAGCCAAAACATACAATAAATTGTTCATCATTTCAAAATAATTAATTAGTACTTATTATAACAAAATTCATAAAATTCCGGTTACGGCTGCTTTTTATTTGCCGAAACAACCTCTCCCATAACCGTTAATACTTCTGTATTGGGTTGCGTATTGGCCATAACGGTAATTGTTTTGCTTTGCATACCGCTTTTCCCGGAACTGTCGAATATCACTTCAATAAAACCATCTTTTCCCGGAGCGATCGGTTCTTTGTCATATTTCGGGACTGTGCAGCCGCAGCTTCCTTTTGCCGAAGAAATGATCAAATCAGATTTCCCTGTATTTTTAAATTTAAATGAATAGGATACTTTTTCACCTTCTATAATTACTCCGAAATCGTGTGTTTTATTTGCAAACTCAAATTTTGGCAGCTTATCAAGGTTTGCATTGCCATTAGCGGAAACAGGATTATTGACAATTTCAGTAGAAAGCAGGCCGTCGTTCTTCATAGATTCCTGCTTACATCTGACTGCAACCGACAAAACCGCTGCAATCAATAAAAAAACCAAACCTGTTCTTTTCATAGTTGGAAATTTTTGCAAAGTAAATAATTTTAATACAAAGTCATTAAAAAAAATAGAATATAAAACGAAAAAAGCGCTGATTTATTTTTCACCGATAAGACCCCTGCCTGTTTTGCGGATTTTATTCTCCGACCTCAGATGCTGTATGATTTTATCCAGCACCCCATTGATAAAAGTGCTGCTTTTAGCCGTGCTGTAATATTTTGAAATTTCAATATACTCGTTAAAAGAAACCCTGGTGGGTATGGATGCTATCTCGGTAGCTTCGGTAATGGCAAGTTCCATGAGTATGATATCCATAAAAGCGATTCTTTCAATATCCCAGTTTTTAGTGAATTTATCTATCAGCGCCCTGTTCTCCGCATGATTTGAAATCGCTTTCCTGAAAAGGGTTTTTATAAAATCAATATCTTCTTCGTTCTTATACAGCGGCTGCAACGTAGCATTTTCTTTTTCGGATTCTTTGAATTTACCGATCGTCTTGATGATCATGGAAATTACAAATTCAACATCATCATTCCAGTAAATGCTTTGTTCCTCCAGTATTTCATATAATAATTCGCAGGGCGCTATTTCTTTTTCATAAATAGATATCAAAAACTCCTTATCTTCCTTATAAGAAGAATCCTGTTGTTTTATATATTTGTCATAAGCATGGGATTCTCTGATGGACTGGTATAACTTTTTGATGAGTTCCGGATATGCTGTCCGGTTGAATTTATTTTCTGCAAGAAATTTCCTTAATTGAATATTGGCTTCAATCTGCCTGATTAACCTGTTATTCACAAATTTTTCACTGGGATTGCGTTCTTCATCAGTGGGCAGATGTTTTTGCCGGGAGATTTGGATTCTTTCTTCTGCATAATCGGCAATATCAACAACTAATTGCAGCATGTAGTGGTAAAGATGATATGCATTATTAACGCTGAAAAAAAGTTCTTTCTCGAACTGAGAGAGGGAGGGGTTATCGGATGTATGGTACGCATACAACATTTGCATCGCCTTAATCCGTAAAAGTCTTCTGCTTATCATAAAAAGAACAACAAAATAATCCTGAAAATTTCACCAAACGTACATCAAATTTACAGATTACACAAAAAAAATACAGATTATGGAATAATATAATGCAGGAACCCGATGGTTTGCTCCGGTAGGGTTAAAAAATAACGAAAACTTTAAATTTGTCGGTATGTTGGCCTGAACAGCGTTTTACGCTAAAAATCAAATATGTTGAAAAACAAATATCCTATTTTAAAATATATTTCTTAAATTTGCAGAAACTAAATTAAAATTAACAATGGAAGGATTTGAAAAGAAGGAAAAGGATGAAATTTTTTCTAAGGCGGTAAGAGCAGGGAAAAGGACATATTTTTTTGATGTAAAATCTACAAAAAAGGGGGATTATTATCTTACCATCACCGAAAGCAAAAAAAACTTTGACAAAGACGGCAATTACCATTATGAAAAACACAAAATATTCCTTTACAAGGAGGATTTCGATAAGTTTGAAGAGGGACTCGGGGAAGTAATGGAATATATAAAAACAGCAAAACCCGAAATCAAAACAGAAAGTACGACATCTTCCACTGACGAAGAATAAAAAAATATTGAAATAAAGAAATAAAAAAGGCTGCAAAAGCAGCCTTTTTTATTTCAACCTGTTAATATCAATTGTTCCCTGATCTTTCCCGAAATTTTCTTTATCAATCAGGATTTTTATCTCTTCTGCGTTTATCAGTTTTATATTTGTAATTATATAGTTGCTTTGCAGAAAATCTCCGTACAGGTTGCATTCGCTTATGAAATTTATAAAAATATCTTTGATGGGAGCCTTCAGGGGGATCAGGCAGGTAATGGCAACATAGCTTTCGCCAAATTCGATTTTTTCAATTTCCGCATGGTGTTTATGAAACTCAAAGTCTAATTCAGAATGAATTATTTTTTTCTGAATATCGGAAAAACCATTTTTGTTCTTTTCAAACAAAATGACAAAATACCGGAGTTTGGAACCTTTTCCTCCAAGGCCCGAAGAAATAATTACCTGGGTTTCGTCTGTCAGCGAATTTTCAATCACTGTTTTACTTTCTAAGAATGCAAGGGTAGCCCAATCTTTTAATTCATGATCAGGATTCTTTTTATATTTTTCAATGGTGCGGAACGCTTCAATATTTTCAAGGGAAGCTAATTGAGCTAGTATAATTTTTTTATCAGCGGTTGCCGTAGCTTCATTAAAAAGTAAAGCCCTGTTTTCAAAATAGTTTTCAGCGCTCCCGTTTTCCCTTATCTTTTTTGAAATATCAAAATACTCCATCTGTACCGTGATATCAATCTGCTCCTCCATCACGCTGAATTTATCAGGAAGATTCTGGAAAAAATTCATCAGGCTTTCGCTGTCTACAGGGTCGCTATCCATATTCCGTTAAAAAATCAAAATATATCTATCAAAATAATTTTCAATTATAAGACGTAGTTTATGCGAAATAGTTGCATGGCGGCGCTAATCTTATTTTTTCAAAAAATCATCATATAAAACCTGCAGGTATGCTTTGTCATAACCGTAATATTTTAATGTATCAGGCCCGTTGCAAATAATATATTTGGCCGATATATTGTCATAAATCTGGGTTGCATAACCGGAGAGAAAACCAAATCCGTTGTTAAAGGTATAGAAAGAAAAAGACGGAGCCTGTAAAGACAATATATTTTGAGCAAATAAAAAATCTTTGTTTTGCAGTCCCATTTGTTGCAACACAGTTTTTGCAATATCCGTCTGCGAAGAATAGGTATGGACGGTTGAATCTTTTGGGGTTAATGCGCCGCCAATCCATACCATGGGAATTTTATAACTCGCAGGATCGAAATGACTGTAATTCCCGGGACGCAGGCTGCCATGATCTGCCGTAAATATTACCAGTGTATTCTCCCACCATTTTTTTGTTTTTGCCTTTTTAATAAAATCACCGATACATTTATCCGTATAATAAAGCGAGTTGAGGAATAGAGAATCATAGTCGCCACCCTTGATAGCTGTTGGCATCGGCACATCATATGGATCATGGCTGCTGAGCGTGAACAGTACCTTAAAAAACGGGCTCTTTGTGTTTTCAATATCCTGCAAGAACCTGTCAAAAACAATATGGTCGTGTACGCCCCACTTCGCATTATAATACTTAGAATCAAAATCTTTTTTGGAAATTATCCGGTCGAATTTACCGTTCAGGAGATATGCTTTTATATTCGCAAAATCAGGATCGCCGCCATAATAAAAAGCTGTGGAATACCCCTGCTCCCTGAGTATTTTCGATAAAAAAGGAAGCTTCAGCGTTTTTTCCGGATACTTCATGATCGAAGTATTCGGCTGGGCCGGGTATCCGCTCAGGATAGCCGCAATCCCTTTATCAGACCGGTCGCCGCTTGCATAAAAATTATCAAACAATAATCCTTCTTTACATAAGGCATTAAAATTAGGCGTTATTCCATCCTTTCCGCCAACTGCTTTTACAGCCTTCGCAGTAAAACTTTCTAAAATAATCAGTACAATATCAGGCCTTTTATTTTTAAGTACGCCGGGGTTGTCTGCTGTATCAGGATATAGCTGATGAAACATACTTTTTGCTTTTGCATCGCTGAAAAATTGATATTCGCTTTTCAGATCCGAACTTTCTATCAGCGAATGGCCGACGTTCCAGAACAGGTTTACCGCAGCATGATTTACAAAAACATTGTTGTGAAAATATGCAGAGCTTATATTGATGGGCACAAGGCTCAGACCTCCCCTCATCTGGATAAAACCCAGGGCGGCGATGAGTAAAAACACGATCATGGATTTCCAGTTTGATTTTTGCATTTGTTTTATCCTTACGGCAATCAGCTTAAAATATCCATAAATAAAAATAGTTAAAAGGAATATCCCGATAAGAATCTGTCGTATGATAACCCAGACGCTAACCGAACCAAACACTTCGCCGGGCTTGTTTAAATAAAGCAGGGGGGTGCAATCCATCCTGTATCTCCAGTGTGTATACAGTTCCAAATCTCCGATCAGTAAAATAATATTTATCAGAAGAATGAAAACGGTGTAAACATTCAATATGTAATAAAGCCACTTGCCGGAAAAATAAGAAGTAAGAATAATAACAATTCCGGGAAACAGCATTAAATACCCCGCGCTTGAAAAATCAAGCCTGAAGCCATAAATAAAAATACGAAGCCAATCTGCGAACGCAATTTCTTTGGAAAGTGAAAAATGAAAAACTAAAAAAACTAACTTGCCCGCCCAGAAAAAAACAAGCCAGAACAATAAATAGTAAAAATAAATCAACAACCGTTTCTTCATTAAACCTTATCCTTACTGACTTCCGGGGTTCTCTCCGACTTCTTTGATGTTATACGATTTATCAGGGGTTGTACTATAATAACTTTTAATAAGGATATCTGCAATCAATCCCAGCAAAAAGAGAAGAATCCCTGTGAACAGGAAGAAGGCGGCTAAAACCGGCCAGGCGGTATGACCGATCTTCCCGATTTGAAAATACATGACAAGCGAATACAGAAATGTAATTAAACCGAGGAACATAGAAAAAAATCCTAATCCACCTAATAAATGCAGTGGCCGTATTGCATATTTGTTCCAGAACCAGACTGAGATCATATCTATGAAACCGCGGAAGGTCCTTCTCCAGTTATATTTCGTATAGCCCTTTGTTCTGGGGCGGTGGTTAACAGGGATCTCTCCTATCTTGAACCCTTTTATTTTCAATATTGCAGGAATAAACCTGTGCATTTCGCCGTAAAGACTAACCTGGTCAAAACATTCTTTTCTGTAAATCTTCAATGAACAGCCGCTGTCGTGTATGCCATCATGAATTAGAATACCGCGTAAAAAATTAGCGCCACGGGAAACAAACTTTTTCATGAAACTGTCTTTCCGGTTTTTTCGCCAGCCGGAAACTACGTCCAAATCATTCTCTTCGAGATGCCGGATCAGGTTCGGAATTTCATCCGGATCGTTCTGGCGGTCGCCATCCATGGTCAGTATGTAATTATACTTAGCGCTTTTTATACCGGCATCCATGGCTGCAGTCTGCCCGAAATTTTTTCTGAAACGGATATACCTTACAGGCGATAAGTTTTTTACGATTTCGCAGGTTCTGTCTGCGGAGCCATCATCCACAATAATGATTTCGAAGAGAAATTTGCCACTGCACACATCAACGATTTCTTTATGCAGTTCGGCGATATTATCTTCTTCGTTAAATACCGGAACGATAATCGAAATTTCTTTCATCCGTAAAAATTTTGAGGTAGTAAAATTAGGAATAATAATCAGATTTCAAAAATATGCAAAGATTGCAGCCAGGTTATAATTACCAGACTTTGACCCTGTCTTTCCCAGGTTTAAAGCGTTTTCCGGATTTGACTCCAAAGGCTTCATAAAAATCAGGAATATTATACACGATCCCGTTTACACGGGCTTCGGAAGGAGAGTGCACATCCTGGGTTAATCTGCGGATCTGCTCTTTATCAAGAATACTCAGTTTCCATAGCTGGCTGTAAGCAATAAAAAACCGCTGAACCGGGGTGAACCCATCAATCTTTTTTATTTCTTCATCCTTTAACACACGCGTTAGTGCAGAAAGTGAAATTGAAATGCCTCCCAGATCGGCAATATTTTCACCCAGGGTAAGCCTTCCGTTTATATGGAGCGAATCTGAAATTTTATAATTATCATATTGTTTAACTAAGGCAGAGGTCTTTTCTGAAAATTTTAAACTATCCTCTTTGGTCCACCAGTTGCTGAGGTTTCCGTTTTTATCAAAGAGCCGTCCCTGGTCATCAAAACCGTGTGTCATCTCATGGCCGATTACACATCCGATAGCCCCGTAATTAACGGCATCGTCTGCATTCAGATCAAAGAACGGAGGCTGCAATATCCCTGCCGGAAAAATTATTTCATTCATCCCCTTTTGATACGCGGCATTTACCGTCTGCGGCAGCATACTCCATTTTGTGCGGTCAACAGGTTTTCCGATCTTTGCCATGTCTTCGCTGAAAAGAAATTCGTAAGCATGCATTACATTATTATAATAAGAATCTTTTTGAACATTGAGATTGGAATAATCCTTCCATGTATCGGGATAGCCTATTTTCAGGGTCATGGCTTCGAGTTTTGCCAATGCCTCTTTTTTGGTTGCAACAGACATCCAGTCTAATCCCTCTATGTGATCTTTCAGCGATAATTTCAGGTTTTTAACCATATCCATCATTCTCTGCCTGGCTTCGGGCGGAAAATATTTTTTAACATACATTTTTCCCAATGCCTCTCCCATAACGGTATTCGTTGTTTTAAGAACTCTTTTCCAGCGTTCAGGCATTTTTTTATTCCCGGACATTACAGCGCTGAAAAACCTGAAATGTTCATTGGCAAAATCAGAAGAGATAAATTCTGCCGCATTGTTAATTAAAACCCATCGCAGGTATATTTTCCATTCGGTAACCGGAACGCTTTTTAACATACCGTTTATTTCCTTAAAGAATTCCGGCTGGCGTAAATTAATTTCTGTATTTTCGGGTAACCCGATCATGGTGAAATATGATTTCCAGTTAAATCCCGGTAATAATTTCTGTAACCCGGGCAGCGTCATTTTGTGATAAATACTGTTCGGATCGCGTTGTTCGAGCAGGGTTAGCGAAGCCCTGGCCATTTGCGTTTCAATCTTTATAACAACAGCGGCATCTTTTTCGGATTGTGCTTTTTCTTCACCTGTCAATTCAAACATTTTTACAATATGCCCGGTATATTCTTTCCTGATTTCTTTTGAATGCGGATCCTCGCTTAAATAATAATCCTTATCCGGCAATCCCATGCCTCCCTGGTGAAACTGGGCGATTATCATACTGCTGTTTTTAGTGTCCTGCCCCGAAAAAATATAAAACAACGGCCATAATTCCCGCTTCTGATAAAAAGCCGCGGCATCCTGAAACCCTTTAATATCTTTAATGGCATCAATCCTGTCAAAATCATCCTTCAAGGGTTTTATTTCATCGGCTTCGATTTTTACTGTATCCATTCCCGAGGAATAAAAATCACCCAATTTTTGAAACAGCGGATCTTTGGTATCTTTGCTGTTCATTGCATTTTCAAGCAATTCCCGCATCTGCTTCATGTTGTTATCATAAAGTTTCTCAAAAGAACTATACCTGTTGAACTGTTCGGGAACCGGATTGTTTTTTATCCAGTTTGCATTTGTGTAGTTGTAAAAATCGTCGCCCGGGTCCACAGATTCATCAATATATCCGATATCAAGAACCGGTTCGGATTCCGCATCCTTTGTTTTGGTATTTACGTCTTTCGAAGTTTCATTACTGCATCCCGTCATTACAATCCATGTCAGGGCAACAATCACAGATTTTATTATACTTAAAACGGAATTATAATATATAAGTTTAAGCCATTTTAAGTATATAACCGGGTTGATCTTCATAAATAATTCGGTACAATAATTATGCAATATTAAACGAACGATTTTGGAAATAAAACATTTTTCAGATAAAAATTACTGGTTGACGATTTTGACTTAGGGGTTTGGAGTTTCTAAATTCGGAATGATAAGGAAGGAGGAAGAAATACTACAACAAACTATTGCCCCTGCCTCTTCTTGAATAAGGAGAAATATATAATAAGGACAATTCGATACCGCCTTTATAATTACTTACATTCGATAGTTTAGAATAATTCGTATCATAACTGATGCCAAAAGTAAAATGCATATAACTGAGTTTTGCGACAAAAACAAAAGCATCGTTCCAACGATGGAATACGCCGAACTGAACAGCGGCATCGAGAATTTTCCCATCATGTTTTTCTTCCGATAACTGATATTTAATCATTGTTCCGTAAATAAATTCCTGAGAGGGTCCTTGCTTTCTATAAATAAATGCAGGGTAAAATATTGCGTCGCTTTTTTTAAATTTTGTTTCCATTGTACCATGTATTGTGAATTTGCGGAACAATATCTCTTTTTCATTGTAATATTTTATTTCCGTAGGCTGAACATGTTGAATTGAAAGGCCAAGATTATAAGCGAATAATTTGTGCGGTCTATAATCCCAACACAACCCGGTGCCAATATCAATGAAAGAAAATTTATTATTATATTGAGGTTCTCCTGAAGGCAAATCAGGATTATATATCCCTCCATCGTTTTGATTATCCCATGTTAAATTGGCAATATTAAGCGAATTTTGTGAATAGCCAAGTTGAAATCCCGCTGTCAGTCCATAGGTGTTTTTAAATCCTTTATAAAAAGAAGAATAAATAGTAGCTTGCGTAATTCCCATATTTCCTTCACCGGCTTTGTCGCTAAAAAAAGAAAAGCCCAAATTCAGTTTATCTTTAAAATTAAAAAGTTTTTTAAAATATGTGCCGTCATATTGGAATGCAACAGTTTTATATGGATAAGCAACACTTTTCCATTGCTCGCGATAATTTAATATTGCCCTGTGATTACCATTGTAACCTCCGGTTAATGCAGGGTTTAAGAACAACGGTGCGGCGTCCCACTGCGAAAAATGAATGTCTTGCGCCTGTATGTTCCATATACAAATAAGAATCAATACAGATAAAATTATTTTTTTCATAATATTGTTATATTAGTAAACCAATGTGATATTTCCTTTCTTTTCAACCCATGAGCCATCATAGAATTTTATTTTCGCATAATAAACAAATACGGCAGGGTTCATTTTTTTCCCTTTAAAAGAACCATCCCACCCGTCATTCAGAGAATTTGAGTAAAAAACTTTTTCTCCCCACCGGTCATAAATAATAAATTCTAATTCTTCGATACATTTACCTCTAACATACATAACTTCATTTTCGTAATCTCCGTTTGGTGAAAAGGCCGACGGAATAAAAATGCTGTTTTCTGAATTAACAGTAACGACAATTGTATCGGAAGAAGCGCAGCCATGTATATCCGCTCCGGTAACAATGTAAGAAGTAGTCTGTCTTGGCCAGACAACAGGATTCTGACAGTTTGTGCAGCTAATATTATAATCCGGCGTCCACGAATAATTGGTTCCTCCGCTTGCACTGAGAATAACATCTGCGCCTGCTAAAATAGTTACATCCGCTCCGGCGTTGATAACGATTACAGGATAAAATGAAAGGATTAAATTATCTGATACTATTCCGCAATTTGATACGACATTCAATGTCAGTGTAACATTTCCATAAATGTCAGAATTACCGGGATAATATACAGGGTGTAAATCTGTATTATTTGAAAAATGGCCGCTGCCTGTTGTTGTCCAATTCAGAGATATATAATTTGATGCGTGGGAACTTATTAAAGCAAAATTATCATTACCGCAAATTGTAGTATCATTGCCTGCAAAAACCGAGGGAGGCTGATTAAGGGTTACCGTAACTTCATCGCTTGACGAACAATTATTATTATCAGTTACTGTTACCGAATAGGTAGCTGTTGCACCCGGAACAAAAGGAACGCCGTTAATAACGCTGTTATTCCATTGATAATACAAACCGCCTGTTGCGGTTAATACAACAGTATCGCCAATACATATAGATTGGTCTGCGCCTGCATTAGCAACCGGCAACGGGTTAACGGTAACATTTATAGAATCAATGCCTGTGCAGCCGTTTATATCTGTCACGGTAACGCTGTATGTGCCGGCTTGTGTTACATTTATTTTCTGAGTTGTATATCCGCCAGTCCATGAATAAGCGCTTCCCGGATTGCCTGCATCTAAAACTAATGTCTGCCCTTCACAAATGGCGGTATCATTGCCAAGGTCAACAAGAATTGGAACACAATCAAAACTAATGATTACGGTATCTGATGATGATCCGCAGGAGTTGCTTACCGTCCATACAAGAATATAAGTATGATAAGGCAACCCGTTAAAAGAAGAATTCGGATTATTGATATCTGCGATATTTCCTCCCGTTCCTGATGCTATACTCCAAACCCCTGTGTCAGGGAAAGGATTATTTGCAGCAAGCGAAGTTGTTGTTACAAATAAAAATAGCTGGTCAGTACCGGCATTTGCCAAAGGAAGGGGTACGACTGCAACCGTAACGCTATCGGTAGCGTTTCCACAACTGCTCGTTACTGTAACATAGTAAGTAATAGTAGAACCTGGGCTTGCCAACGGATTGGAAATATTTGTTGCGCTTAATCCGGTTGAGGGCGCCCATTGATAACCTGTACCACCAGTTGCGCTTAAAGTTGTATCCGAACCTGCACAAATAGTTACATCATTTCCGGCATTTGCCGTGGGCAAGGATGTAAAGTTTAAAACCATGCTGTCGCTATCGTTTCCGCATAAAGAATAAGCGACTAATGTAAGCGCAACATATCCTGCCGTTGTATCCGAAGTACTTGGAGTATATGATGGAGTAAGCGTATTGTTATTTGTAAATGTTCCGGTACCTGAAGTAAGCCAGTTCAGAGTTGTATAATTACTGGCTGTGGCTGTATTAACAGTAAAAATTGAATTTGCGCATATAACAGCATCAGTCCCTGCATCGGCAACTGGTAACGGGATAACTGTCAAGGCGGCCGTATTTGAAGTATCGGAACCGGCAGCATTCGAAACAATACATTGATACTGGCAATTGTTCATACCAACAGCCGCATTAACAGTATTTAAAGTTGATGTATTGGATCCTGTATAATTAGAACCGTTTGTAACATCGCTCCATCCGCTTCCGCAATTAACCTGCCACTGGTAAGTTAAAACACCTTCCCCTGTTGCCGTAATACTGAAACTTGAATCTGTTCCTGCACAAATATTGATATCTTCAGGTTGAACAGTTATAACAGGAGGTGAAAAACTTCTCACAATAAAATGACTTGCATTAGCCGAAAAATCAGTAATACCTGAAGTTTGATGATACCAGTCGGTAGCAGGGGCATTTGCCGTTGCGCCGGGCGTCCCTCCCAATGAGTTCCATGTTCCGTTATCATTCTGCCATATTAAAGATTGTGGACTGAAAAACAAAGTCCCTTCATCTGATGTATTCCATGCAAGGTTTAGTGATGCATTTGTTCCGCTATTATTGCTTTCCTGAATAATATAGGTATATTGAACACACGTGTTGTCTGCGCCGGTTGCAGGCAGAATACCCCCGCTTACCCTTACTGCAAATGTATCTACAGTTCCTGTGTAGTTCAAAGTTACAGGATTATAATTTGATGTTGTAAACCCTACAGGAAATACAAAATCTAAAACTAAAGGAAGACTTTTTTTAATGACCGAGCCTGTTCCGTTTGTAACAATATATTTTGATGATGAAGAACTGTAAATCTTAGCATTTTGAAGCAAATACAAATCATTATTGCCATTGATAATTTTGTTTGCATTGAATTTCAAGGAGTCGTCAATGTATGTGTGAATACTGATTGTTTTATTATCTGTTCCGTCAATAAACAGGTCGCTGAATGTTGTTGAATTTGTCCCTCCTATATACTGGGCGCCGCCTGTGAGTTTCACATTGCTGTTGAAGGCTGAATTTATAATTGCATTATTCACAATATTGCCGCCGATAATCATTGTTCCGTTATTATTGATAATACCTGTAGAATTATTAATTACATTACCGGGGCAGTTCATAAATGAATTGGAACCAATATTAACTCTTGCGGTATTTAACACCTGCGAATAGGTTATTAAAACATTCGATATTAATATTGTGAATATAATTACCCGTAGGTACACAAAATATGTTCTCATAATACCAAGTTATTTGTTATTACATAATATTCGATTTCTAAAAATTCTTCAAAGCGTTTTGAACTTAATTTTTCACACATCTTACCGGATATCCTTGTGTCTTATCCCAGGAAAGCCGATGGACGCCATTCTGACCGAGACTTACGGTTCTCATCCAGAAAAAGGCGAAATTTTGTTCTGTCGCACATTGGAAACTGCCGTCAGTATTCAGGTAAAAATAAGTGCCATCGTTTTGGCGTCTGCCAACGAGCATACATTCAAAACCAGAAACGCCGCCGACTTTCAGTTGTGTGCCCTGGTCTGTACCGCGCCATCCTGTTGCATCAACACAGCCTGCTCCTGCGCCTGTACACATTCCTAAAAAGACTTCTAAGGTTTTACATTCCGAATCTGTGGGAATATGCCAACCTGAAGGACAGATTCCGGCAGGACCGGGAGCTGTTGAAACAGAAGGCACATAATTCATTGCTTCTGCCCATTGATATAATCCTCCATAAGATGTGCAGTTTGCTGCCACGTCACTATAACAATATTTTTCCACCACTCCGTTATTTGTTGAATTTGTATGCCCGTCAGGAATCATTGTCCCATAGTTCAGGTTCTGTGCCATCCAGCATTGTGTCCCAATACCAATAATATTATAAACCTGTCCGTCTCTAACATCGGTTAATGTTATTAAACTGCCGCAAGCGCTGGCTGTTGTTGTAACAGTTATTGTGTTGGAGTTTCCGCTTGTTCCGCAGGCATTCGACGCCCTCACCTGATAATAATACGTGGTACTCATGCTTAATCCTGTAACAAGGTGTGATGTTACATTACCGACATTGAGGTTATTATAACCGGAAACAAAAGATGTAAACCCGGCATCTGTAGCAACATCAAGATAATATGTCGTGGCTCCCGTAACAGCATTCCAGTTAGCTGTAAATTGTATATTTCCAATATTTGTACCGGCTGTTGCCACCGGAGCGGAAGGTATCCCTGTTGCCACGCTCATGGTGATTGAATTGGATGTGGCGGGATTTCCTGTTGCACAAGTAGCATTTGATGTGAGGATGCAGGTAATAACATCGCTGTTGGATAAAGAAGCATTGGTATATGTAGAACTGTTTGTTCCTACATTTCCGCTATTTAATTGCCATTGAAATGAAGGTGTTGTTCCTCCGTTAACAGGCGTTGCGGTAAATGTAACACTTGTACCCGTGCATATCGTATCTTCGCTGGCAACGATTGTAACACTGACAGGTAAAGCAGGATTCACTGTTATAATTTGTGATGCGCAAGTTGTAGTATTACACGTACCTTCTGCCCTCACATAATAAGTTATCGTACTAGTCGGACTTACGGTAATGCCGGTTCCGGTTCCTGCAGATGTGCCGCCGCAACTGCCGCTATACCAGTGCCAGGTTGCTCCTGTGCCTAACGATCCGCCTGTTACGCTAAGGGTGGTTGACGATCCTGAACAAATAGGATTAACTGTTGCATTGATTCCTGTGGGAGCTGTTGACATAGTATTTACAGTCATTGTAATTGTATTGGATGTAGCAGGGTTGCCGGTTGCACATCCTGAGTTTGATGTTAAAATACATGTAACTGCATCTCCATTTACCAATGATGACGATGAATAGGTTGAGCTGTTTGTGCCGACATTACTGCTGTTAACCTGCCATTGATAAACAGGTGTTGTTCCACCATTTGAAGGAGTAGCTGTAAATGTTACACTAGTGCCCGAGCAGATTGTGTTTGATGGAGAAGCAGAAATGCTTACGGCAACCGGAGCCGTTGGATTTACCTGCACGGTTGTTGTTCCTGCCGAACTACTGCAGCCGTTAACCATAGCGACGACACTATAAGTTCCATCCATTGCCGTTGTTGCAGAAGTACTGACCGTAGGATTCTGCTGAGACGATGTAAAGCCGTTGGGTCCAGTCCAGCTATAGGTTGCGCCTGAAATTGCAGAAGCCGTTAAGTTAAGCGATTCTCCAATACACACAGGGCCATTATTACCTGCAACGGGAGTTGCCGGCGTAGAACAATAGCAGAGTTCGATCCACGCTGAACCATTATAAAAATTAAAACAATTTGTTGACGTATTAAAAATAATGAGCCCGGCAGCAATTGTCCCGCCATTAATTGCATCGCGTTGCGCGGTTGTCATACGTGGAACCAATAATCCTTTTGCAGTGCTGCTTACATCGAGCATTGCCGAATTATGAACTGCCGCGCCGGTTTCATTTATACTTACACCCTGCGTTTGAGAATATGTATATCCCGAAAAAAAGCATATACAAATTATATTTACATAAAATTTCATCCTTCTCATATTATTAGAAATTAAATTGTTTATAATTAATCTTTTACACACCTGACAGGATAACCTGTTGTTTTATTTACGATAGTTCGTTGAATACCGCCGTTGCTTGAATCAATCAGGCGATGCCATGCATTATTTGCATCGTAAGAAGTACAAGACCAGAAATAAGCTCCGGTTTTACCATTATAAAATGCCCCGCTTGAAGAAAGGCCCGTTGGATATGCGCTGAATCCCGAAGTATTAGTACCTGTATTTACAAGCCAAAGCGATGAATTTATTTTCAACTTATTACTTTCATCAGTACCCCTCCATCCGAAAGTTGTGATATCATACGGAAATTGAAATGCACACGAGTTTGTACATACAGCGCGTTCCAACGTTGTCCACTCGTTGTGAGAGGGTAAATGCCATCCGGGCATACAAATTCCCTGAACGCCGCTTGGTTCGGCATTACTCGATGAGGCGCCGTTCATAATAATAGCCCATTCATATAATCCGCCGTAAGTACATGACGGGTCGTTTGCATTGCCGGAAATATCCGTACAATATTTTTCGCCGGCAAGCTGAGCGCCTCCATGAACAGGCGTATATGTGCCATAATTTAAATTTTCCTGTAACCAGCATTGCGTTCCAATTTGGACAGTATTGTAAATTTTTCCGTCGCGGGGGTCGGTAATCGGCATACCGCATGACCAGGCTGTAGGAAGTGAACATAATTCTATCCAGTGTGAACCATCGTAAAGATTAAAACAATTTGTTGTTGTATTAAAAATAACAGAGCCTGCGGCTATGCTGCCTCCGTTAATTGCGTCGCGCTGGGCGGTAGTCATGCGGGGAATCAACAGCCCTTTATCTGTACTGCTTATATCAAGTATAGCAGAATTATCGGCAGGGGCGCCTGAAATATTTATACCTGTTCCCTGAGGGAAAACCTGATAGAAATTGAGAATAAGTATTGTTAAGCAAAAAATTAATTTATATTTCATAGCTTTAATCAATTATGATTTTTTTATTAATATGATTAGTCTTTGAACTTATCTGAAGATGGTATATTCCTTTTGCAAATCTGCTGACATCAATCCCGATGCTCCCTTTTATCTCAGATTGCTGAAACAATAACTGTCCTGTTAAAGAATATATATTAATTACATAATTTTCGGATGTGAAAGGCATGTTTACATAAATTTTATCTCCGGCAGGATTTGGATACATTGATATATCATTTTCACCGGCAGTTTCTTCTATCCCAACTCCCACATTCCAGTTATATCTGGCTACTGCAAAGAGATAGTTTGTGCCTATAACCGAGTATCCTGCCGCTATAATATTTCCGTCAGGCTGAATAGCTATTGCATTGGCAACCTCATGGGAACTTCCGATAGGAGTGGTAACTTTTCCGCCTGTTCCAAAAATATTATCCGGTGTTCCGTCCGGATTATACCTCACAACCGCGAAATCTTTATTTGTGGCATTTGACGAATAACCAGCCGCTAGGATTTTTCCGTCGGATTGAATGGTTACTCCGTTTGTTTCATCATTTGAGTTTCCGACAGGGGTTATAACTTTTCCGCCAGTTCCGAAAGTGTTGTCCAATGCTCCGTTTGAATCGTACCGGAGAAGTAAAAAATCATTATTGTTTGCAGCAATTTTTGTCCATCCCGCAGCTACTATTTTTCCCTCGGTTTGTATAGCGACAGATAAAGCTAAATCGTCGCCGCTTCCTACCGCTGTTGTAACAATACCCCCTGTCCCGAATAAATTATCCAAAGTTCCGTCAGTATTAAATCGCAAAATGGCACAATCAGCATTGTTCGATGCGTTAAATGAATATCCTGCGAGAACAATTTTTCCATCGGTTTGTATTGCCATAGAATAAGCGGCGGCATCATCATTTCCGATAGCCTTAACCACTTTGCCTCCTGTTCCGAAAGTATTATCTAATGTGCCGTCTGTATTGTATCTGACAAGGGCAAAAGCCATATTAGCGCCGTTGGTGGACCATCCTGCAACAAGAATTTTATCGTCATTCTGAACCTTCACGGCAAAGGCCATATCATAAGAACTGCCAACCTGGGTGATTACTTTTCCTCCTGTGCCAAAAGTATTATCCAGCGACCCATCACTATTATACCTGACAAGGGCAAAGTCGTAATTTGAATTTGTATATCCGGCAGCAATTATTTTTCCATCATTCTGTATAGTTACAGCAAAGGCCTGATTATAGGACGTGCCAACAGCGGCTAATACTTTTCCTGCTGTTCCGAATGTATTATCCATGGTACCATTTGGATTGTATCTGGCAATAGCAAAAAACTCATTTGTTGAACTGATTTTTGAGTATCCAGCAACAACAATTTTCCCG
The DNA here is from genome assembly GCA_016212695.1 of Bacteroidia bacterium. Taxonomy (GTDB): domain Bacteria; phylum Bacteroidota; class Bacteroidia; order Bacteroidales; family GWF2-35-48; genus GWF2-35-48. The sequence continues at coordinate 55,682 of JACREX010000245.1, forward strand.
TCGGGTTGAACCGCTACGGCATGAATTTCATCGTCAAACCCGCCCATGGTTGTTGTAACATATCCCGTCCCGCCAAAAGCCGGGTCAAGAGAACCCGCTGTCTGTGCGAAAATATACAATACTGTTAATTGAAATAAAAAAAATAAAAATGTTTTCATAAAAGTTCCTTTCTTTTCAGTTTAACAATTGAATTAATAATTACTTTAAAATAATTTGCATGGTATAGATATCCTCATTTGTAATAATCTTTATTAAATAGCAAGCCTTTGGCTGACCTTTTAAATCAATGGATTTACGGAATTCGCCTATATATTGATTATGCTGTTCCGAATATATAATTTCACCATTCAAAGTTGAAATTTGTATAAGCAGGTTTGTTGCTTTATTTAATGTATATTTAATGTTAATAATTCCATTTGAAGGATTAGGAAAAATATCAATATAGCTTTTGTTTTCGTTTTTCAGAGAGCCGGTTCCGCTATCATCTTTAATACAGCGGACGGAAAATCCATAGACTTTTTTAGCAGAATCATTTCTTGCAAATGACACACTATAATCCAGGTATCTTACTTTTGCATTGACACTTCCGCTTTGCGTAGACGTCCAGAACAATGCGCTTGAGTCAATATCGAAGAATGTGCCTGTAAAACGCCGCATTGCGCCCGGTAAAGCCGTAAATCCGCTTGAATTATCTGCGCAAAAATTCGGGTCAGCCCAGTGAACTGTACCCGCTTCCTTCATATTGCACCCGGCTGAATTTTCTCCTCCGAGGGAATTCACTAAAATATCCCATTCGCCGGCAGAGGGGATATGCCATCCTGCCGGGCAAATTCCCTGTGCTGATTCAGATGTTGAATATCCCATTGCTTCATTCCAGTCGTATAATCCGCCATAAATGGCACAATAATTTGAATCATTGCCATAACCGTATTTTTCAATTATACCATTATTGGTAACATTTGAGTGAGCCACCGAAGAAGCAGTGCTTTGAACGAATGTTCCGATGTTCAGGTTTTCTTTCATCCAGCATTGAGCACCAATCTGAACTGTATTGTATATTTGTCCCCCATATTCAAGGTAAGGCACATCAGGGCATGGCTGCTGCGCTTTTGCAATAAATGAAAGAGGAATAATTAATACTACTATCAAGGCTAATTTTCTCATAATTTTTAAAATTCAGATTACTATTTTTGGCTAAGTTCTAATTTAAACAGCAAATTATTATATTTGCGGAATGAAACAACATTCCGAAATATTAGAACAGTTCCGACGACTGGATGGCAATGACCAGGAAAAATTGCTTATACAATTACAACAAGAGTTTGAAA
>JACREX010000247.1 GCA_016212695.1 Bacteroidia bacterium
CTGCAATTTGTATTCTCTTTTTACTTCTCCCATTAATCCAAAAATGCAGAATGTTGCTGCCCGCTCGTTTCGACTACGCTCAATGAGCGGTATAAATATTTCTGCTGTAAAATTACTGTTTGCCGGGTTCGGATAAATTCGCAAATCTGCATTCGTTAATCGTTGTTCGTTATTCACATTTGTGCCTTGCAAAATCACAATGGTTTTCTGTGCAGTTTTGTTGCACCACAATTCTGTTACATGTACCGTAACATTGAAAACGCCCGGCTGGTGGTAAATGTGCACCGGACACCAAACCGTGTCTGTGCCTGTGTCTCCAAAGTCCCATTGCCAACTGTTTGCATGGCTGTTGTTGTTAAAGAAAGGTACGCTTACAGTGTCATTGTGTAAGTAGAATGTATCTGCATCTGTGTAAATTGTTGGTATAAAATAAACACAGGCGCTATCTGGCGGCATATAGAGCCGCGCAAGACCCTGGGCATGAATACCTCCTGCCTGGGAAAAACCCCCTGCAACAATTAACTCGTCATTATAGATGCACATTGAATTAACGCCCCAATCAAAATTTGAACCCACAGAAACCCAATTTGTACCATTCCATTTAGCGAAATGTTTAACAGGTACACCTAAAGTATCAAAGCCGCCGCCTGCATATAACTCTCCCCTGTACATTATTAATTTATTAACCATAGCGCTCCATCCTACTTTTCCCATGCTGTGCCACTGCGTGCCATCCCAGCTGGCTACGCCTGACCAGTAGCCCCACGACAATGTATCATCTATCGGCACAAGTTGCCCCCCTGCATATAAAATATTAGTTACGGTATCTTTTAACAAACATGCAACACCGCCGCCAAAACCCTTACCTACGCTATTCCAGTTAACCCCATCCCATCGGGTTATTCCCCATATATCCCCGTTATCGTATTGATCAAACTCTCCGCCAAAGTATAAATTACCACTGAATTTATTAATACAATATAACATTGAAGTGTATGATGTAAAACCGTTTTTGAGTTTATGCCACTGCTGCCCGTCCCAGCGGGCTACTTTATTAAAGGCAATGCCGTGAATATTATCAAAATTGCCGCAGATGTATAAATTAGTGTCTGCAAAGAGGTCACTAATATAGAGACTATAATTTATACTATCTAAATTGTGCCACTGGTTGCCATCGTAATAAACCACGCCCTGTGCATTTGGCATATTGTTGAAATTATTATGAAAAATTCCACCAGCATATAAAGTATTTTTAGTCGCAAATGAAGTATAAACAACAGTATTGCTACCGAAGAAAGACATTCCAGGGTTTTCCCATATATTATTATGCCATTTAGCAACCAAATATAATGGCAAACTGCCTGCGCCAACGAAATTGCCAAATATCATCAACCTGTTTTTAAAAACATTGATATTATCAATCACTATCGGATTATCCGGCGAATAATAATGTTGCAATGTATCACCGAACCAGGTGCTCCATGTCTGGCTGAATACTGTATTATTAATAAAAATAATACATGCTATATACAGGTACTTCTTCATAGTTTATAAATTATTTTATTAATGCCATTTTCTTCCATGCAATTTCAACACCTTCAACCGTTAGGCTGTAAAAATAAATACCATTACTCCAATCTATTGTATTAATTTCAATAGAAGTTTTATTTTGTTCGAGCCTGATAGTTTTTAGTATAGCTCCCGTGCTGCTGTAAATCTTTATTACAGCCTCTGTGTTTGCAGGAATTGAATAAGGTATCACCGTATTCCGGTTAAAGGGATTCGGATAATTATCTCCTAAGAAAGGCGTATTATCAATATTGATTTCATCAGAAATATATTCTTCACTGCTTGTTTGATTATCATCAGCATAACGGGCAGTAAGGCCGGATATTTCATTATCGAACTCAATATTGAAAAGCGTTTTGTCTTTTTTAGTGAGGTTGAAAAGTAAAATCATTTTACTATCAATTTTTTTGAAGAAATAATTTTACCACCAATAATCAAACTGCAACTATAAGTTCCTTTGCTCCATTTGGAAGTATCTATGGTTATTGTCTTTTTATTCTTGGAGATTTCATACTTCGCTTTTGGGTTGCCTTTTATATCTGTGATACAAACCTCTCCTTTAAATTCGGATGTTGCATTAACTTCAATGGTGATGCTATTGTTCGCAGGATTCGGATAGATTTTTAATGTTGGTTGCTGATTGCTGGTAGGTGATTGCACACTATTAAAAATATCCGAAATCATAATAGTTTTCTGCGCAGTTTTATTGCAATATAATTCTGTTACATTTACCATAACATTAAAAACACCCTGCTGGTGGTAAACATGCACAGGGCACCAAACCGTGTCTGTGCCTGAGTCGCCAAAGTTCCACTGCCAACTGTTTGCATGGCTGTTGTTGTTAAAGAAAGGCACGCTCACCGTGTCATTGTGCAAATAGAATGTATCTGCATCTGTGTAAATGGTCGGTGTGAAATATATACACGCGCTGTCGGGCGGAACATAGAGCCGTGCAAGGCCCTGCGCAGGTAAACCGCCAGCCTGTGTAAAATAACCGCCTAAAATTAACTCGTCATTATAAATGCACATAGAGCATACGGCATAATCTACTCCTTGACCAACCTGTTCCCAACCCGTGCCATTCCATTTTGCAAAACATCTAATTGGTGTACCTAAAGTATCGAAACCGCCGGCTGCATATAATTCGCCCCTGTAAAATTTCAGATCATAAACCATCGCGCCATAACCCATTTTTCCCATACCATGCCATTTAATACCATCCCAGTAAGCTGCGCCTTTATACGCCCATGTATCAACAGTGTCGTCGAAAACATAAAACTGGCCGCCTGCATATAAACGGTTGTTTACCGTATCGTTTAACAAATTATCAACTGTTGCACCCAGACCTGAACCTACATTATGCCAGTCTGCGCCATCCCAGCGCACCACTCCATACATGGGCTGACCGTCTATAGAACAGAGACCGCCTCCGAAATAATATAATTCGCCATTATATTCTGAAATTGATGTCATCTCAAGATTGCCATCTATAATTCCGTTTTTTAGTTTATGCCACTGCTGCCCATCCCAGCGGGCTACATGGCCATAAGTTATACCGTTTATGTCCCAGAAACGACCTGCTATATACATATTATTATTGTTCCAGTAAATAGAATTTACAGGGCCGTCAATGTCTGTACTATCTATTTTATGCCATGCAGCGCCATCATAATATGCTATATATTTCAGGCCTGGAATACCATTCAATCCTGCATATATATTACCGCATACATAAAACTTATTGTTGTGTACCACAGAATAGTCATACTGAGCATCATAAAAGCCCAAAACACCGGGGTTTTTCCAGCAACTGCCGTTCCACTCGCCAATAAGATGCAGCGTTGTGTCTCCGGCTTTTACAATATTTCCAAAAGCAAACAAATGATTTTTATAAACATTTACATGCGTGAAAAACAGATTGCCATTTTCATAACCTGTTAATGAATCGCTGAAATCTGTATTCCATGTTTGCGAATAAGCAGCAAAGCCTGCAAACAAAAGAATACATAAAGCAATAAATATTTTTCTCATAATTTTTAATATTTAATTAATGTCATCTTTTTCCATGCTATTTCAACACCGTCAACAGTGAGGCTGTAAAAATAAATACCATTGCTCCAATTTGTTGTTTTAAGTTCAACTGAAGGTTTGGTATGTTCGAGTTTGAAAGTTTTTAATAATGCTCCCGTGCTGCTGTAAATCTTTATTACAGCCTCTGTGTTTACAGGAATTGAATAGGGTATTACCGTAGTATTATTGAATGGATTCGGATAATTTTCGCCAAGATAAATACCTTGCTCTGCTGCTTTATTTTCAATATCACTAATAATACCGGTATCTTCATTAACATGTGCATATCTTGCATTACCACCTTCTGTTTCTGTGTCAAATTCAATATTAAACAGCAATGTTAAAATGTTTTGCGCATTGGTAACAGCAATGTTGCTGCGACCGCTGTAAGCAAGCTCCGTAACGGTCTGCAACTGCAGGCTGTCTATGTCGAAAAGTGTTTTGCCTGAAGCAGCGAGATTATAAAGCAGGTTGTATAATTCGTGCCAGTCTTGCAAATCCTGTGTAGTGTTTGGAACAGCATTGATTTTATTCTGCGCTGCAACAAGATTACTGTCTGCAATATACATAGCTGCTAAAGTCATGTTTGCAGAGATGCTGTTTTCAGATTCAAGAACCTGCTTTACAGTAGCAACATCGTTTGTTTTCAGCAAGGTATCTAATAAATACGAAAGCAGGGCATCTCTGTCCTGTTTCACAGAATTGATTTGTTGCTGAATTGATGCAAGCGTGGTAACCCCCCCGGGGTTATTACCCTGCAAGGCTCTTAACTGGTTTGCAATGCCATTGGGCAATGAAGCTAATTTATTGAAGAAATAAGGATTCACTTTGTCTGTAACAGGCAGGTTGATTTCCATCACATTTTTATAATTGCCGGGAGAGAGTTTGTTGGCTGTGTGCACATTTATCAAAACAGTATCAGACAGGGGCGAGTTTGAAACCAACATATTCTTTAAATTACCCTGTGAAGTATTGCCTGCAATGGCATTTAAAAGAATCTGAGTATTGCCTTTATCAAGGTTTTGCTGCACAGTATAGTATTGCTGCTGCAAGACCTGCAGGGTGTTTTTCATAGAAACCAGGTCATTAACGCTCTGAGAAATGGTGTAATTTAAAAAATTTGGGTAATGGCAATTGCAGTCGTATATATTTGTTGGAATTTCGTTAAAATTAACAGAATTAGGATTCATGTTCATGTTCTGACAAATTTGTACATAATAATTATAAATATTGTACTGGTTTTCGATGTCAGGGGTTTGAGAGGTAATAAACCAATTTCCGGAAGGAGCAGTCATTGTTCCCTGGTGAGCAAAAATATTTATATTCAGGGAATAGCGGTTATATGCTACACCGGGCGTAATTGTATTAGTATTAAACGCATTGCATTTCACCTGCACATTGGAATTGTTTTGCTCTGTAAGAACACTTGTCCTGGTATTTGTAAACTCATTTTGTAGAACCACAGAACTTGGAGCAGGATTCGATGTGCAGGCATTGGTTACTTTTACGCCCGTTGTAATTTTATAAAACTTATTATTATTGCTGGGATTAATACTACCAATAGTAAAACCTGCAGAATTATACATGTGGATTCCTAAAGCTACAAGGCTTTGGTCAGGATTACTTAAAAGCCCAAAGGTATTAGCCAAAATATTATTACCTAGGCCACCGCTAATATATATTCCGGCAGAGTTGGTAATATCGCCTGAAAGTTTTGTGATGTGGTTGAAAGAGCAGCCGCTGATGGTGCCTACGTGTAAATTTGAATTTGTGTGGTAGCTGCGAATGCCTGTATTAAGCGTATCGAAGGTGCAAGCTTTTACGGAATAGCTTACATCGAAAGCCTTGATGCCTGTTTGTAAATTTCGGAAAGTATTACCATAAATAGAGTCGGCGCTCATTTTAATACCGTTCATCCAGATACCTGTAACAGTTCTTTGACTGATATTTGAGGTATCTGCCCATGGGTAGTATTTGTTTGGATAATGAGGTGTGTTGCCGGTATTGTAGTAGGGGTCGGCTAAAGAAGGTTTTGTTCTGAATATGCAACCATTAATACGGCACTGGTAATCGTCGTTATTAGCGCCTTTTTTCAATATTTTTATACCGGTTCCGCAATTAATGAATTCTGCAGTATTAGCTTCTTTTATAATGCCGCCGCTCCAGTTCGGTTCAAATGGGTATAATGGCATTTTGCCGCATTGCATAGCCATCCGTTTACCCAGCAATACGCCTATGTGGGCATTGATGATTTTTACTTTTTCGCCCATTTTTACAATACCTTGCGAGATGTGCGCCGACGGATAATTAGAATTGCCCCATACCTCAATTCCCTGCCACATGGCATTGCAATTATCTTTTGCCGATGTGAGCGTTACATTGTTTACGATTATCAGCCGGGCATACCTGTTGACAACAATACGGCCCTTAGGCCCAAACCTCAATGTTAGACCGGGTTGAATAGTGAGAGTGTGGTTTGGTGAAATGTAAACCGTATTTTGAATATAGATTATTGATGAGTTGAATGTATTAGAGTTCCATATCGTATTTGTTGTAATAGTAGTATCATTTATAATATTATAATAATCAATATCACACAGGCAGGAAAGCTGGTTAATATATACAACATTACAGGCATTGCTTGTACCGCACTGGTTTGTGAGTGTGAGCGTAACGCTGTGATAGCCGTGGGTGTGGTAGGTATGCGATGGGTTCCAGCCTGTGCCCGTGGTATTGTCGCCAAAGTTCCATGAAGCGGTTACGCTACCATATATAGGGTTAATAACAGGCGCTGTACCGAAATTTGCCGTTCCATTTTCATATAAACACGAAGGTGTAATTGTAAATGTAGGGACGGGAGGCGTAGCGATAATCTGGATCATATCTGTTGCTGAGCCGACACAGCCGTTAAGCGAAGTAAAAGTATAAGTTATTACATTGTATCCGGGAACTGCTGATGCAGGATTGAAAAAGTAAGTAAACAGGCCTGGCTGCTGCACTACGCCTGTGCCTGAATAGACTCCAAATCCGGTGGTAAATAAATTTGTAACGGGATAACCCCCTGTTAGCGGGAAAGCGGCGCTGTTTATACAAACCTGGCTTTGCGGGATATTCAGGGAAACATTCGGAGCCGTGTTCACGGTTATTTTCACGGTATCGCTGTTGGAACAGCCGCTTGAATTGGTGTATGTATAAATTATTGTATGAATGCCGGGGCTTGCAACAGCCGGGTTAAACTGGCTGCTTACCGGCGCGCTGGCTTCTGTATATATCCCTCCGGCAGGAGCGCCATTCAAAGAAAAAGGAGAGGCATTGCTGCAGACAGCGGTGTCGTTAATCATTGAAACAACAGGTGTCGGATTTACTGTTACTGTAATACCTGCTATCGGTGAATTACCGCAGGTATCGGTTACGCTTACATAATACGTTGTAGTAACCAATGGAGTAACAGTAAGGGACGGGATGCCAAAATAAAAATTGCCGTTTGAGTCATACCATGAATAAGAATAAGGTGAAGCCGGCGGATTTTGTGTGATATTTGCGATAAGGGTTACAGTACCTCCTGCGCATATCGTGCAATTTGAAGAAGAGGGAATAGTAGTACAGCTTATAGTAACAACCGGCAGTTCGATTACATGAATTGTTACCTGGACTGTGTCTTTGCCGCATTTATTGGAATCAACTAAATAATATGTTGTAGTGAAACCGGGGTTTACAGTGATAGAATTACCGGTTCCAATATGTACCCAGTTGCTGTTGTACCAGTTGTAAGTGTCTCCCGGCTGCACTGTATCCTGAGAAAGTACCACGGAACTTCCCGGGCAGATAATGGTGTCTGAGGCGATGATATGGGCATGAGTATAAGAAGACAAAACACACAAAGAATGTATAAAACCGCCTACTGCTACTGTGTCATGATTTCCCCCCGATGGTGGAATTAATATGCCGTTTGTTACAAAATAGCAGCCCGGCGGGGTGTTTTGGGGAACAACAAATGTAAAAAAATGATAAGTAATTCCATATGTGTCAACAAATGAGTGAACCTGTCCAGTTGGTAAAAAAGGCATTAACATGTAACTATAACTACCATCCTGGTTGTGTATCATATCGTAAGAAAACAACAAATCTAAACTTCCATCTATTCCAGACTGACAATTTGAATTATAATCCCAATTTGCCGGATTTTCTTGGATGTCATAAGTGCCATCAACAAAGGAAATAACTAAATCACTTAATTGGGGTATTGGTGTCCCTTTTTCATAAAGAAGGCCGGTGACTGTATCACCCGGGCAAACAATAGAATCATATAAAACAAAATTCATGACACATATCGATCTGATACATATTTCAAAATTTCCCGTGATATTTTGTTGTTGCTCAACTTTTAAAAAATAGTCAGACCCTGTGATAAAGTCAGACCGGTTAATCACTAAATTCTCGCCTGCATCTTTATCTTTCCTCGCAATTTCAACTAAATTATCGCAATCGCCACTAAACAGAATCAATTTTCGTATATTTGCTACAGGCGTATCTTGCGGATTTTGTATTGCAATCCTCATACTCGAAGTATCAGCCGTAAACTTCATCCAGTATTCAGTGCCTGTTATTTGGAGTTCTGTGCCAGTGCAGGTATAGGTGGCAGAGGGAAGTTGGGTAGCGGTGGCACAGGTAGAGCCTGGTGCTACAGGAGTTGTCTGCCCAATGCTTGCCGATAATACAGAACTGCAATTATAAATATCGGTTTCAATACCTGTTAAAAATGGATATTGTGCTGAAACATTTGCAGACCAGTCACCCGCGCTGTTGGCTACTGCTGTTGCCAGATATTCATTGGCATTTGGCCAGCCTGTACTGCCGAATATATCTATACTGCTGCCAGGGTGAGCATTACCATTTGCAAAGCCGTCGCTTGTGTAGAGATTAAATAAAACAGGAACAGGCATTAATAATTCTGCACATCGGTTCCCGATATTAGCAAATGCTTTATTGTTGTTAAGAAACCTGTTTTTCCTGTATTGCATGCAACCACTGGGGC
>JACREX010000024.1 GCA_016212695.1 Bacteroidia bacterium
AAGGGATATACGAAACAAAGACCACCTGGCCCTATCACATTAAAAAGGGGATTAGACAAGTTCGATTTGATTTATAAGGGTTGGATATTAGCTAAACAAATTGAAAAAGATGTGTCCACACGGTAGCTGCGGTAGGCAGGTACGCAAAGGAAATGCTTTTGAATGTTAATACTTTGCGATCTTAGCGTCTTGGCGTGAACTATTTTATTTGGAGTTTTTAGTTCCCTTTATCTTTACGAAATGAAATGTTAATATTAAACGGCAAAATCATGAAACTGATAGTAGAAACTACCAATTTTAAAAAATTCAGTTTATTAGCTTCATTTCTTCGCACAAATGGTTACAAAGTAAGTATTGAGGACAATGTGCCTTTAAATGAGGAAGGCTGGGTATTGCCCGGCCGGGCTGCAAACGACGAAGAACATGAATTGCATGCGCAGGCAATGGAAAACGACAGCGATGAAGGAAAAGAAGCGAGCCTGTTCTTTAAAGAATTAGTTAAAGAAATTGAAGGATGGAAGTAATACTGAATGAACGGGGACAGAAAAATTTATAAACAAAAAGAATGACAGGAAAGTCTTTAGATATAAAGCAAGACCAGTTGAAAAACTGAAACAACTTTTTCCCGGGACAATTACAGAAGGGGAAATTGATTTTAAAACGATTTTTAAAAAACATTTTGTTGACGCCGATAAAATAGTAATAAAAAATGAAAAATAAGACGATTACAGTAAAGGGAGTAGAGATAACAATCATTAAACAAAACAATACTGATTACATCTCTTTAACCGATATGCTCAAAGCCAAAGACGGTGAATTTTTTATTGCTGATTGGCTCAGGAACCGTAACACCGTTGAATTTCTTGGCATTTGGGAAAGCGTTTATAACCCCGGTTTTATTTATGGCGAATTCGCCATAATTAAAAGTCAGGCAGGGTTAAATAATTACAAGATAAGCGTAAAGGAATGGGAAGTAAAAACAAATGCAATCGGATTAAAAGCAACCGCAGGTCGTTATGGCGGCACGTATGCTCATCCTGATATATTTGGAATGTGGGTTAGCGCAGAATTCAAAATCTACCTTATCAAAGAGTTTCAACGCCTCAAGTCAGACGAGAATGACCGCCTGAAATTAGAATGGAACCTGCAACGCATTTTGGCTAAAGTGAATTACCACATTCACACGGATGCCATCAAAGAAAAATTAATTCCGAAAGAATTAAGCAGGCAACAAATAAATTTTGTGTATGCCAACGAAGCCGATTTGCTGAATGTAGCTTTGTTTGGTATGACCGCTAAGCAATGGCGTGATGAAAACCCGAAAGAAGAAGGCAACATCCGTGATACTGCAAGCATTGAACAATTAGTTGTATTATCAAATATGGAAAGCATCAATGCTGTTCTAATTCACCATGGATTGCAACAAAGCGAACGACTAAGACAATGTAATTAAATAACTTGGTTATTTCGTAATTAAGTTTTATCTTTGCAATATGAAAGATGAAAAATTAATATCAGAACGAAACAAAATATTATCACCCTTTTTAGATGAAAAATCACGAAGGCTTTTATGT
>JACREX010000250.1 GCA_016212695.1 Bacteroidia bacterium
AAAGTTTTAATTCATTCACAGTATTAAAATTTCAGAGTTTTCGGAGTTTTTTATAGACTAAGGAATCTACAGTTGCAAAGCACATAGCAGGTTTTTAATATCGTCCGGGCTGATACCAGCCACATACAACGCTGCAACAGAAGCCAGGATACAATCGGTCACATAATCTTCCCTTACAGAATAAACTAATGGAATCTGCCCTATAGGAAGCAGTTCGGCCGATGTGTTTTTATCAATGATAAAAATCTTGTATTCTATGAGCATAACTGCCATGCCGCCATTTTTTATATGCGATTGCACGAATTCATTCTCCGGATTTCTCGAAATAAAGATCAGCTTGCTGTAAATCCGTTCGCTCATCTCGCAAATCAGTTCATGATCGGCATTTAAAACAGTGAAACCGTTTTCATATACTTCTTCGGCAACCACGGATTTTGCATAGGCTATGTCTACGATATCCTTGATATGGTCATACTCATAATATTCATTTTTGTTTTCATCTAAGTTAAGGACAATACCTATATCGGCAAATTTATAGCCCAATCCAAATTGAAGTACCGTTTCAACATTGGTTTCAAGCACGGCATAATCTACAGAGGGATCTTTCAGTATGAGCGCGGCATTTGCAGAATCGAAACCGCTGTCATCTTTCAGGCGGTTGTCTCCAACAAAAATTCCATCGCCGCAAACGGCTCCGACTGTCAGGTTCTGTTTGCCTAAGCAATATCTTAATATTTTTACCGTAAGCGTTTTTCCCCGGGAGCCTGTTACAGAATATATCGGAATGTGCGATTCTGATCCGGGAGGGAAAAGCATATCCACATATTGTTCCTGAACTTTTCTCGGCTCGCCATATGTCGGGTTCAGATGCATCCTGAAATCAGGCGCTGCATTTACTTCAATAACACAGGCATTATTTTCAGTAACCTGCGTTGCAATATCCGGGCTGATGATATCAATACCTGCAACATTCAGGTTAAGAATTTTGCTTATTCTTTCACAGACAAATTTATTATAGGGATGGATATTTTCCGAAACATCCGCCGATTCAGCGCCAAGTTTCATATTACCTGAATTTTTCAGATGTATCACTTCGCCGGCAGTCAGGATGGTGTCAGGATTATAGCCTTTTAGTTCCAATATTTTCAATGTTTCTTCATCCACTTCCACTTTGCTGAGCTTGCCTTTATCTCCAATCTCGCGGACAGGTTCTGAATTAAGTTTCTCAATTAAGGTACGGATCGGGGTTGTTCCGTCGCCTGTGATATGCGCTGCCCTGAGCTGAACTGCTGCGGCAAATTTAAAATCAATGATCAGAACGCGGTAGGTGTTTCCTTTTACAAATTGCTGCACGATTACTTCTTCATCAAATTCAGCAGCCCATGAAAAAGCATTGACAACCGATTCTTCATTTTTTAAATTAACACTAACGCGCTTCCCCTGGTAGCCTCCTACTGCAGGCTTAATAACCACAGGTTTTTTCAGTTTTCTGAAAAAAGCAAGGGCATCTTCCACTTTGTCGGTTATGATTCTGTTTGGAATAGGGACACCGTATTCACTCAGGATACTGGCCGTTTTGTATTTATTGTCAGTGATCTCTACGGCTATCAGGCTGGTGTTTCCTGTTACAGTGGCCTGGATAATTTTCCGGTATTTTCCGGTTCCTATTTGAACTAAGTTGTATTTATCGAGCCTGAGCCAGGGAATCCCGCGTTTTTCAGCTTCGCCGGTAATAGCCTGCGTGCTGAATCCCAACAGGCGTTCTTCCCGTATCTGGATTAAATCTGAAATGATTTTTTTGATATCAATGGGAGCATCCTGCAGCAAGGAATTGATAATGTTCACAGCCGCAATACCGGCATATCTTCCGGCAATCTCGTCAAAAAAACGGAACACTACATTAAACACTCCTTTTATTTTCGAGATGCGTGTCTTGCCAAAACCAACATTCATCCCTGCCAGCGTCTGCAATTCGATAGCAATGTGCTCTATCACGTGGCCGAGAAGTGTGCCTTCTTTTACCCGTTCAAAGAATCCTCCCGGCTTTTTTAACGAACAATGGTGCTGATAAAGCGTGGGCAGATTTTGTTTAAGTTTTTCAAGAAAATCCGGAATCTTATTCGTTGGAATTTCATCGTATTCACCGAGGTTTATCCTGAAACGGATTACGTTTTCCGCACTGAAATAATTGGCGCCGTTGAGGATCGATATATTCTCGATTTTTACCGGACCATCAACAGGTTTATATTCTATGAATTGTGTTAAATCTGTCATTCTATTTTATTTTCATATTTTCCCATGTACTCTGAATGTCTTGGCTAACATTAATTCTGGGTGTTTGTTTTTTTATTATTCACAATTACTGATTCCTTTTTTACATTGGTTTCAACATATTCAAACAAATCTTTTATTGAAATATTTCCCTTTGATTCCTGCAATTTTTTAAGAAGAAAATAGGTAAACATGCCATGTTGTTTTTCTTTATATGAACCGGAAGATTCATCACCGGAACTTGATGCAAAAACAATTGTATTACCTTTTAAAATGTCTTCTTTTGGTTTGATTTTAACCCCGCGCTCTGCCTGTGCATCATTTACAGCAAAATCAACATTCGATTCATTATTCAAACCTGTTTGACTGGAGCTATAATCTTCATTCCCAATAATTACAGCATAATAATTTAATTTCTTTTCTGTGGTTATGGGAATATTTGCATCAACATCAGATTTTATTGTTTTTATTGAGATTTCTGTTTTCTGTTGTTCATCTGCCAATAATTTTACCTGTGTTTTTTTGAGTTCCTGGTTCACCTTTACTTCCAAGGTTTTGTTACCGGCATATTTTCCCCAGCTTTCATTGAGTTTTGCAGTTACGGGAATAGCAGGTTCTGAGTATTGTTTGTTTGCAAAAAATTCAAAATACACCTCTTTGCTTTCATTGGGCTTCATATCGCCAATGACAAAGCTATTATCATTGGTTTTGAAAACATTTTCAGGAAAATTAAAATAAACTGTTACATCCTTTGCAATACCCTGACCTGTATTTTGAATAATGGCCTTCAGATTTATCGGGACACCTAATTTGGCCTGACCTCCGCCTTCTGTGGTAAAAACATAATCAGTGATCTCAATTTTCGGGGGCACAAATGCGCGTGTAGGTATTGTTATTTCTATCGGGTCAGCAACAAAACCATTGGCTTCTTTTACATTGATTTTAAACAGGGCTTCGCTGCTTATTAATTGCATGTTTCCTTTTACGGGAATCACTATTTCCAGCGATTTCCCTTTTGCCAGGTTGCCCAATAAATTTACAGATTTAAATTCAAGACCATCTAACGGTTTTGCCAGAAAAACATTCACTGAAAGACCTGTAGCGTCGCCCTTGCCTTTGTTTTCAATAGTGAAATTTATGCTTGTTTCTTCGTTGGCATTAATGCATTTATTTTTATCAAAATCTTCGAATTTAAGGTTGTCGGTTACCAAAAAAGGCGGTTGAACAGGGGCTTTGGTATTGATGTGTTTCTGGTCGCTGAATGCAAACACTGGCTTGGTTTCCTGCAGATAATAATTTCCGGGAATGGGAACCTGTGATTTCTTTAATATATTGGCTCTTTTTGCAACAAATATCATATCTACAGCCCAGATAATCGCAGCAGCGCCTACAAAACTCAATGCCGCGGTTCGTTGCGAAATGGCCTGATTATAATAATTATTGGCTACAGATGCGGTGGTTGCCGTGGAATAATTATTGAAACTCGTTAATGCTTTTAATCCCATAAAAGCTGAAGTACCCATACAGCCATATCCAACAACTCCATACAAAAAATAATGTTTTCCTTCGCGCAATTTATAATCGCCCCAACCGGGATAAATGGCAGATTTCAAAAGATGCTTGCCTAATTGTATTTCCGGTTGAATATTTGCCGATAATTTTACTGATACATGGTTGTCTAATTCAACTCCATCTTTTTTGTAATTCCACAGTATTTTTTTCTGATTTCCGGCTGATACTGATTTAACATCGCCTTCAAAAGATAATGCCGGTATCTTGTCTCCATTGGATTTATAAATCTCGGGAAGAATATTAAACCTGTCAGTTTTTTCACCGCCCGAAATATCAAAAGTGATTACAATATTCTGCCCGTTGTAATCGAAATTCACATTCGAGATTCTCGCGGTCTGGGCTTGCAGGCTATTGAACGGTAAGCAAAGCAGAATAAGTATTAGAAAATTATTTATTTTCATAGTTAATCAATTCGTATTTCATTTTTGTTTTTGTAACGAACTTTTAACCTCTTCCCAGGTATATGACACTAACTTCCCGGCCCTGTGGTTCTCAATCCTGTGATACAGTTCTTTTTTTAGTTCTTCGGGCAGGGCGAAATTGTATTTGCCGTCAATATACGATAGCATCAGTGAATACAGGGCATTCAGAAAATGCTCATCCATCTTGTCAATGTTTTCGCTAATGTACTTTTTGATTTCTGTTGTGCTCATTATTAATACTTAGGTAATTTTTTTAATGAAGGGCTAAAGCCCTTGGTATTTCTGCGTTTTATCAATTACCCCGACCTTAAGGTCGGGGTAAGTCAAAACGCTCACGACTAGCGGGCTTTAGCCCACGTGAGTAGCGTTGCTACAACGTAGCTCACGCCAAAATGACACCTAAAATTACCGAACTATTGATTATAATTGTTTAAAAAAATGATTTTTAACTTTGTTTGTACTGTTGAACAAAGGTACAAGTTTTATTTGCATTCATTATTGTATTAAGAACATTTTCTGCTTCTCCACTCCCCCGTCATTGCGAGCGAAACGAAGTGTAGCGAATGACAGCGTTGGTTTTTGGGTTATTACTCATAATTCAATTCATTTGGCCTTGCTGCTGCAATTGCATTGTATCCCGGATAATGGTTGATATCGTTTCTTAAATTTTTATCATTTGAAATCGCAAGTTTTCTATACGAAAGCAAAACTGTTTTTAAGTGAATCCAATCTGCTGCGTTAGATTTAAGAGACTTTTCAATGTGTTTTTTAAAAATAAAACCAGTCAATTGCTTATTTGATATTTTATTCAATCGCCCAAGAGAGATCAGATGATTTGTAAGAACAGCAATATTTTGATTTGTCCTGCCATATTCATTAAGGAATTGTTAAAAATTAAAGTTTACATTTTTATTAATGATGAATATCGAATACCTGCCCGCTTCGCAGCAGACGGGTCAAACCGCAGAATTATGAAGTATTTAAACACTTCGACATTCGTTATTCGGTGTTAATTATT
>JACREX010000251.1 GCA_016212695.1 Bacteroidia bacterium
TAACATTATTTGTTTTGTAAACCGATTTTTTCTTCTTATTTTTACTCATCTGAAAAGTGGTGTTTCTTAAACTTCTTGGAACAATGTAAATTTAAGATATTCCCACCACTTTTCAGTTTTTTATTTTAGAAATTTAGGTTCTATTGAAAAAGGGAACAAAGAAGAAAGCCAAAACCATAAGCGGAGATTTTTTGAACGTGAGCCCCGGTACACAGAAAAAGATTTTATGGGATTATAAAAAGGACAGTGTTTTTATTGACGAAGAAATTCAGATTGCCATGAAAGCCACACCAGACCTGAATATTCCGGTTGCCATACATATTGGGAAATCTTTACTATTTCCGGGCTGGGGCGATTATGGCCTTTATGATAAAAAATATAATTGGATAATAGGCGCAGGCGCTTATGCTGTTTTAGGAACCGGTATTTTATTTCAACAGGCAACAGCAAATACATATGGCAGCTACAAAACAACTACAGACCCGACACAGGTTAATACGCTTTTCAATAAAGCTATAGTGCAAAGAAATGTAGTTTATGCGGCCTATGGTACGGCTGCTTTGCTTTGGGCATGGGATATATACAGGGTTTTATCACAAATTCAGAAAATCAATAAACGCAAAATCCCTGTTGAAAACAACCAATATTTCAAAGCGGCGCAAAACGGGATTATCTTAGCCATGAGCGATAAAAAACCACTCAGCACAAGGAGATCATTACTCCCGCCATATCTTGAAATCAGAAAAACATCCGTTGCATTTTCAGACGAGAACAGTAATAATTGCGTTGATGCAGAAGAAAACGCAAGCATAAAATTCAATGTTATCAATATGGGAAAAGGAGCAGCCATCAATGTTGTGGCTGTCGTAACGTCTGACAACGCAATAAAAGGCCTTGAATTTTCTAAAGAAATCCCTGTTGGAAGAATTGATACAGGACAAATAAAAAATATTCTTATTCCACTTAAAGGAAATGTTGATATTGAAACGGCAAAGGCAAATTTCACTATCAAATTGAAAGAAGCCAATGGAAATGATGCTCCGAATGATATTGAAATTAATATTTCCACACTGGCATTTTTAAAACCCAATGTTACAATCGCTGATTACAAATTCACTACTGATGATGGCTCCAAGGCTCAGAAAGGAAAAATAATCAACCTGCAATTATTGTTGCAAAATCAGGGACAAGGTTTAGCGAAAAATATTTCCATGTCATATAATTTGCCAAAGAATGTTGAAGAAACAGAACGATTAAATGATTTTATTCAAGTATTAAAACCGAATGAAAAAGTTGAGAAAAATTTCAAGTTCTTAATTAAGGGAAGCTTTGATGATACAGTAGTTCGTGTTGCTTTAAACATGAAAGAACATTATGGAAAATATGTCAAAGAAAACAACGAATTTAAACTATCGCTAAATACCCAACTTGAAAAAACCAAGATTGAAATTGTGTCAACAGTTAAAGAAACAAAAATAGAAGCAGCCTCGTTCACATCAGATGTTGACAAAAATATTCCATCCAATAAAACCAAATCAAACCGCTTTGCATTGGTTATAGGAAACGAAGATTACAAGAGTAAACAACCAACATTAAATACAGAATCGAATGTTGAATTTGCTATTGCAGATGCTACAATTTTCAAGGAATATTTTGTTAATGTTTTCGGACTTGAAGAAAAAAATATAAGACTTGTAAATAATGCCACAGCCGGAGAACTCAAACAAAATCTTTACTGGCTTACAAATTTAGCAAAGAAATACGGTAACGAAGCAGAAATATATTTTTACTATGCAGGTCATGGATTGCCCGACGAATCAACAAAAGAATCTTATGTAATACCTGTTGATGTAAACGCATCAAATCTGAGTTCTGCAATAAAACTGACTGAAATTTACAATTCACTTTCTTCAACAAATGCAAATAAAATTACTGTTTTTCTCGATGCCTGCTTTAGTGGCGGCGCAAGAGGTTCGGCTTTATTAACAGCCAGAACTGTAAAAATTAAACCGAAATATGATTTTTTAAAAGGGAATATAGTTGTATTTACAGCCAGTAGTGGTGAGCAATCTGCATTATCTTACAAAGACAAACGACATGGAATGTTTACCTATTTTCTGTTAAAAAAATTACAGGAAACAAGAGGCAATTTAACATACAAAGATTTGCAGAATTATGTGACAAAACAAGTATCCTTTGAATCATCAAGAACCAACAGCAAAGACCAAGACCCGCAAGTATTATTTGGTACAGAAATAAAAGATAATTGGGAAAAATGGGAGATTAAATAATGAACAAGCAGGCACATTTAAAAGCCACACAAGCCCCGTAAATCCAAAGCTTTTAAAAGAGCTTGCAAAATATCTGATAAGAAAAAAAACAAAAAATTCCTTCCCTCTTTTAATACAAAATGACAAAAATACTGTAATGAAAAATTTTGATAATGTATGCCCGAATAATGATAAACAGGTGGATTGCCACATACCCATAACATACCATATACCCATATACCAGAACGGTAATAAAATTATAATTCAGTAATGAAAACCAAGACCACCCTGTCGGATCTCGGAGAATTCGGCTTAATAGAACATCTTACAAAAAATATTGTAATAAAACATCCGGAAACCATTAAGGGCGTTGGCGATGATGCCGCAGTTTTAGAGTATAAAAATAAACAGATTGTTGTAACCACAGACCTGTTAGTCGAAGGAATCCATTTCGACCTCGTGTATACTCCTTTAAAGCATCTTGGCTACAAGGCAGTGGTGGTGAATCTTTCCGATGTATATGCCATGAATGCGGAACCGAAGCAGATAACTGTTTCTATAGCGGTGTCCGGTAAAATGACGCTCGAGATGATAGAAGAACTATATTCAGGCATTCATCTTGCCTGTGAAAAATATAATATAGACATGATAGGAGGTGATACTACATCTTCGGTTACAGGTCTGTTAATAAGCATTACGGCGATAGGCGAAGCAGATAAAAAAGATATTGTGTACAGAAACGGAGCGAAAGAGAATGACCTGATCTGCGTTTCCGGCGACCTGGGGGCTGCTTATATGGGACTGCTGCTGCTTGAACGGGAAAAACAGGTTTTCAATACTGATCCGAAAATGCAGCCCGATTTCAAAACGCATGAATATATATTGGAACGCCAGCTTAAACCCGAAGCCCGGAAAGATATTATTAAATTGCTCCGGGACATGAAGATTAAACCCACTTCAATGATTGATATCTCGGATGGATTATCATCGGAACTGATCCATATCTGCAGAAGCTCAAAAGTCGGTTGCAAAATCTATGGCGAACGTATTCCGATTGATGTAGAGACCGGCAATATGGCTGATGAATTAAACCTCAATGCTACCACTTGTGCATTAAACGGGGGAGAAGATTATGAGTTGCTTTTTACGGTTCCTGTCGAATATCACGACATGGTTAGAGGAAACCTGAATTTTATGGTAATCGGGCACATCACGAATGAAAAAGACGGGATGCTGCTGATCGGGTCGGGCGGCCATGTTGCAGAACTGAAAGCGCAGGGATGGAACGCCTTCCTGAGAAAAGAATAGCTTGAAATAGAAATTAATAATAAACCGTTTGAATTATTGAGTTTTCGGTTATTGAATATTATTTGTCACATTGAGCGAAGTCGAAATATGAGTTTTCAGTCCTCCTTTAAATCAACCTCTTTAGGCACGAATATGCTGGCATTGCCGCCATGCCGGATCACTTCCCGCACAAGCGTTGAATTAATAGGCGTGAGTTCCGGGGCGGTCAGAAAAAAAACCGTATCAATTTCCGTGGCAAGATAATGATTGGTTTGCGCAATAGCTCTTTCGTATTCGAAATCTGCCGATGTCCTGAGGCCTCTTAAAATATATTTCGCCCCCATTTTTTTGCAAAAATCAACTGTGAGTTCTTCATACTTTTCAACAGAAATACGGGGTTCATTTGCAAATATTTTTTTTATCCAGTTCATTCGTTTCTCAAGAGAGAAATAACCCTCTTTTTTTTCAGAATTATAACCTATGGCAATAATGATTTTATCGAACAGGGGAAGCGCTCTTTTTACAATAGATTCATGACCTATTGTGAACGGGTCAAATGAGCCGGGAAACAAAGCTGTTTTTTCCATAAATGTTTTTTATGCTGCAAAGGTATAGATAAAATCTTAATACTTTTCAAAATTTATTCCTGCCTGCCGATAAGCAAGGTAGGCAGGTATCCCGTTTTTAACATAAGATTCTTTGATAGGGTTATTTCTCCATTAGTCCGATCATTAAGCTGTTTCCCATATGCACAGGAATCTTTTTCTCAAATTTTATACCGGCTTTTTTAAACCATGATTTCACTTCACCTTCAGTGTAGGTATCGCCTGCTATTGTCCCTACCAGCATGTTCAGAGCAAACAAAGCGCCCGAAGGAGGTTGCACGCGGTCGTTTTCCATGATATAATCCTGTATTACAATCATACCGCCCGGATTCAATGAGTGAGCGCATTTTTTAATCAGCTTTTCGTTTTCTTTTAAGGTATTTATATGTATGATCGCAGAAAGAAAAACCAGGTCAAATCCTTTGGGCAGTTCGTCGGTCAGATAATCGCCTCTGTATATGTTTATCTGTTTCTGGAATTTTTCTTTGGCAACGAATTTTTTGGTTATCGGGACCACATTCGGAAGATCAAAAACAGTTGCAGTGATTCCCTTTTTCGATTTTATAAATCCCATGGAATAGGCCCCGGATCCTCCGCCCACATCAAGAACTTTTTTAACGCCGGAAATATCAAGCAAGGCAACAATCCCGGGCGCTGATTTATAAGCCCTGTAGTGCATGGCCCCGATAAAAGCGTCAAGCCATTTGCTCGATCTGTTGTTAATGGTTTTCGGCCTTTTTACTACGGTTGTTCCCTTTGTAACAGCATCCGTAAGGGTTGACCATGTGTCCCACTGGTTCACGCTGTGCATTAACCCGTACATATAATCCGGGCTGGTTTTACAAAGATATGTTAAAGCGAAATCTGTATTTTGAAAGGTA
The DNA here is from genome assembly GCA_016212695.1 of Bacteroidia bacterium. GTDB lineage: Bacteria > Bacteroidota > Bacteroidia > Bacteroidales > GWF2-35-48 > GWF2-35-48. The sequence goes on from JACREX010000251.1 coordinate 5,044, forward strand.
TGATTTTTTTTAATTAAAAATCCAAGTCCGCAGAGCGTATTCAGGAATCTGTCTGTAGCACGGCGGTTTGTCTTCAACGCTGTTGCAATTTGCTCAGATGTTTTCGCTTTTTTCCCGATTTCTGAAAAAATGTCTAATTCAACTGCGCTCAGAATAACTCTGCTTTTCTGATAATTATTTACCATCTCCCGTATGCTTTCAGGAGTATGGATTTGTGTACCGGTTTTATTCATAGTGAACTTTTATTGAATGATAATGCCGTCCTTGATTATAAATTGCCGGTCTGTTGTTTTGGCTAATTCTTCATTATGGGTTACAATAACAAATGTCTGGTTGAATTTTTCTCTGAGCTGAAAGAATAAATCATAGAGTTCCTGTGTGTTTTTTGAATCTAAGTTTCCGGATGGCTCATCGGCAAAAATAACAGTAGGGTTATTGATCAGCGCCCGGGCAATGGCAACGCGTTGTTTTTCTCCTCCTGATAATTGATTGGGTTTATGCGTCAGCCTGTGGTTCAGGTTCAGAAAACTCAGCAGTTCCTTTGCTCTTGATTCCGCTTCACGCTTAGAAGTTTTTGCAATATACGCCGGAATACATACATTCTCGATAGCAGTAAATTCAGGCAAAAGGTGATGAAACTGAAAAACAAACCCGATACTTTTATTGCGGAATTTTGAAAGCTGTTTTTCTTTCAGTGTGTGAACATCAATAGTATTGATGGTGATTTTTCCCTCATCCGATTTAAGCAGGGTTCCGAGGATCTGAAGCAATGTGGTTTTGCCCGCTCCGCTTGCCCCTACGATAGACACAATTTCTCCTTTCGAAACCTCGATATTAATTCCCTTAAGAACCTCGACGTCGCCAAAGGACTTTTTAATGTTTTCAGCTTTTATCATTTATTTTATTATTTATGCAAGGATAAATATAATTGTCCTTTTTTTATAATATCAACTCTGCAACTGACTTTCTGCGGCATGGTTTTAATTTTTCCGGCCGCTTCAACTTCCCATTCGCTATTTAAAATATCCATTACGATCAGAACATCTTTTGTCATTATTTTATCATCTGGTTTAAGTATTTTAACTACATCAAACGAATATACCTCTCCAACATTATAGTGCGGGTGGAAGGGTTCAATAAAAATTCTGCCCGTACAATTTATCTTGTCAACCCAGCCTTTGATTTCCTGCCCGATGTTAAAATTATATTCATTATAATAAATGGAAGGAACCATATAATTTGTTCCGGAAGAGCTTTTAAAAATGTAATACTCATCTTCTCCTACCGAAATTTTTTTCACGATGGTAAAAGGCATCACATCGCCTAGGTTAAGTTTTTTCCCGCCGACATAAATACTTTCTCTGTTTTTCTTAGGGAAGAGATACATCGTAATACAAAATATTTAATTTCAAAAATACAATTGTTTCTCTTATTTCAATAAAAAAGGTCCCTCCATTTTCAGAAGGAACCTTAGTTTATAAAAATAGAAAAACCGTTACGCGAGCGTGAGACTTACATTCTTTTCTTCAATGGTCTTTCTCAGGTTGATCAGCGCATAGCGCATTCTCCCGAGGGCCGTGTTAATGCTGACATTGGTCTGCTCGGCAATTTCCTTGAAACTTAATCCGGAAAAATGCCTCAGCAGGATCACTTCGCGCTGTTCTTCCGGAAGGGTGTCTATCAGTGTACGGACATCACACTCGATCTGATCACTGATAATATTCTCCTCAACGGTTTTATCTGCAAATTGTGCATTATTGAAGATATCTACATCATTGGCGTCATTGGAGTATGTCTTCTGATTTTTTTCTTTCCTGAAATGATCAATGATCAGGTTATGGGCAATGCGCATAACCCACGACAAAAACCTACCCTCGTCATTGTATTTGCCCTGACGAAGCGATTTGATCACTTTAATAAACGTGTCCTGGAAAATGTCTTCAGCAATGTGCTGGTTTTTAACAATGAGGAGGATGTACGTGTAGACCTTTTTCTTGTGTCTTGTAATCAGTGCCTCCATACTCGACTGGTTTCCCTTAATATAAAGGTTAACCAGTTCGAAATCTGTTAAACTTTTGAGTTCCATATGAACCTCCAATTTTAGATTTAGAGGTAGATATGTTCGATAGGCGACCCTCCTTAAATTAATTTAAAAATTAATAAATAAAACGCCGGTGTGCGTTATTTATTTTTTACAATATTACGAAATTTTTATAATAATGTTTCTCTTTTATTTAAAATTTCCACAAAATATATTATCAATTATTATGCCAAAACACAAAAAATGAAATATTTACATGAGCCAAAATTTTGTTTGAAAAATTATTAAAAATTGAACTTACCTCTATTTTAATCCAGCATTAAGTAAATTATTAGTATTTTTGCTTTGACGGAAAATAATAGTCAGATAATAAAATGAAACGAAAAGTCGATTTTTTGGTTATAGGATCCGGAATTGCAGGTTTGAGCTATGCCCTTAAAGTTGCAAATTACGGAAAAGTATGCGTCATTACCAAGACAGATGTTCTTGAAACAACCACAAGGTATGCACAGGGAGGTATCGCTGCTGTTACCTATAAGCCGGATTCTTATGAGAAGCATATTACAGATACATTAAATGCCGGCGATGGTCTTTGTGACGAAAAAATCGTCAGAAGCGTTGTAACCGAAGCTCCCGGTCAGATTGAAGAATTGGTTAAATGGGGAATCGTTTTCGATAAAAACCCGGACGGCGTATATGACCTTTCGAAGGAAGGCGGCCATTCAGAACACCGGATCCTGCACCATAAAGACAATACCGGTTACATTATCCAGAGAGCGCTCACGTCGGAGGTTTATAAACATCCGAATATTGAAATTATTGAACATTGTTTTTCTATTGATATTATCACACAGCATCATCTCGGTAAACTCGTCAGGCGATCTACGACAGATATTGAATGTTATGGCGCATATGTGCTTCATCTGAAATCAAACAAGATTGAAACGATTCTTGCAAAAGTCACACTGATTGCAACAGGCGGCTCGGGTAATGTATATTCCACTACCACAAATCCTCCCTTATCAACCGGAGATGGCATTGCTATGGTATATAGGGCAAAAGGTACGGTTGAAAATATGGAGTTTGTACAATTCCATCCCACCTCTTTATATAATCCGTGGGAACGCCCGTCGTTTCTTATTACAGAAGCATTACGGGGATTTGGCGCCATCCTGAAAACGACCGAAGGAAAAGAGTTTATGCATAAGTATGATAAACGAGGTTCGCTTGCTCCCAGGGATATTGTTGCCCGTGTTATAGATAATGAAATGAAGATTTCAGGTTCGGATTTTGTATATCTGGATTGCCGGCATTTAGATCCGGAACAACTGAAAAATCATTTCCCGAATATTTATTCCAAATGCCTTGAACTGGATATTGATATTACTGCACAAATGATCCCTGTTGTGCCGGCAGCCCATTATTTATGCGGCGGCATTAAGGTTAATGAAAACGGTTTGAGTTCGATAAATTATTTATATGCAGTTGGCGAAGTCGCCTGTACGGGTATGCATGGAGCAAACAGGCTTGCATCAAATTCCCTGCTCGAAGCGGTAGTGTTTGCCGACCGTGCCGCAAAAGATGCTGTTGTGCAGGCAAAGACCGCTAAGTTTATTGATAGTATTCCCGACTGGAATGATGAAGGAACCACTCATCCCGAAGAAATGGTTCTCATTACCCAGAATCTTAAGGAAATGCAGCAGATAATGACCAATTATGTGGGTATTGTTCGTTCGGATCTCCGGTTGAAAAGAGCCCTCGACAGGCTTGAGATCATCTGGCGCGAAACAGAAGAATTGTATAAAAAAACAACCCTTTCTCTTGAGCTTTGCCAACTGAGAAACCTTATCAATGTGGGATACCGCATTATTAAAATGGCATCCCGGCGAAATGAGAGCAGGGGATTACATTATACGATTGATTATCCCCCGGCAAAATAAGTTAAAATCAAAAGCAGATTTTTACGCTCTGAATTACAATTCTAGTTTTAATTAAAAATTAATGTTAAACATAATAATATTTCTGTAAAATAAGTTATTTTTGCAAATAATTAAGTTTAATGTTTAAAATTTTAATCTATGAAAACAGTAGCTTTATCAGTTTTAATCATTTTATTGCTTTCTACGCTGGGTTATGATCAGACAACAAATCCCACAGACGGAGAAAAGAAAGCAGACCCCAACGCGCCTGAAATTACTTTTACCGATCTTGTTCATGATTTCGGAAAGGTGAAATACGCCGGTGATTGTGCATATGAATTTGAGTTCAAGAACAACGGCGTGAACGATCTCGTTTTAACCAATGTAAGGCCCACATGCGGCTGCACCATTGCGCAGGGATGGCAGGAAATAGGCCCGGTAAAAAAGGGTAAAACAGCCAAAGTAAAGATTAGCTATGATTCGAAAAGGGTAGGCACATTTACCAAAACCATTGCTGTTACCTCAAATGCGAAAAACGACCCCATATCGCTTACCATAAAAGGTGAAATACAACCTCAGGAAAGACAGGATACTCCAAGCACAAATACAAATCCTGAGATTAAACAGTAATTTTTAAATATTAGTTTTTATTTTATTTACAGACAAATTTTTATTTTGTTATTTATAGTTTATTTGGTATGCCGCATATTTCAGAAAGAGGTAATTTAATGCCCGAATCTCCCATCCGGAAATTAGTTCCATATGCTGAAAAAGCCAAGCGTAATGGTAAAAAAGTGTATCATTTGAATATCGGGCAGCCGGATATACAGACTCCGGATATTGCTTTAAAAGCGATCCGGAATTTTGACCATAAAGTGATAGAATATAGCCATTCCGCAGGAAATGAATCATACAGGAAAAAACTTGTTGAATATTATAAAAAAATAGGCATCCACATTGATCATACCAATATTCTTATAACTACCGGAGGGTCTGAAGCGATCACCTTTGCTTTTATTGCCTGTCTCAATCCCGGCGATGAAGTAATTATTCCGGAGCCGTTATATGCAAATTACATCGGCTTTGCCGTTTCTGCAGGCATAATCATTAAACCCATCACGGCTCATATTGAAAACGGTTTTGCGCTTCCCCATATCAGTGAATTTGAAAAATTAATAACCCCGAAAACAAAGGGAATTGGTATCTGCAATCCCAATAATCCTACAGGCTATCTTTATTCTCATGATGAAATTATGAAATTGCGTGAGATCGTTAAGCGCCACGACCTGTACCTTTTTTCTGATGAAGTTTACAGGGAATTCTGCTATGACGGAAATTCACATTTTTCGGTAATGCAGCTCGAAGGGATTGACAATAATGCAATCATGATAGACTCCGTTTCTAAACGCTACAGCGAATGCGGAGTGCGGATCGGAGCCCTGATTACAAAAAACAAGGATGTATTGAAAACCGCTTTGAAATTTGCACAGGCCCGGTTAAGCCCTCCTTCGCTTGGGCAGGTTGTTGGAGAAGCATCGTTGGACACGCCCCTTTCCTATTTTGAGGGAGTTAATAAAGAATACACGGAACGCAGGAATTACATGGTTGACGTTCTCAATAAAATGGAAGGCGTTTTTTGTCCCAGGCCCAAAGGCGCATTTTACGGAATTGCAAGGCTTCCCATTGATGATGCCGACAAATTCGCACAATGGCTGCTTGAGGAATTTTCATACGACAACCAGACGGTGATGGTTGCTCCTGCTACGGGTTTCTATTCAACGCCCGGGCTGGGGAAAAACGAAGTGCGGATTGCATACGTGCTCAAAATCGAAGATCTTAAAAATGCCATGGAATGCTTAGAGAAAGCGCTTAAGGTATATCCCGGCAGAACTATTTAATGATATTATAACATAGGAATTGTTAAAAATTAAAGTTTACATTTTTATTAATGATGAATATCGAACCGCAGAATTATGAAGTATTTAAACACTTCGACACCTGCCTGCCGGTAGGCAAGGTTCGTTATTCGGTGTTAATTATTCGATATTTTTAACTTTAAAATGACAATGTTATTTCTTAACAGTTGTTTAGCTTGGCTACAAATAAAATAATTAACGATTGAAGACTTCGACGTGAGCTCAGTCGAACGATTAACGATTTCAGAATAGCGAAGTAAAACGCATCAAAAATCAAATATCGTTATTTGTTATTCAAAAATTTACAGGAAACCGGATCATGCTGAAAGGGAAAAAAATCATACTGGGTATAACAGGCAGCATTGCCGCATATAAGGCAGCTACACTGATCCGCTTGCTTGTCAAAGAAGGAGCGCTTGTAAAAGTGATTGTTACTCCATATGCCAAAGAATTCATTACACCGGTCACGCTGGCAACCTTGTCTAAAAATACGGTGCTTTGCGATTTTTTTCATCACGACGACGGCGCATGGAACAGCCATGTGGAACTTGGTTTGTGGGCAGATATTATGCTGATAGCTCCCGCTTCAGCAAATACCATTGCAAAAATGGCAACCGGAGTTTGCGACAATTTGCTGCTTACAACGTATCTTTCCATGAGATGCCCCGTAATGATCGCTCCCGCCATGGACTGCGACATGTTCCAGCATCCGGCCACCGTAAGGAATATTGAAACGTTAAAATCGTTCGGAAATATTTTTATTGAACCTGCCAGCGGGGAACTGGCAAGCGGATTGCAGGGGAAAGGAAGAATGGAAGAACCTGAAATAATTGTCAAGCAGGTTGAAGAATTTTTTAAATCCAGGACCATCCTGTCCGGTAAAAAATTTTTGGTAACAGCAGGGCCAACATATGAAGCGATAGATCCTGTACGATTTATCGGCAATCATTCTTCAGGCAGGATGGGGTATTCCATAGCAGAAACACTTGCTGCAAGCGGCGCAAAAGTAACGATGATCAGCGGGCCTTCTCCATTAAAAATTTTACACAAAAATATTGAGGTGATAAAAGTTGTTTCGGCAGAAGATATGTTAAAGGCTTGTGTGAAACATTTCAAAAATGTTCATGCAGCTGTGCTCAGTGCGGCTGTTGCAGATTTTACACCGGCAACAAGTTCTCCTGAAAAAATAAAGAAAAAAGGTATCCCCATGAATATTGCGTTAAAGCCTACCGCAGATATTGCAGCCATGCTTGGAAAATTGAAAACGAAAAATCAACTGCTTGTCGGGTTTGCCCTTGAAACCAACGACGAAATAAATAATGCAAAAAAGAAATTAAAAGAAAAGAATTTTGACTTTATTGTTCTGAATTCTCTTAACGACGAAGGAGCCGGTTTTAACTGCGACACCAATAAAATAATTATCATAGACCGGCACAATAAAATTGAAAAATACGGGTTAAAACCAAAGACCGAAGTTGCAAGAGACATTAAAAATAAAATAATACATCTTTTAAAATAACGGTTTATTTTTATTGATATGAAACGAATTTTATGTATAATAGCGTTACTGCTGATCGCTGCTTCACTGCCGGCGCAGGAACTGAACTGCCGCGTTCAGATCACCCACCAGCAGATACAGGGCACAAATATTAAAGTTTTTCAGACCCTTCAGACCGCTGTTTATGAATTTCTGAACAATAAAAAATGGACAGACCATGTTTACAGCACCGAAGAACGGATCGAATGCACCATTCATATAAATCTTACAGAACAAATATCTGCCGATGAATACAAAGGAACCATCTCGGTACAATCCACACGGCCTATTTTTAATACTTCCTATACCTCGGCATTGTTTAATTATCTTGATCCCAATTTCCATATAAAATATGTGGAATATCAACCGCTCGATTTCAGCGAATCATCCCATATGTCGAACCTTACATCTATCTTAGCTTATTATGCCTATATCATTATCGGGCTTGATTATGATTCGTATTCTCCGAAGGGCGGGTATGAGTTTTTCCAGAAAGCGGAGAAGATTGTAACCAATGCCCAGAATACTCCGGAAAAGGGGTGGAAAGCTTTTGAAGACCTGAAGAACCGCTACTGGCTGATAGAAAATTTACAGAATGATATATACAGCCCTGTACGGGAATGTTTATACAGTTATCACCGGACCGGTCTTGATATAATGGCGGAAAAAGCGCCGGAAGGCAGGACGTCTATCGCCGAAGGCCTCGAAGGCCTGAAAAAAGTATGGAGCAATAAACCCGGCAACTTTTTAATGCAGTTATTTTTCAGCGCAAAGTCGGATGAGATCGTGAATATTTTTTCCGAAGCGTATCCTGACGAAAAAGCGCGGATGGTTAACCTGTTATCACAGATTGATCCTGCAAATTCTTCAAAATACCAGAAAATAAATACCATGGGCAGTTCAGGTATAGGTTCAATAGGCGGCGGCGCCAATAGCGGCGGAGGGAGCTTTATGCCCGGAGGGAATACCAGTACGGGAGGCAAATAAATGCTTCAGTCTTTATACATTCGGAATTATGTCCTGATAAGCAATCTTGAGATGGATTTCCATCCGGGATTTTCCACTGTAACCGGGGAAACGGGGGCCGGAAAATCAATATTGCTGGGAGCATTATCTCTTATCCTGGGACAAAGAGCCGATACCTGCGTATTAAAAGACAAAACCAAAAAATGTATTGTTGAAGGCAGGTTCAATATCGGCAACTATTCAATCGAAAGTTTTTTTAAAAACAATGAACTTGATTACGAAGAGCAGACCCTTATCCGGAGAGAAATCGGTACAGACGGAAAATCCCGCGCATTTATTAACGACACCCCAGTTAATGTAAGCGTTCTGAAAGAGATTGGCCCAAAATTGGTTGATATTCATTCGCAGCATCAGAATCTTATTCTAAGCAACGACCAGTTTCAACTGAAAGTTGTTGATACATATGCCCGGCACAACAAGCTTCTGCAGGATTTTAAAAAACTGTTTTTTCAATATAAACAGTTAAAATCAGACTTTAACGAACTCCGGGAAAAATCAGCAAAATCCAAATCGGATCTTGATTATTTTCAGTTCCAGTTCGACCAGTTGCATGAGGCAAAGCTGACCGGAAACGAACAGGACGAACTTGAAAAGGAACTCGAAATATTAACGCATGCAGAAGATATAAAAACGAATCTTACCAATGCAGCCTATTTGTTTTCGGAGCGGGAAAAAAATATAATCTCAGAACTAAAATCAGCCCAGTCGTTAATTTCAGGGCTTCAAAAAGTGTTGCCTGAAGCAGGGGAGTTAACAAAGCGCCTTGAGAGTTCTATCATAGAAATCAAAGATATTGCAGGAGAAACAGAATCCTTATCCAATACGGTTGAATTTAATCCCGAGCGGGTTGAATTGATCCATGAACGTCTCTGCCAGATATATTCTTTACAGCAAAAACACAGGGTTAACACTGTTGCCGAACTTATAAAGATTAGAGATGATTTAGAGACAAGAATACAGGAGATAGCTTCATATGATTCGGAACTCGAAAAATCAGATAAACAGATTTCACAGGCACGGGACGAGCTGACCGGATTATCCGGGAAAATTTCTGCAGGCAGGAATAAAGTGATTCCCGCAATTGAGAAAGATATCTTATCGCTTTTAAAGCAACTTGGAATGCCCAATGCTTCGTTTAAGGTTGTTGTATCAAAATCAGACGACTTCAGCGCGGGCGGTATGGATAAGGTATTGTTCACTTTCTCTGCCAATAAAAATATCGAATTGCAGGATATATCAAAGGTTGCATCAGGGGGCGA
>JACREX010000252.1 GCA_016212695.1 Bacteroidia bacterium
AATCGAAAATGATTTTGGCTGATTTGTACCTGAATATTGGAAATACATTGCTTGCAACTGAAAAATTAAATGAATTACCGGAAGACAATATTCTTACAGACTGGATAAACCTGCGGCAAATGTATATTACCCTTGCTGACAACGGGAAAACCCAGCAATTACTTAGTGCCATTGCAGGCAACACTTCGCAGGGCAATTTAAAAAATATGTTAGTTTCTAACTCGCCTTTGTCGGATACTGTTTTGATAAATGTTCACACATCCAACAAACTCTCGCCTGGCAATTATAAAAATGTGATGGAAATTAATTTACCTGTTACCGATAATGTAAACCCGTATTTTTTCGATAAATTAGTTTCATTGCCCAATGGCATTGCAAACCAGTTAAGAGCCTTGCAGGGCAATAACACCGGGGTTACCACGCTTGCATCAATACAGCAGCAAATCAATTCTGTTAAAGAAGAAAGAGACGCTCTGCTTTCTTATTTGCTAGATACCTTGCTTAAATCTAACAACTCCGCTACGGCAAAACAAATACTCGAAGCAGAAAACAGCGCGAATGCAAATATGATACTTGCCGCAATGTACCTGGCAGATAGCAATCTTGTTGCCGCACAGAATAAAATAAATGTTGTGCCTGCCAATACACAAGATTTGCAAGACTGGCACGAGTTATACAATGTGCTTTATAATCTTGCAAACTCGGGAAAATCTCTTTTCGAGATAGACAGTCTGCAACTTGAAGCGGTTAACAATTTAGCGTATAGCGGGCATAATAACATTGCAGTTACAAATGCCCAGAATATATTAACATTGCTGTTCAATATTGATTTTGATTCAGAAGAAACAGGCAATTCCGGTGCAAGATATGCACAGCAAACACAAAACAGCGATTTTATTATTGAAAATAATCTTGAGGATGCTGCTGTTTATCTTGGTGACAACTATCCGAACCCGTTTAACCAAAACACGGTGATACCTTATTCAATTCCCGCAAACGCTGTAATAAAGATTTACAGCAGCACGGGAGCTATACTAAAAACTATCAGGCTCGAACAAAATAAAACTTCTATTGAACTTAATACAACAGATTGGAGTAATGGTATTTATTTTTATAGCCTTATGGTTGATGGTTTTGAAATTGCATGGAAAAAGATGGCTTTAATAAGATAGTTTACAAAACAGGGAAGGAAGCAAAACAAACGGTTTTCCGTCCCTTTATACTGGTTTTATGAAAAAAATCATAATATGTATTTCTGTGTTTTTTCTTATAAATACAGGATACGCTCAAACATGGTCAACCTATTTTGGCCCCGATACGCTCAAATCATTAGATACCACTTATGCCCCTTTTATGTTTCATGTAGGCACATACAAACATAAATTATTTATTTATGGCAGTTTTGTCAGAGCTGGCAATATAATTTTAAATCATTTTGCAATGTGGCACAATAATATTTGGGACAATGCAGGCATAAACTTTAATACAGACTATAATGAGGTAAAAGTTTCATTGGAACATAATAACCTGTTTTATGTCGGTGGTACTTTTTGGGTCGGTGGAGGGGGTTTTAACGGCATTCCCGGTGCATTTGATGTAGTTTATTTTAATGGCAGTTCATGGAGCAAGTTAGCCAGTGATTCTATGGACATTGATGACATGCTCTGGAAAGATGGTAATTTGTATGTATGTGGTAAATGGTATTATTTAAATGGTGTATTTTTTGGAAGTGTGGCCCGCTGGGATGGCCAGCAATGGAATAAGCTGCAAAACGGTTTTATGTACGACAATCCTCATTTATATGCTATAGAAGAGTACAATGGAAAATTATATTTTGCAGGTACGGGTATTTCTACCATTGATGGAATACATCCTGTATATGGTATAGCCAGTTGGGACGGAAGTGTCTGGCATAGCGTTGGCGGGGGTTTAGGCGAAAATGTTTATTGTTTGTGGCTCTTATCTAAATATTGGTTGATTTTTATATATACTGTAATTTTGCTACCATATCAGGGTCAAGTTCACATGTAAAATGCCGCTTGACTGGACATCTATATGTCCTCTTTGAAAAATTCTCAATAAACCTTTTG
>JACREX010000253.1 GCA_016212695.1 Bacteroidia bacterium
CCATTGAGCCATTCAACCATTTAACCATTGAGCCATTCAACCATTTAACCATTGAGCCATTCAACCATTTAACCATTGAGCCATTCAACCATTTAACCATTGAGCCATTCAACCATTTAACCATTGAGCCATTCAGCCATTTAACCATTTAAAGTATAATTTTACGTTGCAAGATAATAAAAAATAATGGGTTTTTGCATATAAAAATCAAGAAATCTTATGCCTTGTTCAAAAAATCCTGCATCGTAAATCAAAAATCCTCCATCTGACATCGTAAATTTTTCATCGAAATTCAATAATTTTCTACCGGGAATCAAAAAATTTTCATGGAGAATCGAAAATCCTTCATAGAGAATCGAAAATCTTTCATAGAGAATCGAAAATCTTTCATAGAGAATCGAAAATCTTTCATAGAGTATCAAAAATCCTTCGTAGAGAATCGAAAATCCTCATAAGGCATTCAGTAAACTTAATAAGGCAGTCAAAAAAACCTGTTATTACAAGCCATATATACCCTTTCTTATGATTCTCTTTTAATCACCGTTGCCATAGTAACACCGCCGCCTCCGCAAATACCGGCAATGCAGAAAGTTTTGTCGAGACGTTTCATGGCATAATACCCGGTGACTAATATCCGGGCGCCGCTGATACCGGTGGGATGTCCTAAAGCAATTGCTCCGCCGTGAACATTAAGTTTTGATCTGTCCCATTCAAGGACTTTTTCATTAGCAAGGACTTGAATTGCAAACGCTTCATTTACCTCGATAACATCCATGTCTTTTAATGTCATTCCTGCATTTTTCAAAGCGGCGGGAATGGAATAGGCGGGACCTTCACCCATAGTGGATGGATCAACGGCAACCTGTGCATAAGAGACAATGGAGAAAAGAGGTTTTATTCCAAGTTCTTTAGCTTTTTTCCTGTATGTAACAATAAGCGCTGTAGCGCCATCGCTCAATCCACAGGCATTTCCTGCCGAAACGGTACCGTCTTTTCTGAAAGCGGGTGGGATTTTGCCCATTTTCTCAATATTAATATCGTGACGGATTGTTTCATCTTTATCAAAAATTACCGGCGGAGCATTTTTTGCTCCGGGGATTTCAACAGGAACGATTTCTTCATTGAACCAGCCGTTTTTCTGGGCTGCTGAAGCCTTAAGGTGACTTTCGACAGCAAATTTATCCTGTTCTTCCCTTGGGATTTTGTATTTATCATAGAGATTTTCGGCAGTTTCACCCATTCCCTGTTTAATCAGCGGATCAATACTGTCGCTCCATCCGTCTTCAAGGGTTTTGTTGCCCATTTTAAAACCTTCCCAGCGTGCGTTTTTAAACAGGTAGGGAATTGTACTCATGCTGTCGAAGCCTCCGGTCATGACAATTTCCGAATCGCCGAGACGGATAGCCTGTGTGGCAAAAGCAAGAGCTCTCATTCCTGAAGGACATGCCATATTCAGTGTGATTACAGGAACAGATTTGGAGACACCTCCTTTGACAGAAGCTGTCCGTGCCGGGTTAGGACCGTTTCCTGCCTGGCGGCAACTGCCGAGGATCACATCGTCTATTTGTTCACCGGTCAATGAAGCGCGTTTTAGCGCTTCTTTAATAGCAACCGCTCCAAGTTCAAAGGAAGGAGTATCTTTAAGCGTACCGCCAAATTTACCCATCGGAGTTCTTACAGCGGATATTACAACAATGTCATTTAGTTCCATATTACTTTAGTTTTAATAATTATTAATTTTATTTTTATAATCTGATTCGTTTTGATAAAATATTTAGGAATTAGGATTTGATTTAAACTACTTTTTTAAAAAAAAATCCTAAATCCCAAATCCTAAATCCCAAATCCCAAATCCTAATTAAATATATTGCCCGCCATCAACTTTTATTACTTCGCCGGTGATATGACGCGACAGATCGCTGCACATGAAAGCGATAACTTCGGCGACTTCTTCGGGCTGACCGATCCTGCAAAGTATAATGTCTGCCATTGCCTGAGCCCTTACCGTTTCATCAGCATTTTTCATCATGTCGGTTTCAATCAGGCCGGGCGCTATGGCATTGACATTAACGTTATATTTACCGAGTTCTTTGGCAACGGTCTTGGTAAGTCCGATAATACCTGCCTTGGAGGCTGAATAATTTGCCTGTCCGAATTTCCCGCGAAGCCCGTTGATTGAAGTAACATTAACGATTTTACCTGATTTCTGATCACGGAAGATACCGGCGACGGCACGGATATAATTAAAATATCCTTTAAGGTTAATATTAAGAACATTATCCCATTGTTCTTCGGTCATTTTCCAGATCACACCGTCCCAGTTAACGCCTGCATTGTTCACAAGAATATCAAGTTTTCCGAATTCGCTTACAACATTTGTAACCATTTTCTGGGCATCAGCGAAATTTGAAATATCTGCCTGGACAACAAGCCCTTTTCTTCCCAAAGCACGAACTTTATTGATCACTTCTTCGGCTTCATCTTTATGTTTCCGGTAGTTTATTGCCACGTCTGCGCCATATTCAGCCAGTTTAATAGCAATAGCAGTACCTATCCCCATGCTGCCGCCGGTAACGATGGCAGATTTGCCTTCAAGATAATTTCCTATTTTGTTTACATTTCCCATATTAAAAAGTTTTTTAAGATAATTAATTTAAAATTTATTAGAAGACAAAGATAAAGGAATCTTTTAAAATTCCAAATTCCTCCTCAAATCCCAAGTTCAAAACTCCAAGTCAAAAGAAAATATTATTTATCCCCTGGAACCTGCCTGCCGGCCCGCCTGTCCGGTAGGCAGGTAGGCAAGGTTTTGGACTTATGAATAATATGTATGGTTTTCCCCCTGACTTATCGGGGAGGCTGTTCAAGTATAATTCTTTCAATATCACCAATTGTATTAATATTTGTAAATGCTTTTCTGTTTGATTTATTGCCTTTCATGTCCATGTATTGAACATTTATTAATTTCAGAAACTCCCTGATAGAATAATCCCGTGTTTTTTTTATAAAGGACTGAAGCCTGTTGTTAATTGTTTTTTTATATATAGCATGAAGGGGTTCAATGGAAGTACCTATCCTGGGTATTAAGGCATCACAATCAGATTTATTATAAAATTCAATTTGCTTTTCAATCAGTTCCCTGTTCAAATAGGGCATATCACAGGGTACAACAAAAATGGCTTCAGAAGAACAATAATATAACGATGAATGTATGCCGCCAAGAGGTCCGATGTCTTTTATATTATCTGTGATTATTGAATATTTACTTTTAAAGGCAGTAAAATCAGAAGGATTGTTGGTTACTATTATTATTTTATTGAATATTTGCTCTAATGTAGATATAGTTGTACTTATAATACTCGTATCATTAAGCTGAATAAAAGCTTTGCATTTCCCGCCTATCCTGGTGTTTTTACCCCCTGCTAAAATAACACCTGTCATATTTAATTTTTTATACATTTCATTATTATATTGGAAGATACAAACCATAAAAGGGGTCATCGCTCAGAGAAAAAAATAACCTCTCTATAAACCCAAGACTCAAAAACAATTTCAGCGATGCAATATTTTTTGCCTTGACTTCACAATATACTTCAGGAAGTTTCTTTTTCTTTGTATGTGTAATAAGATGTTCAACAAGTTTTTTCCCTATCCCCTTTCTCTGCATCTCTTTTTTTACACCCAATTCTTCAATATGCAGTTTTCCCCATGAGTATGAAGATACAGCAAATCCAACAACCTGATCAGCAAATTTTGCCACAATGGTATAATTATTTTCACCACCTTTTTGCAGTTCCCCAGTATTCAACGCATTTACAAGTCCATCCGCACTTAAGGCATGAGAAATTGAAACAACTTCAGGTATGTCTCCTTTGGAGCATAGAACAATCTGTATTTCCTCATTCATAATAGCACAGTTCCTGATTATTTGTGTAACTTATCCTCAAAAATATTGCCACCAGTTATATTTTTAAAACAAGAGCATCTGCAACGCGAACGCCATTACCTTCAGGCATCACTAACAGCGGATTGATATCTAATTCCGCTATATGGGTCTCCAGGTCGAGAGCCATGCGGCTGACCTTAACCAGTATGCCGGCAATAGCCTGAATATCGGCTTTTGCCCGCCCTCTTGCACCTGCGAGTACTTTAAATCCCTTAATCTCTTTTATCATTTCCAGGGCATCTTCAAAAGATAGAGGAGCCACACGCATTGAAACGTCCTTCAGGATTTCTACAAAAATACCTCCGAGACCAAACATCACTACCGGACCGAATTGAGGGTTATTATTGACTCCAACGATCACTTCTGTACCACCGCTGAGCATTTCCTGAACAAGTACGCCGTTTATCTGAGCTTTGGGATTGTAGTTGCGGGCATTTTTCAATACTTCGTTAAAGGCTGAAACTAATTCCGTTTTATCTTTAATATTCAGTTTTAATCCGCCTGCTTCTGTTTTATGCAAAATGTCCGGCGAGTTGATTTTTAATGCAACCGGATAACCGATGGTTTCCGCTATACTGACCACTTGTTCTTCTGAAGATGCAATTTCTTCCTTTGTAACCGGAATACCATACAGAGCAAGCAACTCTTTACCTTCATGTTCTGTGAGGTTATGTTGTTTATTGGTAAGGAAGGAAATCGCCGATTCACGGATATTTCCGGCAAGCCCTTTTTCCGGGTCAGCTTTTGTTCTTGATAAAATTTCTTTTCTGAAAATACTGTATTTCATTAAGGCGCCCATTGCCCTGACAGCTCTGACGGGTGATTTATAAAACTGTATCCCGCCTTCCGATAATATTTTCAATTGATCACGAACAAGGAGGTCGCCGGTAGTCCAGGCTACAGTAACAGGTTTATGAGTAAGTTTTGAAATCTTTACGATATCCTCAGCCATTTGCTTGCCCTGTTCGCCGGTTATTTGCGTAATGACAATAACGAGAGCGTGAATCTGAGGAATGGCAACAATTACCTGGAGCACTTTCATAAAGTCTTCGGCTTTATTGATTACCTGTGCAGTTACATCAACGGGATTAAGAGCCGAACCATACGGAGGAATCACTTCCATAATAATCTTTCTGCTTTCAGGGTCTAATTCCGGGATGTCTAATTTCAGATCGGATGCTTCGTCAGCCATCAATATTCCGCCGCCGCCTGATGTGGTAATGAGACCTATTCCCTTGCCTTCGGGTAAAGCAGGTATTTTTTGCATCAGGGCAGCAACATCAATCATGTCTTCTATATCATGAGATCTGATAATTCCCTTTTGCCGGAAGAAGGCATCGCAGACAGCATCTGAACCGGTCAGTGAGGCTGTATGAGAAGAGGCTGCTTTTTGTCCGACTTCGGATCGTCCTGCTTTTAATGTTACAATGGGTTTTCCGAGTTCCAGCGCCCGGTCAGCGAGACGGGCATACTGCTTACCATCCTTTATTCCTTCAAGGTAACTGATAATCATTTTTGTGCCTGGATCTTCCAGAATGTATTCCATGAAATCAAGCGTGTGAAGGTCAACCTCGTTTCCGGTGCTTGCGACATAGCTGAAACCAACACCTGCTTCCTGTGCCAGGCTGAAAATCGAATATCCAAGGGCACCGCTTTGTGTAATGTAGCCGATTGGTCCGACTTTCAGCGGCTTCACTCCAAGCGATGCGCTGAAGCCTCCGATTGCCTTATCTTTTAACCCGACCGAACCCTGGCAGTTGGGTCCGCAAATACGCATACCGGACTCTTTTGCCAGTTCGGCTATTTGTTGTTGCATGATTCTGCCTTCTTCACCTGATTCGGCAAAACCGGAGGCAAAGATAGTGGCGAATTTTATTTTTTTTTCCACGCATTGTTTTAACGCGGGAAGAACCTGTTTGAAGTTTACCGCTAGAAGAGCCAGATCAACAGGTTCGGGTATATCAAGAACACTTTTATAACATTTAAGTCCTCCGAGAGTATCATACTTGGGATTTACAGGAAATACTTTGCCTTTGTAATCGTGTTCTATTAAAAAATGCAATGGTTTACCGCTGATGCTGGCAAAATTCTCTGAAGCCCCGATTATGGCGATGGAGCGGGGACTGAGAAAATATTTTAAATCGCAGATTTGTTGGTTCATAAATTAATTCTTTATTATATTTTGATAATTATTTTCCATAACATTTATTTTTTGCTTTCTATAATTTTCACATCCTGCATTTTTTCCATTGCCACACTTACCGGATGTTTCGGGTCTGATATTTTTTTGTAAGCCATTTCATTCTAATTCTTTTCTTATCTTCCCATGTTTCAGTTGTTTTGCATTTAGCGGGCTTACCACTTTTTTACCCGTTTTGGCTTCAATTTCTTTTCGTGTGTTACCGGCAATTGTGCCACCTTGTCGGGCAATGATTTTATTTTCGTCAAAAGTATACGGTTTCTTCTCTTTTGAAATTTCTGTTGTGGTGGCTTCGGCAAGCATATTCAAAACCAGTTCAAGGTTGGTCATGTGGTCTCGCAGATTTTCCTTTTTAAGATTTTTGTGTTGCTTATATTTCTTCACTGATTTACCGCTCCATGCTTGTGTAATGATGTCAGTGAGAGTAGCAAACTCTTGTCCTTTTTTAACTCCTCTGTTTTCCCATTCATCGGTTAATTCTTTTCTAACCTCAATGCTTTTCATCCGCTGGTTAATCCATTCTTTGCTGTAGCCGAGTTTTAAATAATTTTCCATTGCCCTGTCAATACTCATTTCAGGGTCTTGCGATTCTTCAATTCTTTCGTAGCCCACTTTTGCCAGCCATTGTTTAAATGGTTCTGCTTTAGGTGATGGAATTGATTGAATGAGCCGCAATAATTGTTCGGTATCGGCTACATCGGTTTCTCTCAACTTGCCATCCTCAGCAACTAATTTCAACCGGTTACAATTTGTAACCGTTTCATTTCCCTCTTTTAGCAACCTGCTTTTGATCACTTTCCAATAATTTCTTGCTCCTTGATGATCAGGTTGGTCGGTAAGAACCGAAACAATATCAACAATAGAGAAATACCATTTCTCTGCTTCTGCATCCCAGTGGCTGCGGATTTTCTTGCTTTCAAATAATTTTATGTTGCTCATGGTTTTATTTTTTCCCCTTCTATAATTTTTATTTCCTCCTCTGTCTATTCATATAGTTTGTAAACCATTTCATCTATTTGCTTTTCTAATGGGCTGGTGCCGGTTTCTGGGTTTTGGGCTTTGGCGGATAGGATTTTATCAACTTACTTTTTAAGTTTCTTTATTTCTTTGTCAAAATCCGATTCATAATTTCGATCTTGTATTACCCTATATTTTTCAAATTCACTTTCGGCAAATGCTTTGGCAATAGCTTGTGTTACTTTACCGGTATTGCTCAAAATATCTTTTTTGTTAAACTGTAAAAAAGCATTCAGTTTTCCTGCCCAGTCATTCATAGTCATTGGGATATTCAGTTCTGCTTGTGTTTCGGCATAGTCCAGATACATGGTAACAAAACGGTCAAGGTTTTTTATTTCTTTTTCGGTTAAATAATTTTTGGCAACCGACACATCTGTTTTAATGATTTTTCCTGCAGGTGCATTTTTCCATGTGGTTAAACCCATGTTTTGTTTTTTGCTGCTAACTCGTTTCATTATCAACTCGGCTGCCGTGTGTCCGTGAATAGCAAAGTGTAATTTGTTTTGAACTGTTGCAAAAAAGTTTTTCGTTGTTTCATCATCGGCTTTATAGTCAATAGCGGTAGAATATATATCGGTTATTTTTTGATAGAACCTTCTTTCGCTTGCCTGTATCTCACGGATTTCAGCAAGTAAATTTTCATAATACTCTTTGCTTAAAAATGCTCCGTTCTTCAACCGCTCTTTATCCAACACATAACCGCGAATGGCAAAATCTCTCAACACCGAAGTAGCCCATTGCCTAAACTGTGTGGCTTTTTGCGAATTGACACGGTAGCCAACAGAAATGATTGCATCAAGATTGTAAAATGCTGTGTCGTATTGTTTGCTGTCTGCGGCAGTTGTAAAGAAATTCTTTACAACTGAATCTTCCTGAAGTTCTCCTTCTTCAAATATTTTTTTGAGATGCTGCCCAACATTCTGTTTGGTGCTGTCAAAAAGTGCAGCAATCATTTTTTGTGTAAGCCAAACGGTTTCATTCTGCACCATTACTTCAATAGTATTTTCGCCTGCCTGTGAGGTAAAAATTAAAAACTCTGCTGTGCTGTTGCGTATTTGAAGATTTTTATTTGACATAATTTTATTTTTTATTTTCAATGATGGTGATTTCCTCCTCCGTCAATTCATACAGTTTGTAAACCATCTCATCTGTTTGCTTTTCTAAAGCACTCGTGTCGGCTTCGGGATTTTTTTCTTTAGCGGCGAGGATTTTATCAACAAGGGTGATGAAGGGTTGTTGTTGAGAATTTGATAATTTATAAACTGGAATTGCATTAAACCCTTTAACACCAATATGCGGTGTGGCTTTTTTCCCTTTTCTAAGAATTTCCTTTTCAACAGCATAAAAGGTAAACAATCTTGAATTAATAAGTACACATGGATACTTTATGGAATAGTTTTTATTTGTAGTCGTTCCAACCATTATACCATAAGCAGAATAATATTCTTCATTGCAATATGCAGCCATGAGGTACTGACCTGATTCTGGAATAAATAATCTTTCTTGTTTATACCTATCAAGGTTTCCTAAAACAAGGGTTTTGCCTTGCTTCCTTAATTCTTGTTCAAGTTTCAAATCAAATTTCATGTAACCGTCCCCCTCAAACCACTTGAAAAAATAACGATTAATATTTTTTGTGCCAGCAAGATATTTCCAGTAAGAGTTTGATTTTTTTGTTTCGCTTAAAAAATCATCAAAGCAACCACCAATGTTTACACCACGGTTAATCGTAAGCAAATCTTCAAGTTTATTTTTTGCAGATTCTATTTTGCTTAATATGTTTTGATGGGAAGAAAAATGAAATTCAAGTTTTGTGTTAGAAAAAAAAGGTGATACATTTTTAATCTCAAAATTCTCAATGCCACCTTTCAACCATTTGATTTCGTAATAAGAAGCAAATTCTTTTGTCAAACCAAAGACGACACAATCAACAATTGCTTCAAAAGGGTCTAAATCTGTAACAAAATACGCAACTCTGGTATTTGAAAGTATGAATCTCCTTACTTCAATATAAGATGGTAAAACAGCAATGGTTTTATTTGTTATGAAGGATAAATGCCCATTTGCAGTTAGCAACTTTATACCTTTTTCAATCATGAGATTCATGCTATTTATTCTATCAGTAATCTTTACAACACTTTGGTAATTGTCTAAATAAAACTTTCTTTCTGCTTCCGTTAAGGAACTACCTGTGTTGCTGTAATATGAAATATAAGGCGGATTTCCAATCACAATATCAAACACACCATCATTTCCGATTTGTGGTGGCTTTAATCCTTTACTTACCTCATCAATTTTTATATTTAATTCTTTAATGCTCTTGTTCAAAGCATTAACAAAATAAGTAACATCAAACGGTTCTTTAACAACATTATTCACATTGTTTTCTATAACGCCAACTATATCAGCAATTTTATTTTTAATGTTTTCTAACTCTTGTTCAATAATGTTTATTTGCAGGTGGGCAGATACAAACTGAAGTTTCAAGATAGTGTCAATTTTATTTACCCCTAATGCAAGGTTAATGGTTTGAATTTGCTTGTTGACCGTTTCTATCTGCTTGTTCAATATAGTTATTTCATCGCTTTGATAATTGGATTGATTATAATTAGGTGTCAATCCAAACATCCATTCGGGGTCAAACCAGTTAGCAAAAGTGTTTTGATCGTAAGGGTCAAAGGCAACAATTTGTTTTGCTACTGTAGTGTTCCAGCCGTCGTTTACCAGGAGTTTTGAAATTTCTTCCCGAAGTTTTTTGTCTTGGTTTTGATATTGTAACTTTTCTTTGCGTGTTGTAGCTGAAAAATATTTATGGCGGAGTTCTTTCAGTTCGTTTTCTTTCTTTTCTATTTCAGGATTTCGTAAAACCAGTTGCTGAGGTTTGTCCAAGCCAATCAAGGTGTTGGCTGCCACAAATTTTGTTTCCAGATTGGGCAATGGTTTTACGCCACGGTTAGTTGTTCCGGGTTTTTCTTTCTGGTCAACCACCAACGAAATAAAGAAACGCAGTTTGGCTATTTGCGTTGCAATGGGCTGTATGTCCACGCCGTAAATGCAGTTTTCAATCAGGTAAAGTTTTCTTCCGTAATTGCTGGTGTGGTTTTCAAAATTTTCGTTTATCTCAATCAGTTTTTCTTCCCGCTGTTTCACATCGCCCATGTTAAACGCCTTTTCGGTATCTTGTATGGCTTTGCGTTTTTGCAGTTCACGCCAACGTACATTGTCTTTATCTAATCTGCCAAGCACATACACGAGTTTATGCAATATGCCCATAGGGAATGCACCGCTTCCGCAGGCGGGGTCAAGAATTTTGCAGTTATCAATGGCATTTATCAGGTGTTCAACATCATCATTTGAAAACTGGTGCGATTCTTCAGAGTAAGAAAGCAGTACCCTCAACTTTTCTTCCACGTCACTGCGAGCAGCAGGCGAAGCAATCTCATCATTTGAAGCAGATTGCTTCGGTCGTTCCTCCCTCGCAATGACGACTTGAGACAGGTACGCAATCAAACTTTCGTCAACCATATAATTCACAATCTCACGGGGAGTGTAAAAACTTCCTGTCTGCTTCCGTGCCGTGGTTGTAGTTTCGGGAGTGTAATACGCTAAAAGATTTTCAAAAACTTTTCCAAGCAATTCCGGGTCAAGTGCAACTTCTTCTTCAATAGGGGTATTTTCTTCAATGGTAAATTTGTAGTTGTTGAAAATTTCCAGTAGTCCACGGCATTTTTCTTTGTTGCGTTTGTAACCGTATCCTTCGCTGAGGTCAAGTGTCCGTTCTTTTCCGAAGAAAAGTAAATCGGGAACAGTGGGAGTTTTCTTTACATTACGACTGAAACCATCAACATATTCCACCTTTTTTGTTTCTTCATTTTCTTTATCAAGGCAATCAAACAAACCGCCATTCAAAAAAGGAATTTCTTTAAAAAGTTTTTTTACTTCATCTTTTGTGATGGAGAATTGTTCGGGGTAGCGATATTCATTTTTTATTCCGTGGTCTTTTTTATAAAATCCCGTGTGGTCTTCTGCAAACTCTCTCTCTTCCATTTTCTGATTGAGTGTGGCAAAGAACAAATTTTGGAGAATAGCGGTGAAATATGATTTTGTTTTTTCTCCATTTGGGTCAAACGACTTTAAGATTTTTTTGATGAACGATTCTTCAAATAAATTTTTGTTTATTAAATTTTTTTCTTTCAGAAACCAAACGAAAATCACCCGTGTTATAAGGCGAATAAGATTGATTTGAATATTTTTCTGTTTTTCCTTATTTTTATCATTCGGAAACTCCACATACTGTTGAGCCCAGAAATACCAGTTAGCCAAATCTTTAAAAAATTGCTCATTGAGCAACTGCACGCTGAACACTTTTTTCCAGTGCTCATATAGTTCATCATAATTTGTAACAAGCAGCGGGTTGATGCGCATATCAAGCAAAATACGCTCATGCCCTGCATGTACCTTTTGAAGATTTATATCTTTGAGCATGGTGATTTTGCCTACGCGCTCACCTTCGCGCCATTCCTGTTTGTATGCGCTCCGCTGGGCAGTGGAGTAAGAAAGAAGAGCACCGTAAAGAGTAAGCAGCACCACAGGTTTGTCTTTTGCCCTGCGGTTTAAAGCACGGGTGAGTTTTGCTATTTCAGTGCGGGTACGGGTGTTTGATTTACTTTTGGTGCGGATAGCAAATACAATTATACCGTTATAGTTGCCGCTATCTTTGTTGCTTTCAGTATCTAAATCTAAGGCAATGACTTTTTCATTTTTTCCCTGCAGAGCATCATCGTCAACTTTGCCTAGCAGGTATGCTTCTTCTATTTCGTCTAACAGGTAAGCATCGTTGCCTTTTAGGTAATCACCGATTAAAGTTTTTGCAGGCAGATTGGTAACGGATGAAGGAGACAAGCATATACCCAACTCTTGCTGAAAGAATTTTCTTCCCGCCAGGTACAAGTTTTCATTCAGAAAGAAATTAAGATTCATACGATGATATTTAGAACTGTTGGTTTTTAGAAATTACAAACCATGTGATGAGGTCGTAGTTATCAAGCTGATAACGCTCAACAGGAATGGTGTCATCTTTTTTTGGGGCGGATGATTTTGCACCGTCAAACAACTCAAGAGCAGCAGCAACATCTTCTGTCTCAAATTTTTTCTTCATCCATTTTTCAATCATGGTTTTGAGTTCAGCAATTGTTGCCTCAGATGGCTTTTCAATTTCAGGAGGAACGAAACGATTTGTGAGTTTATGTTCTCTCAAAGCGAGAAGCACTTCCATGTTGTTTAGAATCGTCATTTTCCCATCGCGTGAAATGTAGAAGAGATCAAGGTATTCGTATTTATGTTCATTGTTGTTTTCATTCCTGGCGGGATAGCCGAGTAGTCCGGCAATACCTGAGCCGAAATCATAAAGTTTTGATTGAGCGAGTGAGTTAAATCCCGTATAAACACCGTCAGGAATATTTTCGTAAAGACCTTTGCCTTTACTCAATTGTTCCATCAGTTCCTGCCGGAATTGTTCGTAAGACAACTCAGCAAATCCAAACGATTCGGTTTTGCCTTCAACATCTTCCCAGCTTATCTTCAACTGCCGGAACATTTTTTCGCTCTGGTTGCGGATTATGTCATCAATCTGGTCGAGACATTCGCGGAATGTTTCTGAAACCTTGTTTACTTCCATGCCGAATAAAGTGCCTGCTGCCATGCGTCCTTCCACGCGCGTTTTCAATCTTAAAAAATCATCCATTGAAGGGGCTGGCCAGAAATTGATTCCGCAAATTTCATCATACTTCGAACCAATACGGTCTATACGCCCGAAGCGTTGAATAAGCCGTACAGGGTTCCAGTGTATATCATAGTTAATAAGGCAATCGGCATCCTGAAGGTTTTGTCCTTCACTTAAACAATCGGTGGCGAGCAATAAATCAATCGGTTCATTAAGTGCGCGGGAAGTATCTTTATCATTCTGCACGATAACTTTATTCCATTCTTCAAAATTTTTGGGTGGGGGAACATTCCACTCTTTATAACGTTCTTCCCATTCTTTTTCTTTGTAAAGCTTGGTATAAGGTGCAAATCGTTCTACCAGCGGCTCAAAATCATCTTTGCCTCTTCTCCCGTAAATAGTGTAATCGCATTGGTTTTCTGTTCCGGTTATCAGCGCCATTCGTTTAAACCCGCGAACACGTAATTGGTCATAGAGATATTTTGCAGTATCACGGAAAACAGAGAAGATAATTATTTTACGGTCAGGATTTTCCTTTCGTTTCTCCTCAATTTTTGCAATAAGTTTGTTCAGCTTTTCATCCTTCTTCACAGGAATGGGTTCATCTTTTTTATTCCGCATCAGGCTGGCGAATTCGCTGAAACTATCGTGAAGTTTTTTAAGGTATTTACAATCGTGTTCAAGGTCGGCAATGAAATTTTCGGGTTGCGTGATTTTACTTACTTCTACAGGGTCTTTCTTTCCTATTTCCTCCACTCCATCAATTTCCATTTCTTCAAACACTTCTGTCCAGTTTTTTTCCTGCTCTTCATTTTCCTGAATCAATTCTTTCTTTTCCCTCTTATCTTTTACAGATTTTAAAACTGTCAGGTGATATTCATAAACAATGCTTAAAGTTTTGCAGAACGCCCACCAACTGCTCTCAAGACGTTTGATGAGGAGAATGTGCATCAATTTGGCAACGCCTTTTTGGCGCGTTCTATCATCTTCAATCGCTTTCAACGGCTTTTCTATCTTCATATACTTGGCAGGCTGATATGCTGTCATTCCCACTTGTCCTAATAATGCAAGGATGTCAGCTATGTCCTTCAGTTGATGAATTGGGAAGTCGCCAACATATATATTATCAGGGTCAGCCACTTTAGGAAAATGAATATCAGCTTTAAGATACTCTGTTATAAGTTTGCGTGTGCGCGCCACTACAAGTTTATCAACGAGTTGAAAAATTTCACCCGGAATTTGTGAACGCAGATAACTGATACGTTTATCCGGCAGCATTTGCCATTCATTGAATTTTTTTTGTGCCTGTGCAAATTTTGTTTTCAGGGAAGGAATACGAATGCTTTCTGCTTCGGCAAAACCATCATTTTTTCCGTGAGCAATCAACTTGAACTGATTACGCACATCAATTAATTTGTTGTTGATGGGTGTAGCAGAGAGCATTAATGTTTTTACGGCTTTACGCTCGATGTTTGTATAGAAATTTTCAACAAGAAATTTATATCGCCCGCTTTCGTCATTTCGTAAATTATGGCTTTCGTCAATGACTATGAGCAGTTTTTGGAAACGCTTGAAATTGGAAAGTGTCATGCCGTCTTTATTCATACGCATATCGTAAATATCAGTATGGTAACGGATAAAATATTCAAACTTATCTGCTTCAAAAATGGAATACCTGTTTTTTAAAAAGCGCAGCCAGTTATTAGAAATCTTTTTCGGACACAGCAATAAAACTTTATACCCCTGCAGTTCAAAATATTTCATCACTGCAAGAGCGCTCCATGTTTTCCCTAATCCAACAGCATCTGCAAGTATAGCTCCTCCATATTCATTTAGCATCCTTATTAAACTCATCACGCCCTTCTTCTGAAAATCGTAGAGTTTGTTGAAGACAACAGTTTCGGACAAATGGATTAAATCTTTCTGAGCAGCTATATCCGATTCAAGTTTAACAAGGTCATCTTTGAAAAGTTCATACAGTGTTTTGTAATAAAGAATTTCGGGAGAATATTTTTCAAAGAAATCTGCAATCAATCTGATGAGAAATTCTTTGCATGACTCTTCTTCTCCTTTTTCGTTTTTGATTTTGTCTTTGGAAATATCATTCGATTCCCAAAGCAGGTTAAACCATTGCTGGGCTTTTACAAAACTATCATCGTCACCGCTTATAATCTTGTTCAGTTCAATGTTGGAAGATGTGCGAATACCTAGACCTGCATCTGTAAAGTTTGAACTACCGACAATGTAAAAATGATCGTTGTGACGCGACAAATCCGGATTAGTAAAAATGTATGATTTTGCATGACAGAAATTTTTATCAACAGTTTTTACTTCCATGCAACTCTGCTTCAAAAACTTTACTGCGTTCTCGCAATCCTGTTTTAAGTTAAGCACTTCTTTAACCAAATGCTTTTGATTGATAATGTCAATAATATTCTTTCTGCTTGGTTGAGCAGAGAATAAATCACCAAGAATAATTCTGTATCCCTTTTGATGTTTTAGTTTATCATATAATCGCGCAAGTGCGCTAATGGTAAAATAACCTGTTACAAAATCAAACTGACCATCAGGTAAAAGAAACTTTTCGAAATATCCGAATACAGTTTTTTGTTGATGAGGAGTAAGTTCGTTTTTGTTATCTAATAACATAGTAAAGTTTTTTTAACTACTCAGCAGGTAAACCAATAATGACCAATTTGTAGTACTCATGGATAAAAGATTAAAGAATTTTCTTCAATTCCTTTTACTTTTATCCCTTGCTATCGCTCCTGGCAGGCTTGGATATTTAACCGGTATAAATGCGGGAAACTATACATTAGTGAGCCCATATTCAAACCGTCCTGATTTAAGAGGTGCATGAATACCGCCGGAGAGTATGACTTGCCTGAGGAACAGGCCGCCGAGAATGCCGGAGATACAAGCTATAATGACGTGAATATGAGCCCCGGTTTGTGTACATGCAAAGATTCCTGTCAGATCAAGGACAAGCGGAAGGAGTAAACCCAGAAAAGCAACGCCTAACCAGAACAAAGGGGCGACGGATCCTCTGAGAACAAGCTTTGCCGATGCCCGTGATTCAGAAACACGGTGAGTTCCCTGGAGATAAAAAGCGATGATTAATATTTCAAGAATGATAAGGATGATATCCATTCTTTCCAAGAAGGCTAATTCTTCCATTCGACCTCCGATAAATGAAAAAGACAGGATTACTGCCATGAATCCGGTGGACAATGCAGATATAAGGAAAAGTAAAGGAAGCATAGAGGTACTCCAGAAGGCAATAGGACGTGATGCTCCGAGGAGGATCCCTGTATAGATCATAGTTCCAAAGGCAAAAATGATCCCTAATAAATTAATAAAATATCTAAGTCCGACAGAATTTGTCATTACATCACCAAAGGGCCATATCCAAAGAATTATATGAAGAAAATCAATGATCAGGAAAAATGTAAGTATTATTGTTCCCCGGGCGATCCATGAGGTGCTTGGTCTCATAAAAGCCCGCCAGAAGTTTGCAGGTTTGCCAAGGTGAATAATAAGCGCCATGCACCCTATAAGAACGCATGGAAATCCTAACAGGATTCCGGTTTTTGAAATACCGGGTGTCCATCCGGCAAAATCAGCAATAACACCTGCCGAATAAGTTCCTGCGCCCATACCGGCTAGGAAAAGATAAAACGCAATGAGCCAACTCCATTTTGTTTGTGCTTTCATACTTTCTTTATATTATGAGTTAATAGTTAAAAGTTAATCGTCATTTATAAGTTTCAAATTCCATGACCCAAAATTCTTTATCCTTATTAGAATTTTATCTTGAAGGTAAGTAATACACTGAAGGATTAGTACCGAATTCTGGATTGAGTTGGAAACCGCGATCCCTTCTGATTAAAATTGATACTTCGCTTTCGGGGTTATTGATATCTCCAAAAGTACGCGCTTTGGCAGGACAGGACTGGACACAGGCAGGCTGTTTTCCATCCTGCACACGTTCATAGCAAAAATCACATTTTGCAGCGATTCCATAACCATTTTTTCCTTCCCATCTGGTTTTGGCATAAGACTGATATGCGTCAAGCTCTTCTCCCGGTGCTTCAGGGAAGTAGGTTTTCCAACCGGAAACTTTATACCGTTGCCCGTAAGGACAAGCCATCATACAGTACCCGCAACCCATACATATTTTTTTATCTACGGTAACTATACCGAATTCATTTTGCAGGGTAGCGCCGGTAGGGCAGACCTTCATACATTCCGGGTCTTCGCATTGCATGCAAAGTGTTGGTAGCATCTGACGGAGGGCGGCGGGAAAAGTCCCTGTTTCGCCGGAAATACACTTGGCAAAATCAACTCCCATAGGCGTGTTGTTTGCCGCTTTACATGCTGCGGTACAGGAATAACAGCCGTAGCATCTTTTCAGATCAATAACAATACCGTACTTTGTCATTTTAGATTTACGATTTTAGATTTATGATTTATGTTAGAAGTTAGAAGTTTGAGGTTGGAAGTTGAATCCAAAAATATCAAACATCTAACGTCAAACATCAAACAATTTACCTTTATTCGTTGCATTTATAGATTTTTAATTTTACACAAGCATCAGAACCCAGGGTTAACGAATCCGTATGGGCTTCATCGGTGATAATAAGATCGTCAAAGAACTGTCCTTTGCCTTTTGATACAGGTTGTCCTTTTGCCCAATGGCCGTGGCATCCGGCAATTCCAAGGTGCTGAGGATGCATTCCCTGAACTAACTTAACAGGTCCTTTAATCTTTCTTCCTATGGTGTTCTCAACCCATATCATATCTCCGTCTTTCAGCCCTTTCTTCTTACCTGTTTCTTCATTAATTTGAATAAAATACACGAAAGGGTCGTTTACTGATATTTCATCAAGCCAGGGATTACACTGTGTGGAGGATTGGGTATGGAAAGAAGGGCGCCATGAGAATCCCCAAAGATCATATTCGGGATTGGTTTCGGTATGTGAAGGGCATGGGTTCCACTGTGCCAGGGGACTAAAGAAAGACATATCGAACATATCGGGTCTGCCGAAATCTGTTGTTACCTTACGAAGTTTTTTCCCGGCATCAATAAAGTATTCAAAATAAATAGGCACTCTTACAGGAACGAACCATCTCCAATATGTTTCTTCAACTTTTGCTTTCCACTTCACCAGCCCGGTTTTCTTTACTTCCTCAAGTCCCTTATCATCACCTAACCTGTCTTTCAACACTCTGTCGCAGATATCGTACCATTTATAATCGCCTTTAGGATCGAGTTTGTATTTTTCTTCCATTTCTCCCCCGTAGCGGACCGGAATAAGATTGTTAATGGCCTCGTAATATTTATGCTGGATTCCAAGTTTTTTAGAAATTTCAAGCATTACTTCATTAAAATCTCTGCGTTCATACAAAGGTTCAACGACAGGTTGTCTGATTTGCCATACCCAGTGATCCATACCTGTAGGGTGGCAGAATGTTGACGGAAAAGTAACGCAGGGGGTATATCTTTCAAGGAAGCAGGTATCCGGGAGAACAATGTCGGCAACCGATTCGGTAAATTCATTATGAATTATATTGAAAGAAAATATGAACTCAAATTTTTTAAGGAAATTTTCAGTCACGTCTTCTGCGTTAGCCATGGTCATGACAGAATTTGAACCGAAGTTTATCATGATGGAAGGTTCATAATCTATCTTGAATTGTTTTCTGTATTTTTCCCAATCCGGTGAACAGATAGTAAATGCATTATAAACCGAACAGGGGAACATATCATGTAAGTCGAGTCTTGTTGGCGGTTTAGGTTCAGCAAGAGGATAAGGTTTATGGTCATAAACCCATCCTTTGACGATCATAAGACCGTCTTCACATGGATAGGGAACTGTATTGGGTTTTCCAGTTGCAGGATAACCAAAACTGACGGGAGCTCCGTGTCCCATAACACCGCCAGGAACATCGCAGGCGCCTACAATGTGATTCATAAGGTCAATTGATAAACAGGTCCATCCGGAATTGACATGTCCCTGGCTTCCTCTGAAGAATATTGCAGCGGATGGCCGGAGAGGAAGTGTTTTGCCATCAATAACGATGGTGCTGCCAATCTGAGCATGTTCGGCAAATTCTTTTGCCACCCGGCGCAGTGTTGAAACAGGCACAGAAGTTATTTTTGATACCTTCTCAAGAGGGTATTCCTTTTTAACGTGTTCTTTGAACAACTGGAATGCAGGGACACATTTTGTCCCGTCAACTTCAAATTCACCAAGAAGAGCGAAATCTATGATGGATTCATCATTAAAAATTTTGGCTTTATTGTCTTTGGTATCCCATATCAGGGGTTTGTTTGTTTTTGAATCTCTTTTGTAATGTCCATCGGGTTGAATAAGGTAGGCTGCATTTGTTTTGAGTTTAAGGTATTCAGCGTCCCAGATATTTAATTCATTAAGTATGACATTAATCATACCGAGGGCTGCAGCGCCGTCGGTTCCGACAATGCAGGGCACCCATTCATGGCCTTTTGACGCCTGGGTTGAGAGGAAGGGGTCAAAGACAACGGCTTTCATTCCGCGTGCCCTGGCATCTGCTACAAACTGAGCGCTTTGCAGGGCGGCATGTCCGGCGCCATGACCTTTGGAGCAGCCAAAATATATTGTATAGTTATTGTAATTCCAGTCAGGAATAACAGACCATGCAGCATGCATGATACCGTTCATAAAATGGGCGCCGTTACCACACCACAGACCTCCTCCTGAAACCCAGTAGTTTTTGAATCCGAAGGCTTTCATAAAAGCAGGTACTGCGAAACGGATTTCACTGGTTTGCACTGTAGTTGCCTGCCAGAAAACCCCCCGCGGATCTTTGTCATAAACTGCTTTCAGTTTGGCTACGATAGTATTCATAGCTTCTTCCCATGAGATACGTTCCCATTTTGGGTCAACGCCTACTCCTTTTTGTGGATTTGTTCTCTTTACAGGATAGTTAATCCTGTGCGGGTCATAAAGTGTCATAAGCTGGGAGGATCCTTTAGCGCATATTCTTCCGCTGCCGGCAGGAGTTTCAGGGTTTCCTTCAATGTCAACAATTACTCCGTCAACCCGGTGTACCCTGATGCCACATTGTGCGTAGCAACCGCCGCAAGAAGTATTAATCCAAATATCTTCTTTCATGTTTTTAAGATTTTTCTTTTTAAAATTTTAATCACGTCCGCAAAAATAATTATTTTTTTTTTTCGAAAAATTTTTTAACAATATATTTAAAGAATAAAAAAAATATTGCGGGAAATCACGTATTATTCCGTATTGCTTCCATCACTTTTTCTGGTGTTACAGGTAATTCAAAAATTCTTGCTCCGATAGCGTCAGTGATGGCATTGGCGAGCGCCCCAAGAATCGGCAAAGTGGCGCCTTCACCGATTTCCTTGGCGCCATAAGGACCTTCAGGTTCAAAACTGTCCACAAGAGTTGAATGGATATCAGGCACATCTGCCGAAGTCGCTATCAGGTAATTATGAAGGTCAGCATTCAGCATTTTACCTTTGTTATCAAAAATTTCATTTTCAAAAAGAACTTCACTCATACCCATTAAAACGGCTCCTTCAGCCTGTCCCTCAGCCAGCATAGGATTGATGGCAGTGCCGCAGTCGTGTGCATCCCAGAAATTCAGGACTTTCACTTTTCCGGTTTCCATATCTACTTCGACCTCACAAACTGTGGCAGAGAAAGAATAGGCAGGAGAGGTACCGACAGCCGCTCCTTTATATGTTCCGCCTAAACCTTCGGGAGGAGAATAATGACCTTTTCCTAATAATGGACCTCTTTTTGAGAAAAAGTTAAATGCTGCTTCTTCCCATTTAATAAAGGTCTCAGGGTGTTCTTTCACAAATACTTTATTTTCTTTTGCATCTAACTTATCAGCATCTATTTTCATTAACTCAGATGCAGAAGAAAAAATTTGTTTTTTCACTTCTTCTCCTGCCATTTTTGAAGCATTGCCTCCCATGAGTGTAACCCTGCTTGAGTAAGCGCCGAAACCTATCGGAGTAAGATCACTATCAGCCGAAACCACTGCGATCCTGTCTAACGAAATTCCCATTGCTTCGCATGCAGCCATAGCAAGTACGGTATCTGAACCCTGTCCTATATCAGCGTCGCCGATAAATAATACAGCTTTCGAACCATCTTCCTCAACTTTAATCATAGCGTTGGAATGTGGAAATTTTGATCGGTAGATTGGGTAACCGGCGCCTGATACAAATCCACCACATCCAATTCCTATTCCTCTTCCTTTTGGCAGCTTACCTTTTTTCTTATCCCATCCTGATTTTTTCCGGACTTCCTCAATACAGGCTTTAAATTCACAGGAATGAATATCAAGGTCATTACAGGTATGATATTCCGGTGTCATAGCATTTTTCAGTCTGATTTCAACATGATCCATTCCTATATCATCGGCAATCATTGACAATAATGATTCAAAGGCAAATCTCGGGTGAGGACATCCATGACCTCTGAAAGCGCCGCAGGGCGGAAGGTTGGTATTTACCCTGTACCCGTCATATTTAAAATTATCAAATTTATAAAGAGTGGGAAGCATTGACCCGGCATAATAAGTGGACACAATGCCAAAACTCGAATAGGCGCCTCCTTCAAGAACTGCTTTTTGTTTAACAGCAGTAATGGTTCCATCTTTTTTAACGCCGATCTTTAAATCAATATATTGTTTATGACGGCCGCGGCCGAAAAGATACATTTCTTCTCTGTTGAATCTCATTTTTACAGGACATCCTGTTTCTTTTGCAAGAAAGATTGACATTATTTCAATCGTATTGGTTGCTGCTTTGCAGCCAAAACCTCCTCCACAGTTTGTCATGATCACCCGGATATTGCCTAGCGGTAAGTCAAGAATTCTTGAAAGCTGGTGATGTACATAATGAACCACCTGGGTTGCTGTATAAAGCGTAACTCTTCCATGACGATCCCATTCGGCAATAGAACAGTGAGGTTCCATAGGATTCTGATAAGTTCTGTTTCCGGCAAATCTTTCCTCCCTTATATGGTCTGCTTCCGCAAAACCTTTCTCAATATCTCCGAAATGGTGATCAACATGTGTGTTAATGTTATTTTCATATTTATCGTCAAACAATCTTGGAGCTCCATCTTTCATTGCTTCAAAAGGATCAAAAACTGCAGGGAGTTCTTCGTATTCAACTTTGATCAGTTCAATGGCTTTGTAGCAGGTTTCTTCATCAACAGCAGCTACAGCGGCAACAACATCGCCAACGAAACGCACTTTCTTTTTTGCAAGAATATATTCATCATAACGTGCAGGAGAAGTTCCCCATGTTACATCCGGCACATCATCGCCGGTTAGTATTGCTTTTACTCCAGGAAGTTTTAATGCTGCAGATGTATCAATTGATTTAATATTAGCATGCGCTACGGGGCTTAACAATAATTTCCCGTAAATCATGTTCGGCAATGTAATATCATCTGTGAACAATGCCCTTCCGGTAGATTTATCGGGTGAATCAATTTTGGGAAATCTTTTACCGACAACAGAAAGATTTACCGCAGATTTTTGCGAATGGAATTCTATCTTTTTTCTTTCTTTCCCTTTGATATAATCCTTTGCTGTATCAACAGCTTCAATGATTTTGGTATAACCTGTACAACGGCATAAATTTCCGCTTAAAACTTTTTTTGTTTCTTCTATGGTAGCATCAGGGTATTCGTCAAGAAAAGCTTTGGTTCGCATAATCATTCCCGGTGTACAATATCCGCACTGAATGGCGCCTTTCTCAATAAAAGCCTGTTGTATAGGGTGAAGCTCTTCTCCTTTTGCAAGCCCTTCTATGGTTAGTATTTTCTTCCCATCAGCTTCAATTGCAAGAATGATACATGAATTAACAGCTTTCCCGTCGAGTATTATAGTACATGCGCCACAGTCGCCAAGTTCGCAGTTTTTTTTTGTGCCTGTTAGTTTAAGTTCGTCACGAAGAGTGTTAAGGAGTGTTGCACCGGTTTTTACCGCTACTTCGTAATCAACGCCATTGACATTCAAATTTATTAATCTTTTCATCGGAACTGAATATTTATTTTGTGATTGACTGTATTGCCTGAATTATTGCACGTTTGGTAAGTACTTTCAGAATATCTCTTCTGTATTGTGCACCGCCTCTGATATCGGAGATTGGAATTGAATCATCAGAAGCGCCCTGCCCGGCTTGTTCAAGTATTTCAGTATTATTAAGAATATCCTTAATATTTTTGCCGGTTATGGCATTGGTTGCCTTTTCACTGATTCGCGGAGTCGGAGCAACCGCGCCAATTATAACAGATGCATTGATACATTTAACTCCATCAGATTCAATTTTTACAGCTACGGAAACTACAGAGATAGATGCTGCTTCACGTAATCCCAATTTTTCATAATGTGTACCGGTTCCTGACTTTGGTAATGGAACAATTACCCTGGTTACAATTTCATTTTTCTTTAAAACAGTAAGTTTGTTGAAAACGAAAAAATCTTTTAAGGGTATTGTTTTAACATCTGTTGCATTATGAACTTCAACTGAAGCGCCGACTGCAATTAAAACAGGCGCTGAATCGCAGCAGGAAGCGCCGGTACACAGGTTTCCTCCTATTGTTGCAGAATTCCTGACCTGTTCAGAGCCTATTTTTGAGCAGGCAAGTGCAATAACCGGATAAAATTTGTTAACTATCTGAGAATTGATGATTTCATTGTGAGTAGCGCCTGCTCCAATATACAGATTATTGTTATCGCTGGTAATCTCTTTTAATTCTTTAACCTGAGTCAGTGAAATAATTTCTTTTGGCTTGCGGAGTCCTTTTTTAATTTCAACCAATAGGTCGGTGCCGCCTGCCAGCAGGATTCCATCCGGACTTTTATCAAGAATATCAATGGCTTCTTGTAAATGTCGCGGTCGTAAGTAATTAAAATCAGATATATACATAATTTCAGTAAAATAAAGATTTATGAGAATTAATTTAATAAGCGATATTCCCTAAGCAAAAGGAGTATATCGCCTTCCTGCAAAATTAAAATTTAATCAACCAAGTCAAAATATTTTTTTATTAATATTTATCAATTTGAAATTATTAAAATAACTAATCCCAGGTATTTGTATATTTCAAAAAATCATGTAGGTTTGAAAAAAAAACGGGTATAAAAAAACAGATAATTGGAAATGATAGAAAACTACGTATTTTCCGGTATTGGCCATGCGCTGGGGAAATTTACCATAACAAATGACGATCTGGAAGCTGCGACAGAAAAGGGCTATTTAAAAGGATTCAACTCTGACAGGGTCAGAGAAAGCGAAGCGTATAAAGAATTTCTGAAAAGCAATCCGGGCATCAGCCCTTTTTCTTTTTTGGCAGAATTTAAGATGGGTTTTAAAACACGTAATCATGTAGCGCCTTTTCCACCTACTAAAACTAAACTCAAAGCGGCAGAAAACACATTAAACCTTGCTGTGAAGGCGGTAGAAAATGCTCTCGAAGATTCCGGGGTTCACCCCGAGGAAATTGATGCCTGGTTTATGAGCACTGCTACTCCAACAGAACAGGCTCCCGGAATAGCGTCAATTCTTAAATGTTATTTTGTTAATATCAATAACAATATTACCTGCACAACAGTAACATCAGCTTGTGTCGGATTTA
Source organism: Bacteroidia bacterium (assembly GCA_016212695.1). Taxonomy (GTDB): domain Bacteria; phylum Bacteroidota; class Bacteroidia; order Bacteroidales; family GWF2-35-48; genus GWF2-35-48. The sequence continues at coordinate 24,558 of JACREX010000253.1, forward strand.
ATATCAATATTCAGAGAGCAATTGAATATTTCAAATGCCATCCTGATGCAAAACACATTATCATTGGTCATTCAGAAGTGATGTCGGAAATTATCCGGCGTCTGGTTGATTTTGTTCCTTATGCGACTTTTGCCGATGCAGCTGCAGCCATTGTTTTAAGCAGGGTTCATTCAGATAAGGAGCAGGGCGTCGTTTCTGTTGTCAATCATGAAGATCTTTATATGATTGATTTTCTTGGAGCAAACAAACAGGGCGATTTATATATGGACGCCGGTATTGTGAAAGACAGGGCAATTATTAACATCAGTGATGTAAGCAGGGAAGCGCTTGCAAAATCGGGCTGGAATTTGAATGAGATTGATTTGATGATTCCTCATCAGACCGGGAATGCGATTGTTCATGGTGCGGCAGAAAAAATGAATTTTCCATTGCGAAAGATATATCAGGACGTACAAAAAAATCATGGGAATCTATCAGGGGCATCAATACCTTTGAGTTTATCATTATTGAAAAAGGAAAAGAAGATCAAACCGGGTATGAAACTTCTTACTGCCACGGCTGGATTGGGAGGTGAATTTGGAGCTTATACTTACATAATACAGGATGATTTTTATAAAAAAACAACAAGCGCGCTTTATGGAAAGGAACTTACAGGAAAAACTGCTTTAGTTACCGGGAGCACCGGAGCTGTAGGTTTTGAAATATGCAGGGAGCTTGCTGCAAAAGGTTGTAAGTTGATTTTACATTATAATTCTCACGAGGAAAAACGCATAGCCCTGGAAAATGAACTGAAGAATTTTAAAGCAGGGTACTCTTTTTTTAATGCAGATTTTTCCAAGCCTGCCGAAGTGAATAGTTTAATTTCTTCGGTTAAAAATTCGATTGGCGAAATTGATTACTTAGTTCACACTACCGGAATCACAGGCCCTGTTTTGAAATCAGGCGATGTGTCAGACGAGGACTCCAATGTTGTTTCTCAGGTAAATGAAAATGCCCCTGTGGAGATCACAAAACAACTTAAACATTTGGTTAAATCTGTTGTTTTATTTATCGGATCGGTTGCAGAAGATGCCCAGTTTCCGGGTTCAGCAGCATATGTTCAGTCTAAAAAAGGATTGCATGGTTATGCTGTTAATTTTTCTGCTGAATCAGCAGCAAAAGGAATTCGTACTATTTATTACATGCCCGGTATTATCAACAGTGGAATGGGAAAGCAACTGGATGATAAGTTACAATATAATATTATGATGGGCATAAATCAGGAAGAAGTACTTGATGTTCGCGATGTCGCATACAGAATTGTACGTTCGCTTTATATTCTGAAAGTGCAGAAAGTGTATGACTCCAGGGAAGCATCATTACTTGTCAGACGAGATGGGTACTTTGGTTAATGTTAAAAACGGGATAAAACCGTACATTTTATAAAGTCCCAAATTCCAAATCTCAAGCCCCAAATTCAAAGAGGGTTTGCAGCGCTGGTCTTGGTTCTTGAAACTTTGGGCTTGGGATTTGGGGCTTTGGATGAATGTAATAATTTATCCCGTGCAAAGTATAGAAGGTTGAAAAAGTTGAATGTCAAAAGGCGAATAACTAAAAGCTAATATCATAAAACATAAATCATAAAAAATGTATCAGAATTATATTTTTACCGGGTTCGGACATGCTGCCGGGAAATACATTATAACTAATGACGAACTTGAACTTGCTGCAAAAAATAATTATTTAAAAGGTTTCCGGGAAGATAAAATAGTATCCGGTAAAAATTATAAAACTTTTTTGGAAAAGCACCCGGGAGTGAGCCCTTTTTCATATTTTGCAGAATACAAAATGGGATTTCGTTCAAGGCATCATGTATCTCCCTTTCCACCCGGTGAAAAGTATTTTCAGAACTATGAAACATCTCTTGATCTTGCAGTGAAATCCGTTGATAATGCACTTCAGGATGCCGGTATTCATCCTGAAAAAATAGATGCCTGGTTTTTCAGTACGGTATCTTCACCGGAACAGGCCCCGGGATTAGCGGCTACAGCAAAGTGTTTCTTTACTAAGTTTTCCAATCAGAACCCAACCATGACTATTGCTTCCGGATGTTCCGGTTTCATGCTGAACCTCGAGCGGGCTTTGAATTATATGATGTGTAATCCGGAAGTGAAAAATATTGTGATTGCACATTCGGAAACCATGTCAAGCTTTTTGTGGAACCTCACTCATTATGTGAATTTTGTTACATTTGGCGATGCCGCGGCTGCCATCGTTATAAGTAAAGCAGATGGCGAGCAACCTGAAGGTATTATTAAAATAAAAAATCTGCAGGATATTAAAATGATTGATTTTGTAGGGGTCGATAAAGAATGGAATTTATATATGGATGATGTTGTTATTAAAGAACGGGCTACAGCCAACATACCGCATGTCAGCAGGATTATCCTTGATGAAACAGGATGGAAAGCAGACAATGTTGATATGGTGATACCGCATCAGACAGGCAATGCCATTTTACATGAATGCGCTGAAAAATTAAATATCCCGCTGCATAAACTCTATCAGGATGTTCAATATGATTATGGAAATGTTTCCGGGGCAACGATACCACTTGGGTTCTCGCTTTTACAAAAAGCAAACAGGCTTAAACCGGGTATGAAAATATTAGCTGCAACGGCCGGCGTCGGAGGAATTTATGGCGCATTTACCTATGTAATGCCGGGTAAAATTCAAAAAACCGGTTCATACGATATTAAAGAGGATCTCAAAGGAAAAATTACATTGGTTACCGGATGTACAGGCGGTTTAGGGTTTGAAGTTAGTAAGGAACTTGCAAAGAGAGGTTGCGAACTGATTCTAACATATAATTCGAATAAAGAAAAAGCCGGAAAGCTTGAAGATGAATTAAAAAAATATGCTATCAATTATGAGTTTCTAAAAACTGATTTTGCTGTTGTTACGGAAGTTGATAACCTGATTTCATTTGTTACAAATAAATATGGCAGAATTGATTTTCTTGTTCATACTTCCGCTATTTCGGGGGGCCTGGTAAGGGCGACAGATGTCTCTGATGCGAAATTAAAAGAGGTTTCTCAAATCAACCAATTTTCTCCGGTGGAAATCACAAAAAGATTAAAAAAGTTAATCTCGGATGTAATATTATATGTAGGCTCTGTTGCTGAAGAAGCACAGTTTACAGGTTCATCACCCTATGTTCAGTCAAAGAAGGGATTGCATGGATTTGCAGCCAGTTTTGCATATGAAGCCCGAAGTTCCGGTATTCGCAGCATTTATTATATGCCTGCCATAATATCCGGCGGCATGACCGGGGAATTGGAGGAGAAACATATTGCAGCGGCAAAAATGAGTATTAACCAGTATGATGATATTACTAAACAGGAGGTAGCTGAAAGAATAGTGAAGTCATTATATGTTCCAAAGGTACTCAAAGTCCGCGACTCCTATGAGGGCGCTTTGATTGTAAGAAAAGATGGTTATTTCCTGTAAAGTGTTTTTGTTTTAAAAGAGTTTTTTTTATGATAAAAATTCTATGAAATTTAAAAAAAATATATAAACTTTGGAAGTTTAAAAAATTAAAATCTTGATATAATGGCGAAGGTAAAAGGAGCAATCGTTGTAAATATAGAAAAATGCAAAGGTTGTGAAGTGTGTATTCCGGCTTGTCTGCAGGATGTGATCGGTTTGACAAAAGAAGTTAACGGGAAAGGGTATCATTACACTTTTATGGATAAACCTGATGCCTGTACCGGTTGTATGAATTGTGCAATTGTTTGCCCAGACGGAGTAATTACTGTTTACAGGGTAAAAGAATAAAATTATAAATTCTAAAAATGAATAACCACAAAGTTACACAAAGGCAAACTGCATCACAAAGGACACAAAAAAAATTTATTATACTTTGTGCGCTTAGTGAAACCCTTTGCGACCTTCGTGGTAAAAAAATTCTGAATTCTAAACTCTAAAGATAATGAAAGAATATAAATTAATGAAGGGTAACGAAGCTATCGCGGAAGCTGCTATTCGTGCAGGCGCCGATGGTTATTTCGGGTATCCTATTACACCCCAGTCTGAAGTATTGGAATACCTGATGGCTCAAAAGCCGCATGAAAGGACAGGAATGGTAGTGTTACAGGCAGAAAGTGAAATTGCTGCGATAAATATGGTTTATGGAGCTGCATGTACCGGGAAAAAAGTCATGACTTCATCATCAAGCCCGGGTATCAGCCTGAAGCAGGAAGGAATTTCGTATATGGCTGGTTCAGAACTTCCATGTGTGATTTTGAATGTTATTCGCGGCGGACCCGGTTTAGGAACTATACAGCCGTCTCAGGGTGATTATTTTCAGGCGGTAAAAGGCGGCGGCCATGGCGACTATAAACTTTTTGTACTTGCACCTTCATCAGTGCAGGAAATGGCTGATTTTGCAAAATTAGGATTTGAACTGGCTTTTAAATACAGAAATCCTGTATTGATACTGGCTGATGGTATCATAGGTCAAATGATGGAGAAAGTTCAATTTTTTGATCAGCAGCCCCGTATAACAGATGAGGAAATTATAAAGAAGTATCCCTGGACTACCACAGGTAAAACTCCGAACAGAGAAAGAAATATTATAACCTCTCTTTATCTTGAAGCAATAGTGGAGGAACAACACAACCGGAAACTTCAGGAAAAATTTAAGAGAATGGAAGAAGATCTCATGTTTGAAAAAATTGAATGTGACGATGCTGATTATATCCTTATTGCTTACGGATCAGTTGCAAGAATATGCCAGAAATCTATGGAACTGGCGCGTGCAAACGGTATTAAAGCGGGTTTGTTAAGGCCAATCACATTATATCCTTTCCCTTCAAAACAAATATCCGGGCTTGCTGGTAAGGTTAAAGGGATTTTGACTGTTGAAATGAATGCAGGCCAAATGGTTGAAGATGTTAAATTGGCTGTGATGGGAAAAACTCCTGTTGCTTTTCACGGAAGAATGGGAGGTATGATCCCTTCTCCCGAAGAAATTGTTAGCGCTTTAAAAAATAAATTAATAGGAGGATAATCAATGGACATAAAAGATATAATTCAGGAAAAAAATATAGTTTATAAAAGGACAGACCATTTAACTGATAAGGCTTTATCCTTTTGCCCCGGTTGCGGTCATGGAACAGTTCACAGGCTTTTGATGGAAGTGGTTGAAGAAATGAATATTCAGTCAAAGACTATTGGAATTGCACCGGTAGGATGTTCAGTTCTGGCTTATGAATTTATGAATGTTGATATGATTCAGGCTGCCCACGGACGCGCGCCGGCTTTGGCAACAGGTATTAAAAGACTAAACCCTGACAAATACGTATTTACATACCAGGGCGATGGAGACCTTGCTGCAATCGGAACGGCTGAAACTATTCATGCAAGCAACAGGGGAGAAAAAATTACCATTATTTTTATTAATAACGGCATCTATGGAATGACAGGAGGACAAATGGCGCCTACAACTCTTATCGGGATGAAAGCTTCGACCTGCCCTTACGGACGTGATGCTGAAAGAATGGGAAATCCTCTTAAAATTACAGAACTCGTAGCTCAACTTCCGGGAACTTATTTTGTTACGCGTCAGGCTGTACACACACCCAATCATGTCAGGAAAGCAAAAAAAGCGATTCGGTTTGCTATGGAGAATCAAAATAACGGTTTATGTTTTGTTGAAATTGTTTCCAACTGTCCTTCCGGATGGAAAATGACACCTAATCAGTCCAATACATGGATGGCTGAAAACATGTTCCCGTTTTATCCGCTTGGAGATATTAAAGTACCTGAAAAAAAAGTAGTATGATGTATGTGTTTGAAGTTTGAGTCCACTCTGAAAAGTCCGATATTTTGGAATGATGGAAAAATGGAATATTAGGAAAGAACATTATTCCAACATTCCATTATTCCAATTTATAAAAAAATTACTTTTCGGAGAAAGCTCAAGTTTGAAGTTTAAATTCCAAATCATAAATTGTAATTCGTAATACTAATAATTCTAATCGTAAATAAAAAAATGACAGAAGAAATTATCATTGCAGGATTTGGGGGACAAGGCGTTCTCTCAATGGGGAAAATTCTTGCGTATTCAGGGATTATGCAGGAACAGGAAGTGAGCTGGATGCCATCGTATGGACCTGAAATGCGGGGAGGAACTGCAAATGTAACTGTAATATTAAGTGATGAAAGAATCAGTTCGCCGATACTTTCAAAATTTGACACTGCTATAATTCTCAATCAACAGTCAATGGATAAATTTGAGAGTGCAGTAAAAGCCGGGGGTTTGCTCCTTTATGATCCGCACGGGATTACAAAACACCCTACGCGCAAAGATATTCAGATTTATAAAATTGATGCATCAGAAGAGGCAGCCAAGATGGGTAACACAAAAATTTTTAATATGATTGTTCTTGGCGCTTACCTGAAAGTTAAACCTATCGTAAAACTTGAAAATGTCATCAAGGGTCTTCAGAAATCATTGCCATCAAGACATCATCACCTGATTCCTGAAAATGAAACCGGAATAAAAGTGGGTCTTGAAATGGCGGAAAAAATCAACTGACTCTGATATTATACTGCAACCGGTTTGGTTTTGTACATTTTGCGGTTAACTTGCCTGCTTATGTTTTCCACTATACCTTATGTTTCGCTGCCAATAATGAAATAATAAATTAAATGTCAGCCGTTCCGGCTGTTTAGTCCACTGACAAGCTATAATCTATTCCTGTGTTGTCAAACATGTTTTTTGTTGAAAAATTATTCATAATATACGAGGCTTCATTTCTTTTTTCTGTAAATTTGTAATGTTTTATGTACCATTTTCTTTAGCACAGGTTTTCAAATCGTTATTCTGTAAACATTTTAGAAATAATTTAATACCGTAAACGTATGAAATCAAAAAGCATGTTCTATGCGAGGAATAAAAGTATTCGCATAATTTTAAGCATCTTGTTTTTCTTTGTTTCTTTTACTGCTTTTTCACAAAGCGGTGAGAAATGGAGTGTTGGCTGCAATACAGTTTCAGGCAATGCAGCACTTGGGACAATAAACAATTTCCCGTTGATAATCAAAACAAATAACACTCAAAAGGCCGTGTTCACTCCATTTGGCTATTTCGGTCTTGGCATTACTGCTCCAACCTGCATGCTTGATGTTGCCGGCGACGGAAAGATCGGTAATTTCAATGTGGTATCGAACCTTGTTGTAGGGAACATACTCACAGTAAAAAAAATAGTTTCGCCTACAGGAACGGTTGATTTCGACGCAAACAATATCACCACCACCACAGGAATCAGCGGAGCCAGCCTGAACATTACAGGAACCATCACTGCAAATAATATTAATGCAGGGGCTTACACAAACCCTGCCTTTGCAGGTTCGGATAATGGTATTGTAACTTTTAACAATGATGGCTGTTTTCAGAAACTGAATTTTAATAATAACCCCAATACTTACTTACGCGGCGATGGTTCTTTCGGAACAGTTTCAGGAGGCAACATTTATGGCGACACTATTTATGCCAAAG
>JACREX010000254.1 GCA_016212695.1 Bacteroidia bacterium
AGTTCGCAGAGAAATTACGCAAAGTTCACAAGGAAATGTAAACCAAGTATTTATAACTTTGCGTTCTTTGCGATACCTTTGTGCTCTTTGCGGTTAAATAATTAAGTATTAAACATATAACCCTGCTGAGTAGTTACAAATAAATACATCATGCAATTACAAAAAAAAGCAGCGAACTAAAAAATAATACTATGGAAGGTGATATTTTAATAATAGAAGAACATCACAAAAAAGTTGCCGGACAAATAGCAGAAATGATTTGTGATGAAGTTTATCATACTAAAGGGAAATACATTATAACTGTCGCAGGAGAATCGGGTAGCGGCAAATCCGAAACCGCTGCATCAATATCCAATGAATTTAAAGCTAAAGGAATTAAATGTTATATTTTTCAGCAGGATGATTATTTTGTTTATCCCCCCAAAACAAATTCAAAAACCAGGGAAAATGATATTAATTGGGTAGGCGCTAAAGAAGTAAAAATTGATTTATTAGACAATCATCTTAAAAGCATCAAACGAGGTAATAATAAAATAGTAAAACCATTAGTGGTTTTTAAAGACGATAAGATTACAGAAGAAACTGTCAATATGGATGAATATAAAATAATTATTGCCGAAGGCACTTATACAACCTTATTAAAAAACGTTGACAAACATATTTTTATTGACAGGGATTTGCACGAAACCATAGAAGCAAGAAGAAAAAGAAACAGGGAAAAACAGAATGAGTTTCTTGAAAAGGTTCTTGCAATTGAACACAATATCATTTCATCTCATAAACAATACGCAGAGATAATAATTACAAAAGATTATAATGCCATATTAAATAAGAAGGAAAAAGACCATGAGAAAAATTAAAAATATTGCCATGTTGAGTACGCACGGATATTTTGATCCCGTGCCGCAACTCGGAAGGACAGATACCGGCGGCCAGGTGGTTTATGTGTTGGAATTAGCCAAAGCCCTTTCCCGGATGGGATATAAAGTAGATATATTTACACGCTGGTTTGAAAAAAACAAAAAGCAAATTGATCCTGTTCCCGGAGTAGAAGATGTAAATGTTATCAGGATACCCGCCGGCAATTGGGAGTTTATTCCTAAAGAGTTTATTTATGAAGTTTTGCCTGAACTGTCAAAGAATATGGCAGAATTTATAAAAAAAAATAATTCAGATTACGATTTATATCATGGACATTATGTTGACGCGGGTATAGTTACGCTTGATGTTGCAAATAATTTTGGGAAACCGGCTTTTTTTACCGCTCATTCCTTAGGCGCCTGGAAACGCGATCAAATGGGCGGCGATCCGGTGGAAATGGAAAAAAAATTCAATTTCAATCATAGAATCTCCGAAGAAATAAGAATCTTTAATAACGTCAGGTCGCATATTCTTACTTCTCAGGTTCAGTTAGAAAAATTGATGGAATTATATACAGATGATCAATATGTTCCCGGTAATAATATTGAAATAATATCTCCGGGTACGGATATACATTATTATCGCCCGCCTGCAGAAGAAGACAAACAGGTTAAAACAAATTTACCCGGAAAATATATTTTTAGCCTGAGCCGGATAGATACAAATAAAGGCCATGATTTATTATTATATGCTTTCGATATTGTCAGAAAAAAAATTCCCGGAGTAAACCTGGTGATCGGCGGAGGTTCTCCCAGTCCAGGACAACGTGAATTGGAAGTTTTTGAAAAAATGAAAGCCATTATTGCCGGGAAAGACATGCAAAACAGCGTTCATATTATAGGTTATGTACCCGATGAAATGCTGAGACCATATTATCAGCAAAGTTTGTTTTTTGTTTTACCGTCGTTGTTCGAACCTTTCGGAATGACATCCCAGGAAGCTATGGCTTGCGGCAAAACTGTCGTAGCGTCAAAATACGGCGGCATAAAAAATGTTATCGCGAATGGAGAAAACGGTTTTTTGGTTGACCCGGCAAATGCAGAAGAATTTTCTGAAGTAATGATAAAATTGCTTAAAGACCAACATCTGAATACTAAAATAGGGTTAGCCGCTCACAATAACATTTTGAAAAATTATAGCTGGGAGGCCCAGGCAAAAAAACATATTGATCTGTACGAAAAATATAAATAATGATTATATGGGCAAAGTGCAACAATTAAATCTCAGTGAAGCTGTTGTCAATTGCAAAAAAACTGAAATTCACGCTTCCGTAAGTTCGCAAATCAATAAACCCCGGGTGCTTTGAAAAATCGGTGTTTTGAGAATGTTCTACAATAAGCCGGCCACTTTCTTTCAGAAGTTTTTTTTCAAAAATCAAACCGGGGATTGAATCAATATTTTTCATGTCGTATGGCGGGTCTGCAAAAATCAGGTCGTAATTTTTTTTGCAGTATTTCATAAAAGTAAAAACATTATTTTTTACAACCTTAATCGTATCGAACTTCATTTCGGCAGCGGCTTTTTTAATGAATGAATAATGCCTGAAATTTATCTCTACCGCAGTTACATCGTTACATCCGCGCGAAGCAAATTCAAAACTTATGCTTCCGGTACCGGAAAACAAATCGAGAACCGATATTTCAGAAAGATCGAAATGATTGTTCAGAATATTAAATAAGCTCTCTTTTGCAAAATCGGTAGTGGGGCGCGCATCGAAATTTTTTGGAGGATACAGGGGCTTGCCTTTATGGGTTCCGCTGATTATTCGCATCGGTTGATGTTTATGAGATTCACGAAAAACCCGGAAAGCACGTCATTGAAAATATAGCTGTAGGTGAAACTGTCGTTCAGCTTTTCGAACTGTATATTCCTGACAAATTTTTTTATCCTGAAATGAAGATCGGAATTCTTTGCAATATCGCCCGACAAGACTAATTCCGTGGTCTCAGGATCGAGTTTTAACTGGTCGTAAATATACATTATAAAATAAGTGCACTCGTCGGCAGTTTTATAGGGAAAAGCATTATAAAGCTGCATCCGGGCCGATTGGATCACCAGGATATCAAAAAAAGAAGGGCAGATATTTACAAAGACTTTCTGTTTATTCCCTTTTGATTTGTATTTAATCAGATTATTTTCGATAAACGGAGTCGCCTGATGATACAGTTTCGCATTGGCAAAACGCATGTATAGGATATCCACTAAGCTGTAAGGCAATGAAAACACATTGCAGGCCTCTGCATTTTTAAGATTATTGTAATGCAGCGTTTCGGTTTCGTGATAGCTGTGGTTGAATTTAAAATATGCAGGAAGGTTTTCTTTGTCAAACAGCGGTGCAGGAATTAATATTGATTTCAGAGTGTTCATGATAAATTTCACGCATTTGTATTTGCAATTCAGATATTCGTCAGAATCAATAATGCCTGTAACCTGCGAACAAAAATCATCACTGTTGATGTCTTCGAATGTAAAAGGAATATGCCTGAGCGCAATGTATTTATTTCGGCTTGTATCGAGAATGCAGTAAGAAAACCCTTCCATCCCGGCCTGCATGGAAAGAAGGTACGCTGATGTGGAATTAATATTCAACGTTTCATCGCTTAATGAAATACCGTTCATCCGAAATTTTTTAAGAACAAATCAAAAAATCATTACAAAAATAAATTTTTTTACCGGAGATTCTAAATTAATTTATACTTTTAATGTTTTTTATAGGTTTAATTCCTCGTCCCGCCTTGGCGGGACTTCGTTTACGTCATTGCGAACGGAGTGAAGCAATCTCTAAAATCAGATTGCTTCGGACTCTGTCCCTTCGACATACTCAGGGCAGAGCCTCGCAAAGACGATTTTAATACTTCGTCAGTTCTGCTGCGAGGTAGTTTATTGTTTTGTAAATTAGTAATTATTGTTTATAGACATTGACATTAATAGCATATCGCTAATTTACCCGATTCTGAAAAAATGATAAAAGATTTTGCAAAACGCCTGATTCATGCGGAGCTCGAATTTACTCCCACAGCGGACCAGCATATACTTATTGATAAACTCTCTGAATTTATTACCGATGCAAATGCCCGGATTCTTTTATTAGTTAAGGGATATGCCGGCACAGGCAAAACCACTACGGTAAGCGCTTTTGTGAAAACCATGAATAAGATAAAGCAGAAATGTATTTTATTAGCCCCTACAGGCCGGGCTGCCAAAGTCTTTTCGTCTTATTCCGGCACGAACGCCTATACGATCCATAAGGAAATTTATATTCAGAAATCGTCTTCCGACGGTTTTGGCGTTTTTGTTCTTTCCAGGAACCTTCATAAAAACACCGTGTTTATTGTGGACGAAGCCTCCATGATCGCCAACCAGTCTTCCGAACTCAGCATTTTCGGCAGCGGCAGGTTGCTCGATGATCTTATTTCTTATGTTTACAGTGGTATAAACTGCAGGCTTATTTTAGTTGGCGATACGGCTCAACTCCCGCCTGTGGGTATTAACCTGAGCCCTGCCTTAGATGAAAAGGTTCTGCAGGTTTATAATATACATGTAACGGAAATACTGCTTACAGAAGTTCTCCGGCAGGTTGAGGGATCAGGGATTCTGGCAAATGCTACAGCGTTGCGGCGGCAGATAGAAACCAATACCATAGTACAGCCGGAATTTAAACTTGAAAAATATAATGATATTGAAAGGCTGGGCGGCGCTGACCTCATTGAAACGATTTCAGATTCATATTCGAAGTATGGTACTGATGAAACGATTGTGGTATGCCGGTCCAATAAACGGGCAAACCGTTTTAACCAGGGCATCAGGGCGCAGATATTAGGAAGAGATGAGGAAATATCAGTGGGCGATTTATTAATGGTGGTTAAGAATAATTATTTCTGGATTACCGATAACGAACAGATTAATTTTATTGCGAACGGGGATATCGTGGAAGTTACAAGGATCAAAAAATATACCCAACGATACGGTTTCCGGTTTGCCGATGTGTGTATCCGGTTTGTGGATTACAGGGATATTGAGATTGATGCAAAAATTATCCTGGATACATTATCTATTGAATTGGCAGCATTAAGCAGCGAAGAAAACAAGAAACTTTTTTATGCCATTGCCGAAGATTTTGCAACTGTCAGGTCAAAGAAGAAACGTTTTGAAAAAATCAGGAACGATCCTTTTTTTAATGCGTTGCAGGTTAAATTCGCTTATGCGGTAACCTGTCATAAAGCGCAGGGAGGGCAGTGGAAATCTGTTTTTGTCGATCAGGGATACATCACCCGTGAAATGATCGATATAGAATACCTGCGATGGCTCTATACCGCATTAACCCGTTCATCTGAAAAATTATACCTCGTGAATTTTGATAAGGCTTTTTTTCATGAACCATCCGGCGCCTGATATTTTTTATATACAACAAAACTTAAAAAATGTTAATATTGCAGCGTGAAACTGATAGATAATATTAAAGTTAAAATAGCGTATTTCCTGTTAAAAGGGAAGTTGAAAAAATTTTACAGGGAAAAAGCGTTTTATAATTTTGAATCGGCGAAAAATGTCGGACTTATCTGCAATGCGCAGGATCAGAAAATTTATGATCAGGCAAAGCGGTTCGCCGTATTCCTTACAAGTTATAATGTTAATGTAACGGCTATCGGCTTTATCGAAGGAGACGCCGTACTCGACGCTTTCTCTTATCAGAAGGGATTCGGTTTTATCTCCAAGCAGAGTTTTAACTGGCTTGGTTTTCCCCGGGGCGATGTGGTGGATGATTTTTTAAATAAAAAATTAGATATTTTAATCAATCTTATTATTGAAGACAGCTTGCCGGTTGATTTCTTAGTAAGTTTATCCAGGGCAAAATTCAAGGTGGGCAGGATGAATACAAAAAATGATTATTACGACCTCACGATTGATATTTCAAAAAACTACAGGCTGGAATATTTCATTGATCAGGTTAAACATTATCTTACCGTGATAAAAAAGTAAGCTGAATAATCAGTATTCGGTGATCGGTAAGTGGTAATCAGTCGTCGGTCGTCAATCGTCAGTCAAGTTTTGTTTACCGATTACCAACAGTACAGTTTTTTGCCTGCCGGTAGGTAAGATAGTCAGTTTTTCTATAATTTTTTACGTGTACGTTTTCTTCTGACTAAGCGATAAATGAATTTTTCCGATATGCCGATTGCAATCAGTTGCAACAGCATAGAGCTAAGTGTGGAAATCATTATCATTTTAAAAGTTGCCGATTCTTTTTTATGGATATAATTTCTGGAATGGAAGGTGTAATAAAAATCAGGTTGTTCTGCATGTATGAGTAATTGAGTGAAATTACAAACAAAGATATTGGAAAATATGATAAAGTTGTATAAATTGCTTTCAAAAGAATCACCTTTTGTGTCAGTATTAATGCCTACCGTAACAGTTTGAACTTTTTTGGCAATATTGGTTTTCACTGTATTTGATGAGGCAGACTCAATAAAGGTGGAAATAAGCGCTGTGGATGTCAGCAGAACTACGATAATTGTTCCGTATATACCGGGGACAAATACAACGGAGTTTAAAAAACCTGATCTGATACTATATTTTTTTGTGATTTGCCTTTTAATGTTTTTAATAATAAAATATAAAATGGCAAATCCCAGCGGTAGTATCAGGCTATAAAGAAATTGAATAAATGATTCAGGTCTCAGAATAAAAATTTCCCAGATAAGATTGAGGGATAATAATACTATAAAAACATAAAGCGCCCTGTGTTTATATTTGATTTTTATATTGGAATTCATATTTTTTACCTGTTCAATATGCAAAAATAAAAAATTGTTTCAGATTAAAATTTGTTTTGCAGGTTTGTTTGTATTTTAAAAAAAATGATTTAGGTTTGTTTTTGAATTTCATACCCTGTTTATGAGAAATATTTGGAAACCGGTTTTGTTATCTGCCGTTATTTTTTATTGTATATCCTGTTCTGACAATAATCCTACAGGCATTAAAATTAACAATAAAGTTTTAAAATACGATAAACTTATCGTAAAAATAAATAACGATACCCTGAAATCGAACGAAGTTCTGCCGGAAAAGGATTTAACCCTTAATATCAATGGCCTTTCAGGTTTTAAGGAAATTGCAGGAGCGGTGTATTTGGGCTGTTCTTTATCTGTTAAAGACACTGAAGGTAATACATTTCTGAATCATAAAGACCTGTATTCTTATTATGATGTGTGCGGAATTTCACCCAAAGATATACATAACAGATTCAGTGTTTCGATTAGCCTGTCGCCTCCGATGAAACCCGGGAAATACTACATCTGGAAAACCCGTATCTGGGACAAAAAGAGTAACGGAGAAATCAATACGGAAATGAAATTTAAAATTATTGAACAAGAAAAATCAAAATAATCTGTTCTTATTTTTTATCAACACTATTTTTTATTAAAGCATTCCAAAGCGTATCTTCCGGCGGATCTGCCGTAATTTCTAAAATTTCTTTATTGACAGGATGCGTGAATTGCAGTTTTCTCGAATGCAGGCTTATTCCACCACCTTTGTTCGACCGGGGAAAACCATACTTCAGGTCGCCTTTAACCGGGCAGCCGATTTTTGCCAACTGGCATCGTATCTGGTGATGCCGACCTGTCTGCAGATCTATTTCAAGCAAATAATAGGTGTTAGATTTTGAAATTAATTTGTAAGATAAAATGGCCTTTTTTGAATCTGCAACTTCAATATCATTGGCAAAGGATTTATTCAGCTTGCTGTTTCTGAAAATAAAATGGGTTAACGTGTCGTTGTCTTTTGGAGGTTGATTTTTTACTATGGCCCAATACGTTTTTTTTATTCCTTTTTCCTGGAATTTCTGGTTCATTCGCGAAAGCGCTTTGCTAGTTTTAGCAAATAGAACAACACCGCTCACCGGCCTGTCAAGCCTGTGGATTACGCCTAAAAATGCTTCTCCCGGTTTATCGTATTTTGATTTCAGATATTCTTTTATTTTTTCTTCCAGCGAAATATCATGAGTCTTATCCTGCTGCATGATATCCGATACCTTCTTGTTAACAGCGATCAAATGGTTATCCTCGTATAATATTTCAAGTGTTTGACCGGTCAAATCAATGCCTGTATTACTCTTTTATACTATCCAAAATTTTTTGAACATCGGTTTCTGTCTTGTGTAATTTGTCCTTGCAGATTTTAATTAATGCGGATACTTTTTTTACATTTTCTGCAAGCTCATCCACATCTAATTCCTGGTTTTCGATTTTTTCAAGTATCGCTTCAATTTCTCCGATTGCTTCTTTATAGGATTTCTGATTTTTTGCCATGATTATATTTTGTTTATTTGTTTGCCTGCCCTGAGGCCATTGAGATGAACCCTGAGCTTGTCCTTTAGATTTGTAAAAATATTTATTAATAACAAATAATGATAATGATGATGCGATTTTCTTTTTTGGTACTTTTTTCTTTTGTTAATATGTGTTAATTTGTTGATAAAAAACTTAACAAAACAAAAGTAT
>JACREX010000255.1 GCA_016212695.1 Bacteroidia bacterium
GGTTTAAAATTTAACCTTTTGCTGAAATAATATTGCTAAATTGTCATATTGTTAAATTGTTATAAATCAAATATTAACGATATATAAATGAATAAAAAAAGTAATTTAACAATGTTAACAATTTAACCATTTTTAGTATAAAACTGTAATCCTATTAATAAAAAATGTTTCTCGAAAACAAGGTTGATGGATCGAAACGTGTAGGATGGATCGAAGTAATTGTCGGCTCCATGTTTTCCGGCAAGACCGAAGAGCTGATCCGCCGCCTGAAACGTGCTAACATTGCTAAACAACGTGTCGAGATATTTAAACCGGCTATCGATGTAAGGTACTCTGATGAACAAGTAGTATCACATGATGCAAACGCAATACATTCCACTCCGGTTTCCAATTCCTCCAACATTTTATTGCTTGTAAACGATGTGGATGTGGTGGGTATTGACGAAGCTCAATTTTTTGATACCGGCCTTGTGGATGTTTGCAATACGCTTGCAAATAATGGCGTGCGCGTTGTTATTGCCGGGCTGGATATGGACTTCCGGGGCAAGCCGTTCGGCCCGATTCCGGCGCTTCTGGCTACTGCGGAATATGTTACCAAAGTTCATGCAATTTGTATGACCTGCGGCGACCTCGCTCAATATTCTCATCGCAAATCGCAAGCCGAAAACTTAGTCCTGCTCGGAGAAAAAGATATTTACGAACCGCTTTGCCGGAGATGTTTTATTGAAGCTACAAAAAAATAATAATTCACTATATCAGTAAAAATACCTGTATAAAAACACGACTTTTAACGGTAATTTTTATTAATAATGAATTATATTTTTGGAAAGAAAATATTACTTTTTAATTTTATATTAATCTAAAAGTTAAACTCTATGAAAACCAAATTAATCTTAATCTTCGTTCTATTATTGGGGACTTCCTTTTTCGGATTTAACCAGACAGCCACCTCTGTAGCCAATGGAAACTGGCTGAATCCAACCACGTGGAGCCCTGTTGGAATCCCATTGCCGGGATATACCATAACCATTAACCATCATGTAACCCTCGACACTAATTTCTTTGTTCCTTCGGGTTCAATAACCGTTACGGCAAGCGGTTTTCTCGATGATGATGTTCATGGCCGCAGCCTGCTCATCAATGGCGGTACGGTAACCAACAACGGCAAGACAGAAATGAGGCTTATCTATACCCAGAGCGGTAATTTTACCAACAACGACTCGCTGCATGTCACGGTGTTTGCCAACAACATCACATTTCTGAACAATGGAAAAATATATGGCACAGACAGCTTATACACCAGCGGCCAATTTAATAATTACGGCCATATTGATGCGACTGCGATCTTCAACGCCAATATTTTTAATAATCACGGTGTGATTGTTGCAGACAGCGCCACCTCGCAGGTTACATTTACCAATTACAGCGGTGCAATATTTGATGCGGACAGCCTTACCAATTTCGGAGTATTTACCAACGAGGGTATCATGCAGCATTTTGATTTCACAAATACCGGCACATACACGAATTCAAATTACATAGGTTTTACCGATTTTACCAATATCGGAACATTTATCAATAACGATTCGCTGATAGGTATCGGCAGTTTTACAAACCTCGGATACTTTAAAAACAATGCTTCCGGAGTGATGAGTCTTGACGACAGTTTTCTTAATACAGACACGCTGGGATATATTGGCATTTATGAAAACGAAGGGCTTGTTTTTGTCGGCAACAACTGGTACAACGACGATACCGTAAAAGGCGTTGCCGGTTACTTTATTGTTCAGAACCTTTCGGGAAATTCAGGTTTTATGAAAGGATCTTTCGATTTTTGTGATCTCACTCCACCCTCAACATCTCCTTATATTGATTATAATTCCGGCACAATCAGTCTTGGTATTACCTGGTGTACAAACGATGCTATAAAAAAGAATGAAGGGGTAAACAATATTTCTTTTTTTCCAAACCCCACAAATGGAATAGTTATGATCAGCCTTATTAATAATGCTGCTTATGTAAAAATCTTCAATGTAACCGGTGATATTGTATATAATAATAAAATCAGCAGAACAATTGATATATCAAACTATTCAAATGGAATCTATCTGCTGCAGGTTTATGATGAAAAGAATATCCTGTTAAAGCAATCTCTGATTGTAAAACAATAATCAGTAAAATCTTTGCTCATTTTATATTGATTCCCGTGGTTTTCGTCATTTGTTTAAAAATTCAACGCCATTCCTACAGTCAATGGTAAAATCTTGGGACCTTTATTTTTTTCAAATAAAGGAGTCATACTGTAGTTGGCAAATAATGTAAACATATTTGAACCAATACGTGCAGTAAGGTCCAACATAAAAGGATTCAGATAAAAATCATTTTTATCAATGGCTACCCTGTTGCCGGAAAGTACTTGTTTTTGCCTGGAATATAATTTCAGGCTTCCAATGACTCCGAAGGATAAATAAAAATGATTACAGGGCTGGAATTCCAATAAGACAGGAATAGTAAGATAGCTTATAGATAATTTATTCTTCTTAAATTGAAGAACCGTATCTGCAACTATAAAGAAGCGAATTGCCGCTGAATCATGATCCATAGTCACCTGTTTTTCAAAATTATAATTATTGAAATTCCACCCGAGACCTGTAACAAGACCTATCTTGTCTTTATAGATCCTGGGGCTCATCTGGATGATATTCCAATGGAAAGTCCAGGATTTCCCTGTATTCAGTTCCATTTCTTTTGCTGCATCGGGTAACTGAAGTTTATTTTTGCTGTCCATAAAGGTATTCAGTCCAAGTTCAACACCTGTCCAGTGGCCAGAAAAGCTGTATTGGGGAACTCCAACTACCTTGCCTGTTGAATCTACCTTTTTCTTCATTTCATCCACTTTTTTCTGAAAATAGAGCGTGTCTATCCATTCGCCGTTACGCTGGATAAAGAGTTTATTGTCTTTTCGCAATAAAACAGTGGTGTCAATAATGCGCTTTTTGAAGAATTTAAAATGCCCGTTTAAAATAATTTTTACAAAAGCGCTATCTTTGCTGTTTTTTTGGGCAGTAACAGAACCGACCACAAGAAGCAATGCCAATAAAATAAAAACTGAACGTTTCATAATCCTTGAATTTAAATTTATATTATATTTTACTTAATTACGCTGCAAATATATAATTTTTTGGATGATAACACCTATCCCGGTTAAAGAATATAAAAACTGATTATCTGTTTATTACAAACTTACCCGTAACAGAATTAACCTTATAATAATAGATACCATTATTCAAAAAAGATACATCAATCTTGGTCTTGGTAGTTTGCGGCGGTATTATTTTCTCAAACACGCATTGTCCCCTGCTATCATAAATCGTTAGCGCTGCATCGTTTGCATCTTTGTTAAGTTCCATGTAAATTAAATTTTTAGCAGGATTGGGATAAAGGCTGAAAGCCGTGTTGAGTAAATTATTTTTCTCTACTGCAACCGGGAAATATTCGATCTGCAGATCATCGAGATACAGCAGGCTTCCCGCGCCGACATAATTTGTTGAATCCGCCATATTGCTTGACGCAAAAGAAATATTTACCGTGTCTGCCACCGGGTATCCGTTATAGGTTAAATCGGCTTCAAAATAGGTATAAGAACTAACAGCCGTGAGCTTAAGCATACTGCTATCCAGAAATAACATCTGTGAAAATTGATCGGTTCCAAAAACATATACACCCATCAGCGCTGTATCCTGACCAACAGGAATGTATTTATAATACCCTGAAACCCGCATCGGATTTTGGGTAACAGCCATACCGCCACGGGGCCCGTTATTCCCCATCCTGCCGTTAGTAATATAGCCCATTGTGTCCGTAGAGCTTCCATTAGGAAATGTAACTGTTTTTAATTTCAGGGCATAATTACCCGCGCCATAATGGTCGGTGGTTTTGGTTGCGGAATAATCTCCGCTTAAAGCGCCGATAAAATTAATGGTAAACCAGTTATCCGGGTTTTCGTACTGCAGCGGTATCCAGTTTTCAAAGTCGCCGTTTGGGAAAGGAGTTGTAGCGCCAACTAATGTAAGATTGTCAATATACAGATAACTGCCGGCTATCGGCCCGTTAAATTTGGAGCTGGTAATAATTGCCGTAATGGTATCTGGCATCACAGTCGGAACATACCATGTAAATGCCGTAGTGAACATGATATAGCTGCTCTGGACGCCTGTAAATACAATAGAAGCCCCTCCTATCATACTACCGGCCTTCTTCATAATTATCATGATATTTGCAGTGTCGCCGGTTTGTATATCATATTTCACATAACCTTGTAGAGAAGTGGGTCTCTGGTCATATGGCAGTCCCCCTGAAATTCCACCCGGTCCCGGAGTCCCGATAAACAGGCCGCCAAAAACAGCGCCGCTGCCGCCAGAAATGGTTTGAAGCCTTGCGGCATAAACTCCATGCTGACAATCGGTACTTTTGGTAATATTTCCAGAGCCTTGTGTAAAATACGCCTGAAGATTTGTTGTAATATAATTACCCGGTTCTTCATAGAGGGTAACGATTGACCAATTTTCAAAGCTTGCATTTGTTATGGGCTGAGAAAAAGAAACTGCAGCAAAAAGCATACAGATAATTAAAATAGTAAAAATTTTTGTTTTCATAATGCACTTGTTTAGGTTAATATTAAAATACAGATTTTAAAAACAGTAAAAATTATGCCAAATTTAAGGATTTATTAAGAATTGTTGATATATAAGTCCGGCAATTTTTTCCGCATTGGATTCTTCCGTATCAATAATTATTTTAGACATCAGGTAATACGGTTCCCGGGCAGGAAGGATTTCATTAATATAGTTTAAAATTTGTGGTTTTGTTTTACCTTTAAGCAGTGGCCTGTTTTTGTTATCTTCTGCTAATTTTTCTAAAAGAAAAGAAATGCTGCGTTTGATATATATTGTTGTTCCGGCAGTATTCATCAATTCCATATTATTTTGGTAGCAGGGTGTTCCGCCGCCTGTTGCAATAATACCATTTTCGATTGAAATAATTTTTTCAAGTACGCTTCTTTCCGTCTCCCTGAATCTGCTTTCTCCCTGCTGCAAAAAAATCCGGCTGACGGATAAATTTGTAGTATTTTCAATGTATTGATCTAAATCAATAAAGGGGATATTTATTTTTTTTGAAAGTATTTTTCCCGCAGAAGTTTTACCGCATCCCATAAATCCTGTCAGGAAAATTTTCATACGGTTGTATTTAAAAAAGGCTCATTTGTTTGGGATCTTTAGGCGCTTTTTTGTTGATCCTGTTTGTAAATCCTAAATCATCTTCACTATCGGCATTATCACTCTGTGATTCTTCTTCCTTACTAAGAGGCTCGATGAAACTTACTTCAGAAATCTCATATGGAGAAATTCTTTTACCCCGGGCCTTGTAGCTTTTTACCCCGATAAACTCTGCAACATCAACAATCTCGCCGTCGCGTTTTTTATGTTTTCCGCCAAACGATATTTCAAGTTGTGGCCATTTATCATCATTAATAAGTATCATTTTTGATTCCGGGTGCTCGCTGATAAAACTATTGAGTTTATCGGATTCTTCGATCTGAAAACGCTTCAGGTACGTTTCACACTGTTCGCCGTCAAAATGAACAACTGACCATATCTTTTGAGGATCAAATTTCTCAATAATGAGAAGGTCTTCTTCAAAATGGTTGGTTAAATCATAATTTGTAAGAATATAGCATCCGGAACTTGTAATAGTGAGTATCTTATCATCGCTCATAAACTCTCCGAGATAGTCTCCGCGTTCTTCTGTATTCAAACGAAGCACATCCCTGTCGAACCAGATTTTCAGGCCGCCCAGGGTTGAGGTTCCCTGTTCTTTTAAAACAATCTTATGTACATCGTGTTTTGTTAATATATTTCCATGTGCGGAACGTCCTTTTATATCAATCTGGCTGAAATCCTGCTCAAAAACAATTTTTTTCATTTTAGGTTTCGGCTTCAGCAATACTTTTATGATCTCGGCCTCTCCGTTAGGGTTTGCGCTGAAATAAAGAATTTTCGAACTTTCCGTACCTTTTCCTATATCGTATTCTTTATCAAGTATCATTCCGACGATGGCGCATCGCTTAATCATGGCATTGCCGTATTTGCCATCGCGGTAAACCACGTTATAAATGGTGCGTTCATCATTTTTATTGAACACGGCGATGTGAATGATGTCTTTCCCGACAAAGGTTTTATCGGCAACTTTTGTGATAAGGTATTTGCCGTCTCTCCGAAAAACGATAATATGATCAATATCCGAACAGTCGCAGATAAACTCGTCTTTTTTGAGGCCTGTTCCGATAAAGCCCTCTTTGCGGTTCACATAAAGTTTTTCGTTGGCGGCAACTACGCGGGTTGCCTGGATATCGTCGAAATTCCTGATTTCTGTTTTACGTTCCCGCCCGGTGCCGTATTTTTTCCTGATCTTTTTATACCAGTCTATGGCATATTGAATAATATGCTCGAGGTGATGGTCTATCATTTCTATTTTACCTTCAATGGATTTAATATGCTCATCCGCCTTGAAAGCGTTATATTTTGTGGTACGCTTAAAAGGAATTTCAGAAAGCCTGATAATATCTTCCCGTGTGACTTCGCGTTTGAGTTTCTTTTTGAAAGCGGCGAGTCCTTTATCAATAACGGCAACCATGTCGTCTTCTGTTTTGCTGCCTTCGATTTTCAAATAGATTTTATTTTCAATGAAATATTTTTCAAGGGATGCGGAATGCCATTCTGCCAGCAGTTCTTCACGTTCAATCTCAAGCTCCCTGCGCAACAGGCAAAGCGTGTTCTGCACGGAAATCTGGAGAATTTCGCTTACGCCGATGAAACGGGGTTTGTCTTCTTCGATTATGCAGGCATTGGGCGAAATAGAAACCTGGCATTTTGTAAATGCAAAAAGAGCATCTATCGTGATGTCGGGCGAGGCGCCGGGAATGAGATGCACTAATATTTCTACATGCGCGGCTGTATTATCGTCAATTTTTTTTATCTTAATCTTACCCTGATCATTGGCCTTGATGATGGATTCTATAAGGCTGTCGGTAGTTTCTCCAAAGGGCAATTCGGTAATAACCAGCGTTTTTTTGTCGAGCCTCGAAATCTTGGCCCTGATTTTCACAGCGCCTCCGCGCAGACCGTCGTTATACCTTGAAAAATCAGCAAATCCACCGGTCGGGAAGTCAGGAAAAAATTCAACCTTTTTATCCTGCAGCGAATCAATACAGGCATCAATGAGTTCATTGAAATTATGCGGTAATATTTTTGACGCAAGGCCTACAGCAATGCCCTCCACTCCCTGTGCAAGCAATAAGGGAAACTTTACCGGCAATGTGATGGGTTCTTTATTCCGGCCATCGTAGGAAGGTTTCCAAAAAGTTGTTTTGGGATTAAAAACAACCTCGAGGGCGAATTTCGAAAGACGGGCTTCGATATAACGCGGAGCTGCCGCGCTGTCGCCTGTATAAATATTTCCCCAGTTTCCCTGGCAATCAATAAGAAGGTTTTTTTGCCCGAGTTGCACCAGGGCCTCGCCGATTGAGGCATCGCCATGCGGGTGATACTGCATGGTGTGGCCGATAATGTTAGCCACCTTGTTGTAGCGGCCGTCGTCGAGTTGTTTCATGGAATGCAGGATGCGCCGCTGAACAGGTTTCAGGCCATCGTATACATGAGGAACCGCGCGCTCTAAAATAACATACGAGGCATAATCAAGAAACCAGTTCTTGTACATGCCGGATAAATAAACGGAATCACCGGGCTTGCCGGTAGGAGAAAATTTTTTATCGGAAGCCAGCAGGCTTTCCTGGGTTTCGCTTATTTCTTCGTTATTTTCTTCTTCCTTTGCCATCCATACATTTTTCTATACATAAAACGAGACTTCGGCGTGAGCGTTCGACTGAGCTCACGCCGAAGTCTCAGTCGAACGCTAAACTTGTACGCTTGTTTTTGAAAATCAATGTTTGCCCCGTCCCTAAAGGGAGCATTGATTTTCAATGATTTATCTTCATGAATTTAGGGCAAAAAAATCATTGAAAATCTTAGATAATTATGTACAAATTTATCCAACGCATAGTCTAAAAAAGCAGACAAAAGTAAAAAAAAATGAAATAAACAATACATTTATCGTAGAGAAGAAAAGAACAAGATATTAACGTGTGTGGATAGTCCCCCCGCTCATGCGCATTTGCAATGCGCGCCTTTTACTCCTGTTCCTGTCGTTTACAATAATGTTCATGATTTTTTTCAATACAATAATCATTCTATCACCAATTTTTCGGTTTTCACAACCCTGCTATTCACTACAAGATTACAAATATACGTGCCGCTTTTCCAGCCTGCGGTGTTTACTTCAATTTTACTATTGCTTTCTTTCAACGGGTATTTTTTTACCAATTTCCCCTGCTGGTCTGTAATGCGTAATTCGCTGCCACCGTTGCCCTTTGATTCCCTAAAGGGAACAACTGCGCCTGTAATCTCAATGGTAACACTGTTGTTCGCAGGATTCGGAAATATTTGCAGTGTGGCTTCTTGGTTTTTCGTTTCAGAAACCTTATTGAAAGTATCCGAAATTACAATAGTTTTGTTTGCAGTTTTATTACACCACAATTCTGTTACATGCACAGTAACGGTGAAAACACCCTGCTGGTGGTAAATGTGCACCGGACACCAAACCGTGTCTGTGCCTGTGTCTCCAAAGTTCCATTGCCAACTGTTTGCATGGCTGTTGTTGTTAAAGAAAGGCACGCTCACCGTGTCATTGTGCAAATAAAAGGTATCTGCATCAGTATAAATAGCAGGTAAAAAATAAATACATGCGCTGTCGGGCGGCATATACAAACGGGCTAAGCCTGTTGCGGGCATGCCGCCTGCATGAGTAAAATAACCACCTAAAACCAGTTCATCATTATAGATACACATTGATTCAACACCGCCATTAAAATTAGAGCCTACCGACACCCATTCACTGCCATTCCATTTTGCTAAACCGGTATCCTGCGCATTTCCAAGATATGTATATCCGCCTGCAGCATATAATTCACCTCTGTAAGTAATTATTTGCTTAACACTACCACCCACTTCTCCCATACTTGTCCAATGCTGCCCGTCCCAGCGGGCTACCCCGATTAAGAAAGTGGGTGGCACGGTATCATCCACAACAATCATTTGTCCTCCGGCATACAGGTAATTGTTAACTGTATCGGTAAACAAACAAGGCTCTTATCTAAT
The DNA here is from genome assembly GCA_016212695.1 of Bacteroidia bacterium. Lineage (GTDB taxonomy): Bacteria > Bacteroidota > Bacteroidia > Bacteroidales > GWF2-35-48 > GWF2-35-48. Next base: position 9,273 of record JACREX010000255.1, read on the forward strand.
TGATGGTTGATTAATAATTTTTGCTTACCTTTGGCACAAATATTAAATATACGATGACTACGAAAGAACATATATTTGCACTTTTCAAGATTCTACCTGATACGGAAAGGCAGGAGCTATTGCAA
>JACREX010000259.1 GCA_016212695.1 Bacteroidia bacterium
GCTAAATTCCATAATGCTATAACAGGATTTTTTCAAAATATCAACCTGAAATATAATGCCGATTTAAAAAATCTGTTGACATTAAAATTTCAATTTTTTCAAAATATAAATGCGGAAATTTATGCAGCGTAAGGTATAACTATTCATATCGGATATAATTCAACAGCATTTGGAATACATCTCACCCCTCCGAAAGTAAGAGCTTTTTTCGGAAGCGATGTGGCTGATACAACAGAATATCTTATTAATATTGACCAAGGGATTTCGCTAACAGATACTTCTTTCAGAATGGATATGTTTTATGTTGGCAGTGTTCCACAAAATAGAATTAACATAACTAATACCGACAAAGCAATAATTCATTTCTCATTACAAATAGATAGTTGCAATAAACCTACTGGATTAAAATTTATCAATCAAGATACAGTACAATCGCACGAAAACTTTTCTTTTGACTCGACACAAATAGAGATACAAATATACGACACCACTATTTTTGAAAATACTTTAGATGTTTCACCCTGCGACTCAAATATATTGTGGATTTCTGATTTCACTAAAAAAGTTTACCCCGGTACTTGGTATCCCGGAACAACCACTAATGAATGGCTTATGAAAATTCAGGGTATTGGTTTTGGTGCCACAAAAGGAAATATTTATTTTCCAAATGCTGATGATGGCGGACAAACCTATGTACCTTTGAATAAGAGAGATTTCTTATGGTCAAATAATCTGATTCAAATCAGGATGCCTTCGGTTATTGATTCTTTCCCGATAGGAGTAAACCCTAATGATTATACTCATCCACCTCCCGGGGGAGGCGTATTTTATGTGAAAACATCTGCCGGCGATTCTTTGTTTAGTACCTCTTCGATACAGCCACCTGTTTCGATGCCTTATGCAATTCATAATTATATTTGGTCTACACCCTATATGAAACACCGGGTAAATTTAGCCGATTTTAACCACCATGGCGGTTACACCTTCCGTCTCGATACAAGCATTACCCATTACCCAGACACCAATCTTATTCCCGCCATCAAACAAGCGGTTCTAAACTGGGTCTGTGCCACACGTGTAAATTTCGTTGTAGATGCAGATAATGATACCACTTTAAACAATGCCAGTGATTATGTATCGGTTATATATTTTGTCAACCACTTAGACGATAGCGCATTAATGGCCACATATTTACAGACTTCTTTTAATACGAATTACACTGATACGGTATTTCTTCTTCATGACATGGATATAGCCATTCTTCGCAATCCCCCAAACTACTCATGGTATATTGATGTAGCGGGCAACACTAACCTGCCGCCGGACAGTCTTGATTTTATCGGAGCTTTGCAACACGAATTAGGCCATGCCTGTTTGCTTGAGCATGTTACCGACATTGTTGAATTGATGTATTTCGGTGTAAGTCCAGGTCCTGTCTCCGCTTCGCAGCGCAAAGAAATTACAGATGGCGACAAAGATGGAGGGATTTCAGTAGTCAATAGAAGCAGCGAGCCGGGTATTTACTATGGCAGCGCTTACGGCCCATTAATCCCGGTACAGCTTAATAAAAGTGTTGACTGTACTTCCGGAATACCTGAACTTAAGCCCGTTGGATTTAATATGATTGTTTACCCCAACCCTGTAAGCGATAACCAATTGAATATTGTTTATGAAATAACGCAAAATTCGAAGATTTCTTTTACTGTTATAGACATTATGGGAAAACTTATTTTTTCCGCTAATGAAAAGCAGGCAGCAGGCAGGCACGAGAAAAAAATAACACTCGAAAATATGGCACCCGGTATTTATTTTCTTGTGGCCAAAGTTAATGGTGCAACTCGTTCATTCAAATTAGTAAAAATTCATTAAATTTAAAAACCATAAAAAAATGAAAAAAATATATATACTGCTGTTGTTTGTCCTTATAGTAAGTACCACAGCTTTTGCACAGAAATCTTTTAGTCCTATTTTTATGAATGAACAAGGGCAAAAAGAACTAATTGAACGTTCAACGCTTATTGTTGAAGGTAAACTTATTAAAGGGAAAAATCAACTTTTAGATAATAATTCTAAGGAAGGTTATTTTTATTATTTAGGTGTAATAAAACCAACTGCGGTTTTGAAAGGCAACACAGATACAACAAAAACCTACCAGTTTTTAATTAAGAAGGGGACGTATGGTTTTATGTTTAATACCATTACTCGCCAATATGATACTCTTGGTGGCGTTGGGCTGAACCCATATCATGGTGGTGGTGCTAGCATTCCAGACTATGGTATTTTTTTCATAAACGAAAAACCTGCCCCAGTTGCTAGTACTTTCCGGAAAATAGAGCATGATGGCAAAGTCACTCCAATTGATTTATATTCATTGTTCCCGAATGCTATATTTGTCGGTTATGATTATGGTATCAATTATAAAAAATACCCTAAAGAACAAACTTTAAAATATCTTCAGGAAAAATTTAATCTTAAGGCCATGCCCTTGCAATGAAAAAAATAAATATATTTGCTTTATTCACAATTTTAAGTTGTTCAACAATTCCAAACTTTTCAGCAAATGTTGACTCTTTATGCGGATGGTAGATTATCAGCAAAAAGACTGCCGCCATTTAGTGATACTACTTATTCCGGATTATCTTTTGTTGCGTCCAATTTTAAAAGGAATATTTTTTCATTATTGATTGCTATAAACAATAATTTGGACACGTTAAACAGAGTTAACCTTACTCAATCTCAAAAGCCGCTTTTTCATGTAATAATGCGGGCTGATAGTTGCAATAAAAACACAGGCATTAGTTTTTATAAAAATACTGGGTGGCCAGTGCAATCTCATTTTACGTTTGCATCCGATGATACATTAGGTACACAACTTTACCATTCAGAAATATTTCTCAATAACCTTGACATTACTCTTTGTGAATTGAATATTTCTGATTTTACCTCACCTGTTTACCCGGGAACATGGTATAACGGGACAACCGAAAATAATTGGGAACTGACAATTCAGGGCATTGGTTTTGACAC
>JACREX010000028.1 GCA_016212695.1 Bacteroidia bacterium
CAAAGTTCGCAGAGAAATTACGCAAAGTTCACAAGGAAATGTAAACCAAGTATTTATAACTTTGCGTTCTTTGCGATACCTTTGTGCTCTTTGCGGTTAAATAATTAAGTATTAAACATATAACCCTGCTGAGTAGTTACCTATAACTTGAGCAATTGATTAATATCCTGGGCTCAGAAATATCCGGCTGTTGAAAGTTGACTATATGCTATAAATCAATCAGTATAAATACTCACAAAAATTTAATTTTAATAACCTTGTATATCAGAACATTTTTTTACTTTTGTGTAATTCTTTAAAAACAAATGTTATGAAAAAAATATTACCTGTTAAAAATCTTACAGGGATTTTATTTATTTTGTTTATCTGCAATTTTGTGAATGCCCAGAGCAGAGATATTTCCTTTACATTAGAAGACAGAGACCGCATTATTCAGATAGAAGAAAAACTCAATTCACAGCAGAAAGAAATCGCTTCCCTGCGCAATGAGATGGGCTCCCTGCGCAATGAGATGAAAAGTGAAATTGCATCTCTGCGTAATGATATAGATAGAATATTTATATTGATGTATTTTGTACTTGGTGGACTGTTTGGTCTTATTGGATTAATTTTTTGGGACCGAAGGTCCTACATTAAGCCGATAAAAGAAGACATTAAGGATTTGCAAAATGCACTTCGCGATTATGCCAAGCGCAAACCTGAACCCGAACTGGCGGATATTCTCCGCTCTCACGGACTCTTATAAATATAGAAAATTATTTGATAACATGAACACACAACCACAGGAGCAACCAAGTTTTGAAAAAGTCTGGTTAATGTTTCAGAAAACAGACGAAGAGTTTGAGAAAACCAAGCAAATGTTTCGGGAAACAGACGAGAAGTTTCTGAAAACTGACGAGAAGTTAAAAAAACTCGGTGAAATGTATGGAGGACTTTCCAATAACATTGGCGAATCGGCAGAAGACTTCTTTTATTATGGCTTTGAAAAGAAACCGGTGATAGGTAAGATACGATTTAAAAATGTAGTGCAGTATATGAAAACCGATAAGATTGAATACGATATTGCGCTCACAAACGGTAAGTATATTGCAATAATTGAAGTAAAACACAAATTTCACCCAAAGGATATTGATAATTTTATTGCTCACCGTTTATCTTTATTAAGAAAGGAGTTTGCAAAATTTAACCAATGTAAAGTAATTGCCTGCATTGCCGGTTTTGTTATTCCAAAAACAACAAGAAAAAAAGCAAACAATGCCGGATTATATATTTTCACTCAATCAGGCGACAATATAAAATCCTTAAACAACAAAAATTTTAAACCAAAAGAATTTTAATATGAATTATATTTTTATTAATTGCAGTCTTGTTCTGCTGTGTGTCTTTCAATTCTTTTGCCACCATTTTATTTTGGGTAAATTTTAGTGGAGATGGTAAATGGAGTACAGCAGGCACTGGAAGAATTGCGCAGCGAGATGATATGTAAAAACACCCATTCCTCCCCTGCAACCTTTTCTTATTTTTGCCGGTCTTCTTTTCAAAGTAAATAAAGCATTTCCTGTGTTTTTAACAAAATATTGATAAATGTCATTAGTATAAATACTCATTATTTATTTTTTTTTTAACCTTTGTATGTTAAATCGTTTTATTATTTTTGTGTGATTAATTTAAAAATTTTAATAGTAAATATGAAAAAAATATTACCTGTTAAAAATCTCACTGTGATTTTATTTATTTTGTTTATCTGCAATTTTGTGAATGCCCAGAGCAGAGATATTTCCTTTACATTAGAAGACAGAGACCGCATTATTCAGATAGAAGAAAAACTCAATTCACAGCAAAAAGAAATCGCTTCCCTGCGCAATGAGATGAACACCCGTTTTGAATCCCAGCAGCAGCAAATCAATGACCTGAAAACATTGTTCTACTGGGGCTTTGGCATCATGATGTCATTAATGCTCTTCCTGTTTGGCTTTATTATATGGGACAGAAGAACCGCCATGGAACCATTGCGGAAACAAACCACTAAAGTATCGGAGCAAACGCAGACACTGATTTTTACCCTGCGCGAATATTCCAAAAAACAGCCCGAACTGGCGGATATTCTCCGCTCTCACGGACTCTTATAAATAAATAAAAGATTTAGGATTTTAGAATTTTAAAAATAAAACATCAAATATTTAAAATTTAATGTTATGAAAAAGATATTTTTAGTCGTAATAATTATCAGCATTTTTTCTTCCGTGTTATATTCTCAAACAGATGGCGATTATCGTTCCTTTGCAACTGGTAATTGGAATGCAACAGGCACCTGGCAGGTATATAGTGGTGGCAGTTGGACACCTGCTTCGGCAACACCTACCAGCGCTGATGGTGCTATAACAATTTTAAATACTCATGTTGTTACCGTAACAGTAGATGTAACTGTTGATCAGGTAACAATAAATAGCGGTGGTACAATAACCATTAGTTCTGGACAAATATTAACATTGGCTAACGGAACCGGTGATGAAATAACAGTTGCCAGTGGTGGTATATTAGATATACAAGGCACTCTTGCATTTGGTGGCATTCCAAACAGAACTGTTCAAGTTTCAGGTACTTTAAAAAATAGTGGTTCTATCACTACACCTACTGCAGCCAAACTGTTTTTCCTTTCAGGCAGTTTTTACGAACATTTATTTACAACAACGAATGGTACTATTCCTACTGCTTCGTGGAATTCTACCTCTACGTGTACAATATCAGGTTACACAACTAATACAACTGCTCCCGCAGGTCTATCACAAACATTTGGTAATTTCACTTGGAATTGTGCATCTCAAACATCAACTATATCTTTCACCGGCCTTTTAACTACGGTTACAGGAAATTTAACTATTACCAGTACAGGGACGGGTGTTTTCTATTTAACAACTACGACTGATTTTACCTTAAATGTAACCGGTAATGTAGCTTGTAATGGTGGTACTTTTGGCATTAATGAAACCACTGGAATTGGAATAGTTAATGTTACCGGTAATTTTTCAATGACAAACAACGCTTACCTACAGTTAGCAGTTGATGGTAATGTAACTATGAATATTACCGGTACTATCACTATATCAGGTGTGGGTGCGCCTACTCTTGATTTTTCGGCTGGTCTGGGTACAGGCACAATTAATTTACAAAGTGGTTTTACCTGTTCTGCCGCAACTGCTTCTATAACAAACTCAATTGCTGTTGCCGGAAGAGCTGTTTTTAACTTTTCTGGTACGGCAAATCAAGCTTATTCTATTACCCCAGCCCTTGGTACTGCCATAATTAATTTTACAGTAAATGCAAGCGCTATCGTAAGTATAGATAATACCAATAAAATTGATGGAGCGGGAACTTTTACTCTTGCATCTGCCGGCACTCTTAAAATTGGTTCAACCGCAGGTATAGTGAGTGCAGGCGCTTCAGGAAACATCCAGAACACTGGAACAAGAACTTTTAATATAGCCGGTAATTACGAGTATAACGGCACAGCAGCGCAGGTAACAGGTAATGCGCTACCCGCAACGGTTAATAATTTAACAACCAATAATGCTGCGGGAGTCACATTCTCTGCTGCTGTTGCAGTAAGTGGCAATTTAAGTGTTTCTTCCGGTTCCCTGAGTAATGGCGGCTTTGCCATTACGGGTACTGCAGGAGGCGCTCTTTCGGTAGCTGCTGCAAGCACTTTAACACTTACAAGCACATCTGCCTTTCCCGCCTCATTCGGCACTAATACATTAAATGCAACTTCAACTGTTAATTATGCAGGGACCGCGCAAGCAATTGCCACTCAAACTTACGGTCATTTAACTTTATCAGGAAGTGGCACAAAAACTCTTGCTGCAACAACATCTGTTGCAGGTAATTTATCAACAAATGGAGTAACTGTGGCTACAGCAGGTTATACTTTAAATATTACGAGTAATTACACGAATGCCGGCGCTACAACTTACTCTGGTGGAGGTACTTTAGCTCTTACCGGTAATTTCACTAATAGCAATACACTGGATATTGGAACTACAGCTTTTAATGTTGCAGGAAACTGGATAAATAACAGTACATTTACTGCTAATTCAGGCACTGTTACCTTCAATGGCTCTACTACTTTGAGCGGTAGTTCTACTACATCTTTTAATAATGTAACCATTTCCAATACTCTTACCGGGGTTTCTTCCGGAAATTTTAATGTTGCCGGAACCTTTACAAACAATGGAACCTTTACACATAATAGCGGCACGGTTACTTTTACAGGTATTGACAAAAGCATTACAGGTTCAGCTACCACTACTTTTAATAATTTAACCACCAATATTACCGGCGATGGGAAAATCATTATTCCTTCAGGTAAATCTGCTACCGTTTCAGGAACCTTAACAATTGGTTCAACTGATACATTAATGGTTGATGTGTCATCTGGCGGAGTTAATGGCTCATTAATTACAAATGGATCAATTATTAATAATGGTACATGCAAACTAAAAACAGCAATTTCAAGTGGTAAGTGGCATTGTGTATCTTCTGCCGTTTCAAGTATTAATATTGAAACTGTGTTTGATAATCCTACCACAAATGGAAGAAAATATTATCTTGAAACAGAAGCTGTAAATTATTGGCAACCATCAGCAAACCCAAGTCTTCATACAGGTAATATGAATGTTGGGCAGGGATACTATATTTATTATGGAAGTAATAAATATGAAAGATATTCAGGTACTTTTAACAATGCGAATGCATCGCCGGCTATTACTTATGGTGTGAGAAACTGGAACCTTGTAGGAAACCCTTTCCCATGTGCTATTAGCTGGGCCACAGTATATGCAAGCACAGCGAATGTTGATGGGTCAATACAAATCAGAAACGGAACTTCTTGGACAGTAATCAGTCAACTTGATGGTAGTCCTTACGTTCAACCCGGCCAGGGATTCTTCGTGAAAGCCAGCGCAGGAAGCCCCACAATTACAATTGGAACTTCTGCAAGACTCCATAATGCCAGTGGTACTTTTTTGAAAACAACTTCTCCTTATACTTATTTAACCTTGAAAGTTTCATCGGGTAGTTTAAATTCCATTACTCGGTTTTTCTTTTTGAATGATGCAACTAATGATTTTGATCATCCTTATGATGCTGACAAATTATGGGACGATAATCCGAATGTACCTGAATTGTTTTCAATATCAGCGCAAAGCGATACATTAGCGCTTAACGCTTTACCCATTATAACAAATGACCTCGTTATTCCGCTTGGCATTAACGCCAGTCTGCCTGGCGCATATACTTTAAATGCTGAAGAGATTTTAAATTTTGATTCTACTATAGAAATTTACTTAGAAGATGTTATTACTTCAACAATAACAAACCTGAGAACCACTCCTGACTATACTTTTACTATCTCATCGCCTGCAATAAAAGATTTATCAAGATTTAATCTCAGGTTTTCTTTAACAACCCCACCGGTAATTACCCAGGATATTTCTGCATTAACTAAATGCGAGGGTGAAACAGTTTCACTTACAGTAACTGCTACAGGCTCTCCTGCTCCTACCTATCAGTGGTATGGCCCCGTAGGAGAATTAACCGGAGAGACAAATAATATTTTATCATTTAGCTCCGTTTCTGCGAGCGATGCAGGCGATTACTATTGTGTGGTTACAAACTCTTATGGCGCCGTACAAAGCGCAAATGCCACCCTCACTGTGAATACACCGGTTGCCGTTACCACCCACCCGGCCTCAGAAACTAAATGCGAGGGTGAAAACATTTCATTATCTGTTTCTGCTACCGGCACAAACCCTGCCTATCAATGGCAAAAAGACGGTATTGATATTACCGGAGCCAATGAAGGTTCCTATAACATTTCTTCTTCGCAATCAACGGATGCGGGAATCTATACCTGTGTCATCTCAAATATATGCAATACAGTTACTACAAACGAAGCAGTTGTTGTTGTTAACGCCTATCCTGTTGTTGATATGGGCAGCGATATCACAGAATGCGAAGGTACTCCTGTTATACTGCATGCGGGAAATCCGGGCGCCGCATACCTTTGGAACGACCTTTCGGCAAATGAAGAACTCAATGTTACCTTTTCAGGTATTTATTCTGTGAATGTTACCAAAGACGGCTGCTCTGCTTCCGATGAAATTTTTGTGACCATTAACCCGCTTCCTGTCGTAAATCTTGGCAATGATATCACTATGTGCGAAGGTACGTCTGTCGCGCTGCATGCCGGAAATCCTGGCGCTGCATACCTGTGGAACGACCTTTCGGCAAACGAAGAACTCGATGTTACTGCCTCGGGTATTTATTCTGTGAATGTAACCAAAGACGGCTGTTCATCATCCGATGAAATTTCAGTAACCATTAATCCTTTTCCTATCGTTAACTTAGGCAATGACATCACGGCGTGCGAAGGTACGCCTGTCACCTTAGATGCCGGAAATCCGGGCGCCGCATACCTGTGGAACGACCTTTCGGCAAATGAAGAACTTGATGTTACAGCTTCGGGTATTTATTCTGTGAATGTTACCAAAGACGGTTGCTCAGCTTCCGATCAGATAAATGTAATTATTAAGCCTGCGCCTTACGTGGAACTTGGCAATGATGTTTTTGTTTGCAACGGATCATCCGTTACACTTGATGCAGGTTATACAACCGGAAATTCTTACAACTGGAGCAATGGCCAGCATTACCAGGTTATTCATCCCATAACAGGCGGTTTATATTCTGTAACCGTTACCGGGGAAAACGGGTGTAATTCTACAGATCAGGTAAATGTTACCTTTAATCAAAATCCTGTGGTCGCTTTAGGCAATGATATATCCGTATGCGAAGGAACTCTTGTAACGTTGGATGCAGGAAATACAGGCTCTGCTTATGTTTGGAATACACAGGAAACAACACAGACAATTTCTCCCGTTGTTTCAGGAATTTATTCCGTTGATGTATCTCAGAACGGATGCACAGGACAAAGTTCCATAACAGTAACATTCAAACCAAATCCTGTGATTGACTTAGGCATGGATATCAGTGTATGCTCCGGCGCTCAGGTTACGCTTGATGCAGGTTATATCAATGGGAACGCCTACCTCTGGAGCAACAATTCTCATAATGAAATCATACACCCGACAGAAAGCGGCGCCTACAGCGTTACCGTTACAAACAACGGATGCAGCGGAACAGATGCTGTTAATGTGGCGATCAATCCATTACCCGTGGTAAACCTCGGCAGCAACCAGTTTGTTTGCGAGGGGACTAATGTTATTCTCGATGCCGGAAATACCGGCGCAACTTATCTCTGGAATGACGGATCAACAAACCAACAACTCACTGCTACTGCTACTGCCGCTTATTCCGTTGCTGTAACTGATATCAATGGCTGTACAAGTTATGATGAAGTAATCATTACTTTCAAACCTTTGCCGGTAGTTGATCTTGGCCAGGATGTCGTTACCTGCGAAGGGACAAATATCGCGCTTGACGCAGGTTATATTTCAGGCAATACATATACATGGAGCACAGGCTCGCATTACCAGACAATCACTGTTACCGAATCGGGAACTTATACCGTTACCGTTTCAAATAACGGATGTGAGAACAACGACCAGTTGAGTTTAACCGTAAACCCGCTGCCCCAGGTTGAACTTGGACCGGATACTGTGATTTGTCAGGGTTGTTCTGTTACGCTCAATGCCGGAAATGCAGGCAGCGCCTATTTATGGTCAACCGGCGACTCAGTTCAGACGATCACGGTTTCAACAGCAGGAATTTATACAGTAACGGTTACATCGCCTGAAGGATGTTCTGCCGGCGATCAGATATCAGTCAGTGTGGCAACAGAAATAAATACCTTAACTGATAATTCCGGGATCAGCATTTATCCGAATCCTGCTTCTGATAAAATTCAGATATCCGGAAACAAAGCAAACAGCATTATAGAAATAACAGATTTAACGGGTAAAATACTAATACATTTTGTTGCAGATAAAGATCGAACAAATATTGATATTTCGAAGTTGAGCAATGGTATATATCTTGTAAAAATAATTTCGGATAAAGTTGCAGTCTATAAGATCGTTAAAAATTAGACCTGATGGACATTTTAGCGAAAATCTATAATAAAAAAAATAACTTGGTTTCGCGTAAAATCGGCGATGAGTATATCCTTGTCCCTATAATAAATAATATAGCAGAAATGGACAAGGTGTACACTCTGAATGAAGTCGGGGCATTCATCTGGGATAATATAGACGGTAAAAACAATATCAGGCAGATTATACATTCGGTTACCTCTGAGTTCGATGTAGACGAAGTTACCGCAACTGCTGATGTGACTGAGTTTATTAAAATGATGGAAAATATTATTATTAATTAAATTTATTTATAAATTTGCAGTTTATGGAAAAAACTGGCGAATTGGAAACCTGCCTGCCGGTAGGCAAGGTTTTAAAAAGACCATATACCAAACCTGTATTCGAAGATGTTGTTATTGATAATAATATTTCTCTGATAATGCTATCACCCGGTAGCGACCCGGATCCAGGCAGCAGCAGCAGCGGGGGTGATGAATGGTAATTGTAAAACAAAAAGAATTCAGGGAGAAGAAATTGTTAATGCAGTTTCTTCTTTTTGTTTTAAAAGGAATCTGAAAGTTGCATGGATTTATATTTAAAAATTGCTGATTACAATATTCTTCTCACTACGCAAGACGAAAAATTGCATATTTTTTTAAATCCGGCATATCATCCATTTTTAAATGAAAAACCTGAAAAAACTGATCTTAAGATTAACATATCTTACGGGATACCGGATCATGTACTTTCAGCAAAAAATGTTCTTACTCCCGGTTTGAAAATAGGCGTTGATAGTCTTCCTTCGGATATTACCTGGAATGTACTAAAAAAAAAAGGATCTGTTTATTTATTATGCAATTATTCAAATAACCCGTCTTCACCGGATACTGTCGCAGAAGTAAAAAAAGATTTCAACTGGAATATTTATGTAAAAAAAGATTTTTTATTAAACAACGCGTTTGATCCGATGATGTATCCGCAAGGCTCACTGATCCTGTATTATCTTACGGCGCTTAAAGGGGATGTTTTAATCCACGCATCAGGAGTTTTTGATACTGTAAAAGGCAGAATATTCACGGGCGTTTCCGGTATTGGTAAGACCACCATGGCAAAGATATGGAAACAATCGGGAGCAAAAGTTATCAGCGACGACCGGTTAATTATCCGAACTATTAACGGGAATCATTATATGTTCAATACTCCGTTGCGAATCAATGATATTCCTAAAAAAGCGCCGTTGGATGAAATATACCTTTTAAAGCAATCACCTGAAAATACTATGAAAAGACTGAATGGCGCATCTTCTGTTTCGCGCATCATGGCTCATTGCATCCAGCAGGATTATGATGAAAAACTGATTCATAATTTGCTCGACCGGCTCAGTAATATCTGTAATACCTTGCCTGTTTATGAACTTGGTTTTTCCCCTGATTCAAATGTGATTTCTTTTATTAAGCAAAATGAATTTACTGAATAAATCAAGTATCGAACTTTGGGATATCAGCGAAGATGTTCTGAAATCAGGAAATGCTGTCAGGGTAACGCTTAAAGGAACCAGTATGTATCCGTATTTAAAAATCGGCGATATTGCATTAGTTAATGGAATACAGGCAAAGGATTCTATGACGGGCGATATCATTGTTTTCAGGTTTGGAAAAAATTACTTAGCACACCGGCTGATAAAAAAAGGTGAATCGTATCTTTTAACAAAAGGAGATTCCTGCAGGGTATTTGACCAGCCTGTTCCGGTCAAAGATTTAATCGGGAAAATAACAAGATTAGAAAGAAAAGGTAATATAATAAACATGGAAAGTAAAAGCAGAAAATTAATGAATCTTGTGCTGGCAAAATTTTTAATTTTTCAACGTATCAATTATGCTTTCCATTATTATATCTTACGAGATTTTTTATCGTCATAATATTTTATAATTTTGTTTTCCGTCCATGCCAATAAAGTACTCAATGGAACAGATAAAGATAAAGCATCTTCTTAATCTAAAGCAGGCAATCCGTTTTGTTTTCGACAGTTCCGGAAAATGGGGATTCACAAATATCTTCCTCTCCCTGATTACCGGCGTTATGCCTTTACTGATCATTTACATGACAAAACAAATTATTGACTCTGTTTCAATTGCTGTGAACTCTGCCGATAAAACCGCTGCTTTGTGGAGTGTTATTACTGTAATTATCATCACCGGAATTATTTTTCTTATCAACGAATTATGCAGTAACTTATGGTACCTTGCAAGGGAGCATCAGTCTCAGATTGCAAGCGATTATATTTTTGATGTCCTGCACAAAAAATCAACAGAGCTTGACATGGAATATTATGAGAGTCCGGAGCACCACGACATTCTTCACAGGGCAAGAGCGGAGGCTCCTTTCAGGCCGGCACGCATTGTAAACAACATTATCCAGATTCTGCAGAACAGTATTTCGCTTATTTTAACGGCGGGCCTGCTGTTTTATTTTCACTGGAGCATTGCCCTCGTGCTTCTAATTGCAACGGTTCCCGGGTTATGGATACGAATGCGTTATGCAGGGCTTTTATTTGTATGGTCGCAAAAAGTTACTCCAACCGAAAGAAAAGTCAGGTATTTCAACTGGATTCTTACAAGCGAGAAGTTTGTAAAAGAACTCCGCATATTTAACTTAGGCAGGATATTCATTGATAAATTCAGAGATATAAGAATGAAGCTGCGGAACGAAAGGTTAAGAATAATTTTAAAACGTACAGGACTGGAATTAATAACTCAGATCAGCGCTTCCCTCGCTATTTTTGGTTGCTATGCCTATATTGCTTACAGAACCATCCATGGACTGATCACTATCGGAGATATGGTGATGTTTTTCCTCGCTTTTCAGAAAGGCTTCTCGTTTCTCCGGGATATCCTTTCGAGCTTGGCCGGATTATATGAGGATAACCTGTTCCTTTCGAATCTGTATGTTTTTTTAAACCTGAAACCTAAAATTGTTAACCCTGAAAACCCAGTTCCTTTTCCTTCTCCGATAAAAAAAGGGATAGAACTTCATAATGTCTGTTTCTGTTATCCGAACAGTACAGAAGTTTTAAAAGACATTACTCTTGAAATCAATGCAGGTGAAACGGTTGCTCTGGTTGGCGATAACGGGGCCGGAAAAACCACCCTGATAAAATTAATCTGCAGGCTGTATGAACCACAAAAAGGCGAGATTATGATAGATGGTATTAATATCAATGATTTTAATGTAACCGATCTCAGGAAAAATATCAGCGTTTTATTCCAGGATTTTTCGCAGTATAATATTTCTGCAGGAGACAATATCTGCTTTGGCGATCCGCCAGCCTGCGGAGAAGCGACCAAAGAAAAATTGGATGAAGCCGCAAAAAATGCAGGTATTGATTCTTTGATTTCCACCCTTCCGGAAAAATATAATACTACCCTTGGCGCGCTCTTTGAAAACAGTAAAGAGATGAGTATAGGCGAATGGCAGAAAATAGCGCTGGCCAGGGCTTTTTATAAAAATGCGCCGGTATTAATTTTAGATGAACCCACGAGTTCAATGGATGCCAAAACCGAGTACGATTTTTTTATTAATTTTAAAAATCTCGTAAAAGAAAAAACTGCTTTACTCGTCAGCCACCGTTTTTCCACCATTAAAATGGCCGACCGAATTTATGTCCTGGATCATGAAAATATTATTGAATCCGGCGCTCATGACGAATTAATGAAGATGAAAGGGAAATATGCGCAGTTGTATAATTTACAGGCGAGTAAATATGTATAGAGTATTACTGCAGAATTATCTTTTGAAAATCAGATACCGGATTAATTTATAAATACCACTGAAAAATCGCAGCGGATAGTACAATAGAATCTTGTTTTTATTCTTGATTTTATAACGCTTCATCATAAACTTCCTCGAAGGGAAAATATCTCCGGCAAGATACCTGATTTTATTTTTGAATCCATTTACTTCTGTAAATGAGTCTATATTGGAATTTATTTCTATAGGTTTATGATTTTTGTTTTGTAAAATCAAAATAAATCTTTTTTCAAGATCGCCGGGTTCATTTTCCGAAATGATAAAAATATCAGGAATATTCACTTCAAAATATTTATGAATCAGGGTAAGGTACTTAGAAATATTATCAAAGGCTTTATATTTTTTACAAATTAGCAGAAAGGCATCCCAGTTTATTTTCTTTTTTCTGATATATTCTGCGATATCGCAAAATCCGTTAAACCGGATATCGCCAACCGGAAAATGTGAATCTATGTGAAGGCAAAGATTTAAAAGCATGTCTTCTGCCTCAAGAATGAGAACCCTTCTGTTTCCTATCTGAACAGGAATAGCCCTTCTCCACAGATCATTGATTTCAACATTGTAATTATTGTTTTCATTATGTATATGCCAGTGAACTTCGATAATATGATTTCCTTTGATAAACTGTGGCAAATGATGGGTTTTTGCATATTTGTTTACAAATTTTGATTTTATTACCTGTGAAGAAATATATCCGTTGTCCAAAAGAATCTGCTGCACTGCATCAAGATCATTTTTTTTGACTAAGAAATCAATATCGTCCATGGGTCTGAGGCCGATATCCCCGTAAATGAATTCGGCAAGCACAACTCCTTTTAAAAGGATGCTGTCTATTCCCTCAAACTCCATCCCTTTCAGTATATTGTTAAAATCATCAAAAAGTCGGGTGTTTTTTGAAAATGTATGAAAGTAGGAATTTCTGAGTTTTTCATATATGGGCTGTGGAATCAAAGTTTTGGCGCCCATGCCGTTCAGATATTTATAAATAAGCGGTGCAACGCCATGCTGTGTTGAATAGTTAACAATATAATTCCAGTTTAGCTCCTGCTTCACTAATGTTGAAACAGCAGGTTTACCCAAAAAATCCGTATAAACCCTGGAGTATTTAAGAATCAGTTGCTGTTCTTTAGTCAATAAATCTTCCATCATTTAATGTATCTCTTCTTTAAATTTAATACCAACGTTTAGATTGTACATTAAATTAGTTATTGTTTTATAAATTTGCTTTGAATAAAAACAAAGTTTTTTATTATTCTTACGAAAATTAAAAAAAAAGTTTACATTAAATAACTTTATTTTTATCAACAATATAAATATTTCTATATATTAAAATTACATTTTAATCAAAAAACCAGATTTTATCATTCGGAAACTTATTATAAATTTGAATTTTAGAATGTACTAAATTCAGTAATATCTGTGAAAAACTTAGAGAAATATAATATCATCCTTGCTTCCCGTTCGCCCCGCAGGCAACAATTGTTAAAAGGATTAGATATCCCGTTTACCGTTAAGACGCTTGAGATTGAAGAAAAGTTCCCGGAACATTTATCTAAATATGAAATACCCGTTTACTTAGCGGAACTGAAAACCAAAGCATTTGAAAAAAACATGCTTGAAAACGACTTAGTCATTACCGCCGACACAATCGTGTGGCTCGATGGCGAAACGCTTGGGAAACCACAAGATTACAACGATGCAGTAAGAATTTTAAAAAAACTTTCAGGGGAAAAACATGAAGTGATAACAGGGGTTTGTATAAAAACAAAAGCTAAATCGGTTAAATTTCATGCATTAACCGATGTGTATTTTAAAAAATTGTCAGACGAAGAAATCGGTTATTACTTAGATCATTATAAACCCTATGATAAAGCCGGCGCTTACGGTGTACAGGAATGGATCGGATACATTGCCGTGGAGTGCGTTGAAGGTTCTTATTTTAATGTGATGGGGCTGCCTATTCAGAGGCTATATGAGCACTTGAAGGAGTTTTAAAGGTCACCCTTCGACTCCGCTCAGGGTGACGATCAGAGTGCATGTCATACTGAGAATCGGATTTGATAGGTATAATAATCAGCACCGGTCATGCTGAGCGGAGTCGAAGCATGAGAGGGCTGGAAAAAATAAACTTTGTATTGAATACGATAACATGATGTTTGTATATATTTTGAAATGCTTTGATAACTCTTATTATACCGGTGTTACAAATAATCTTGATCGTCGTTTGGCAGAACATAATTCCGGAATAAACAAAGATTGTTATACTTATACAAGAAGGCCTCTTGAACTGGTTTATCACGAAAAATTTCAAAATCCGATGGATGCCATTAGTTTTGAGAAAAAAGTAAAGAAATGGACAAGAAGAAAAAAGGAATCTTTAATTAATGAAAATTGGGATGAGTTGAAAAATTTAGCTGAATGCAAAAATAAAACAAGTCATAAATTTTATAACAAAAAGAAACAGTAGTCACCCTTCGACTTCGCTCAGGGTGACGATGAGTGCCGTCGTCATGGTGAGCGGAGTCGAACCATGACACAAACCTAAATACCATAAACAACAAATGAAAACATTACCGCAATTTTTCGAAGACCATGTTGCAAAATACAGCAACAATATCCTGATGTGGGAGAAAAAGGCCGATAAATACGAAGGCGCAACCTATAAAGAGATTCAGGAATCTGTTCATCAGTTTGCTGCGGGACTGATGAGTATGGGCATCAACAAGGGAGATCGGATAACCCTTTTGTCGGAAGGGAGGAATGCCTGGCTGATCTGCGAACTGGGAATGCTATATGCGGGAGCCGTGAATGTTCCATTGTCAGTAAAACTCATGGAGTTGCCTGAAATAAAATTCAGAATTGAGCATTCCATTTCACGTATCATTATTGTGTCCGCATCGCAGTTGCAGAAGATACGCAATCTGAAAAATGAGTTTACGATGGTCGAGAAAATAATTGTTCTGGATGATGTCGGGAAACTTGAAGAAGGAGAAATCTATTATAAGCAAGCGCTGATCCGCGGCCAGGAATTTTTGAAAAGTAAATTTGCAGAATTCGAATACCGGTGGAAGTCGCTGCACGAAAATGATTATGCCAATATCTGCTATACTTCCGGAACAACAGCAGACCCGAAAGGTATTATTTTATCACATCTGAATTATGTTACCAATGTAGACCAGGCATGCGGACTGATGTATATCCCGCCCGAATTTATCAATCTCATTATTTTACCATGGGATCATGCTTTTGCACATACGGCAGGTTTATATTGCTTTATCAGGATGGGAGCCGGTATTGCTTCGGTTCAGACCGGTAAGACAGCGATGGAAACCCTTAAAAATATTCCTGTAAATATTAAAGAAATCAAACCAGGCCTGATGCTGAGCGTTCCCGCTCTTGCCAAAAATTTCAAAAAAAATATTGAAGCGGGAATAGCGGCAAAAGGGCCTGCTATTGAAAAATTATTCAGGAAAGCGCTTAAAACCGCATACGAATATAATGGCAATGGCTGGGATAAAAAAAGGGGTTTTCAATTCTTCAATAAATTGATATTAAAAATTTATGACAAACTAATCTTTCGGAAAATCCGCGAAAACTTTGGCGGCAGGCTTGAATTCTTTATCGGCGGCGGAGCCCTGCTTGATTTGGAACTGCAAAAGTTTTTCTATGCCATAGGCATCCCCATGTTCCAAGGGTATGGACTCTCAGAAGCTGCGCCGATTATTTCATCGAATGCGCCACAAAAACATAAGTTAGGCACATCGGGTTTCCCGGTGAAAAATATGGAACTGAAAATTTGTGATGATAAAGGCAATGCTCTTCCTGTTGGAGAAAAAGGGGAAATTGTTGTAAAAGGCGACAATGTAATGGTGGGTTACTGGAGAAACGATAAAGCCACTAAAGAAACGTTGCGCGACGGATGGCTGCATACCGGCGATATGGGCTACTTGGATACCGACGGGTTTCTTTATGTTTCGGGCCGTTTTAAAAGCCTTTTGATTTCAAGCGACGGAGAAAAATACAGCCCCGAAGGCATTGAAGAAACCCTGGTGGAACATTCTCCTTTCATTGAGCAATGCATGTTGTATAATAATCAGAATCCTTTTACGGTTGCACTGATCGTTCCCAATAAAGAGGCATTAAAACGGGCGCTGAAAGAGAAAGCCCTGTCTGTGGATACCCCGGAAGGGCAGTCGGAAGCGCTGAAAATAATACAAGCTGAAATAAATCAATACAAAGAAGGCGGCAAATATGCCGGAATATTTCCCCAGCGATGGCTGCCCTCGGCAATCTCAATTTTAGAAGAATCCTTCACGGAACAAAACAAACTGATGAATTCCACGTTGAAAATTGTACGCGGAAAAATTACCGAACATTATAAAGACCGGATTGAATTTTTATATACTGCCGGAGCTAAGGATGTATGCAATGAAACGAACCTGACAGCGATTAAAAATTTATTAGTTTAAAAGTTATAAAGCACACTTCGACTTCGCTCAGTGTGACAGAAAGTGAAAAGGTAAAAGGTAACAACAAATTAAAATTTATACAGATGAAAATTATTTCGATTAAAAACCTCGTTACAAAAGGGACTGAAACATTAGTGCGTTTTCCGTTACCCTTGCTTTTTGCCATAGGGGCAACCGGCGTAGGCATGTATTTGGTTGGCTTGGATTACAGGGAAACGAAGCATGCCGATAGATTGTATTGTATCCTGATGGCATGTGTTCTCAGCGCAGTAACATTTATAGGAGTGAAGCTATATACGGAACGGCAAAAGACAAAACCATTATTTACATATCTTATTAATGTCGCTTTTTTGGTTGCGCTTTCATTGTATTATTTCATGATGCCTGATAAACTCAACGAGATGTATGTAATAAAGTTTTTTCAGACAGCTATTGCCATTCATTTATTTGTTTCATTCATACCTTTTGCCGGGTTCAACGAGCCGAACGGTTTCTGGCAATACAACAAAGCATTGTTTCTGCGTTTGCTCACGGCTGCATTATATTCCGGCGTTCTATATATCGGTTTGTCGTTAGCCCTGCTGGCAATTGATAACCTGTTCGGGGTAAAAATAAATGGAAATACATATGCGCGTTTGTTTTTCTTTATAGCAGGGATATTCAATACCTGGTTTTTTCTTGCCGGTATTCCCAAAAACCTAGAAGAACTTCAAAACGATACATCTTATCCCAAAGGGTTGAAGGTATTTTCGCAATACGTACTGCTGCCATTAGTGGGAGTATATTTACTGATACTTTACGTGTATCTTTTTAAAATTATTTTACAATGGCATCTTCCAGAAGGCTGGGTATCTTACCTGATTTTAAGCTTCTCGGTGGCCGGTATTTTTTCGTTTTTATTGTTATATCCCATTCAATCGTATAGTGAAAATAAATGGATCCGGCTCTATTCCCGCATTTATTATTTCGCGTTGATCCCTCTGATCGTTTTGTTGTTGGTTGCGATTTTCAGAAGAATCAGCGATTACGGCATCACCGAAAACCGGTACTTTGTATTTGTGCTTGCCATATGGTTGTGTTTTATCACCCTGTTCATGCTTGTAAAGCGGCTCACCAACATCAAAGAAATTCCGTTGACCCTCGGCCTGATAGCATTGCTAACCAGCTTCGGGCCCTGGAGCGCCACATCGGTCGCATTGAAAAGCCAGACTCAGAAATTTGAATATTTAATCAATGAATATCATTTATTAAAAAATAGTAAAATAATTAAATGTGCTGAGGAACTTCCTTTCAAAGCGCGGCAAAATTTGAGTTCTGCCGTGGAGTATATTTCAGAAGTGCACAGTTATAAATTGCTTCAAAAGTATTACAGGCAAAATCTCGACTCTCTTTTTCCAGACACGACATATTCGCACAAGCCCACGGAACTTTTAAAGATCATGGGGATTCAATATATCAGCCGCTGGCAGCGCGAAGATTATGCCAATGAAAATTTTTATTTCAGTACAGACCGGTTTAACTCAAAACACATTTTTAATATAACCGGATACCGCCAGAGTTTTATGATGAATGAATATTTCGGATATCTCAAAGAAGATAAAGACAGTGTTTTTTCTTCTGATTATGTTACCAAAGATACTACCGTCACAGTTAAATATGTTTCAAAAACCGGTATTCTCTCATTCAACTTTAAAGATTCGCTGCATATTGATATTTCTTTATTTCAAATTGTAGATTCACTGAAGAAAAAACACAAGATTGATGAATATAGCATGAAAGCAACCGACATGGTAATGAAAGAAGAAAACGAAAGGCTGAAAGTGATGATGATTGTTTCATCCATCAATGGAAATTATACTGATACCAGGAAAAAAATCAGGATCAACAATATACAGGGAGATGTTTTTTTGTGCATTAAACCTGAGGTGGAAAAACGAAAGTAATCGGTAATCGGTAATCGGTAATCGGTAATCGGTAATCGGTAATCGGTAATCGGTAATCAGGTTTAAGTATAATACCATAATCCGTGAACATTAACGTCATTCCGACTGCGAGGCACGAAGCAGGAAGGAATCTATCGCTTTAAAGGGAGATTGCTTCGTTTCCGTCAGCGTTCGACTGAGCGTTCGACTGAGTTCACGCCGAAGTCTCACGCCGAAGTCTGGCGGAGCCTCGCAATGACGTTCTAAAAAAATTTTCACGGATTCACATAATATATTATTTCCCGAAAGCTGAAAAAACTAATGTATCGGTTGACTTTGTATAACCTGCAAATATTCCAAATCCTTTATCAATATTGTTATAAACCAGTACAGGTTCAGAGAAAGGGCTGTTGTCACCATAATTGAATTGGGTATAGGATGTCCAGTAGAGATAGAAATCTTTGCTGATGGAAGCAAGTACGATATATACATTGGATGTTTGGCGATTATTAATATAAATGGTAAAGTCATATAATTTACCGTCGAAAAGAGCATCGGTAAATGTCGCACCTGCATCAGAGACTGTTTCGTCTTCGACCGATGGATCGTCTGTATCGAACCACAGGTTCACTTCTCCTGTTTTCGGGCCGTAATCGTGATACTCATGCCCGAGCACTTGTAATAAATAATAATTTTTAACGCCCGGCTGATCCTGGAATTTTATTTTACACCGCAGCATTTCTTCTGCCGGGTTGCTTCCGTCCATGCCGTTATTCTGGCTGTACATCACGGTTGCCGTATCCACAGAAACAATATGTATCGGTGAAGGTACCGCATCGCTGGCAACAATGCTTTCAAGGCCATTTGCCGTAACTGTGATTTTATAATTGGCATTTATTTCAGGGAGCAGATTAGCGATGTAGTTTCCGTAATTATTATAAATCAATGTATCCAGAAGTATGTCGTTTTTGTAAAGAATCACGGTGGCATCCGGGATGTATTGAAATTCCCCGTTGTCGAGAATATGAAGGCTTTTGCTTATATTAACTGAAAAAAGATTATCCGGGGAAAAGAAACTGTTCACAACAATTCTCCTGCGATCGTCTTTGATATCCATCTTTATGATTTTTTCGCAGGATGAAAAGAGGAATAAAAGAATAAGCAGGGTTAGCGAACGGATCGATAAAAAACATTTAATCATTTTGGATAAAAAAGTTTTCATGTTTTAAAATTTAATGCTGTACCTGATAAAGGGTATGACAGGAAACAGGCTCAGTTGCTTTAACACCGTGTTCCCGTCATTGTCGTGAGAAAAATAGATCATAAAAGGATTCTGCCTGTTGTATGCATTATATACGCCAAAACTCCAGGTCCTGTCCCAGTGTTTTTTCTTTTTATGAAAATTCACACCCAGATCAAGCCTGTGATAAGCAGGCATCCGGTAACCGTTCCTCCCGTCGTAATATGTTACAGGACTGTTGTTGAATATATTTCCTATAATGTTTGGCAGATATTTTTCGATCGGAAGGCTCACTGCATTGCCTGTCCCGAAAACCCATGTGAGCCCGGCATCCATTTCTTCTTTGAATTTATAGGTCACGGCAATGCTGATATCATGCCGCCGGTCGTATTTATAAGGATATTTATTCCCGAAATTGAGGTTATTGAATTGCCGTTCGGACCAGGCTAATGTATAACCAATCCAGCCGCTTAGTTTTCCAAGATTTTTTTGCAACAGGAATTCCACGCCGTACGACCATCCTTTTCCTGAGACCACTTTATCCTGCCAGTCGTTGCTCAAGGTAAAAAATTCTGCGCCTTCTTTATACTCAATAAGATTCTCCATGGTCTTGTAAAAGCCTTCAATGCTGAAGTCAAACTGTTTGTTGATGGCATATGCGCCGCCTGCTGCAACCTGGTACGACTGCTGCGGTTTAATCCTGTCGGTTACCGGAAGCCATAAGTCTGTGGGCAGCCCGATGTTTGAATTGGTAAGCAGAAGAATATATTGAGTCATTTGAGAAAAAGCCGCTTTTACCGAGATTTTTTCATTTACCAGGAAACGTCCCGAGAGCCTTGGCTGCAAAGACTGGTAAAATTTTTTCCTGACATAAAAACCGGAATAATGCAACCCTGCATTCACTTTCCAGCGTGCGCCGAGACGTATGTCGTCTTCAAAATATGTGAAGAATTCATTGGCGAAAATATTACTGTTGCCCACAGCCGTATCAATATTATTCCCTTGTCCCGTCGACTTGATCACAAAGATACCGGGACTGAATGTATGATAGGTTGTATTGGCTCCGAATTTAATGGAATGATCGGGAGTGGGCATGTAATCAAAGTCAATATTCCCGGCCCAGTCGTCAATACCGGATGTGTATTTTAATGTACCGCTGGTTTCATTGTTTTTTATTTTATCGGCAATGGTAAAATTATACCGGCTGTAAGTGCAGGTGGTATTGGAAAACAGTTTATTATTTATAATGTAGTTCCAGCGCAGCGCCGTGGTAATATTGCCCCAGTGAAGGTCGAACTGGTTCTCATCCAAAATTTTATTCCCATCCTGATAATACTCATTTTGTATTGTGGAATACACTTTGTCGCGGCCAAAGTAAGAGCTCAGGAATATCCGGTGCTTATCATTTATTTTATGATTTATTTTGGCATTGACATCGTAGAAAAAATATCCGCCCCAACGTTCACCGTCCGTATATAATTTTATTAAAGGAACAACCAAGGCATCCAAATAGGTTCGTCTACCGGAAATTATGAACGATGTTTTTTCTTTAATGATGGGCCCTTCGAAGGTGAGTTTTGTGGCGATCCAACTGATGGAACCTTCGCCGTGATATTCTTTGTTGTTGCCTTCTTTCATGTAAATATCAAGCACAGAAGAAAGTCTTCCTCCATAACGTGCAGGGAAGCCGCCTTTGATAAGGCTTACGGTCTGGATGGCATCTGCATTGAAAACGGAAAAGAAACCGAATAAATGGTCCACATTATACACGGGTACTCCATCAAGCAGCACAAGGTTCTGATCGGGGCCGCCGCCGCGCACATACAAGCCGCTGGTGCCTTCGCTCCCAGATTGCACGCCGGGCATGAGCTGTATGGTTTTCATGATATCCACTTCTCCGAGAAAGACGGGCAATTCCTTCACTTTTTTTATCGGCAGTTCGATCCTGCTCATCTGTGTGCTTTCGACCTGTTTTTCTGTTTTTGTATCTTCTACCACCACCTCGCCGAGCTCCAGGGATGGATTGAGTTTTACTTTTATTACCGTATCTTTCGAAAGATTAAATTCTTTTTGAAAGGCTTGGTAACCCACATACGAAAGTGTAATTTTAACATTACCATTAGGAAGCGTTAAACTGTAAAATCCGTAATTATTGGTAATGGTTCCCTTGAGTGAAATGGCATCATAAACATTAGCGTTTATAAGTTTTTCGCCGCTTTTAAGATCCTCGGCAGTCCCGCTGATAGTGAATTTCTGAGCAAAACAGGAACATGAGAAGATAATAAAAAATATAGCCGTTAAAAACCGGGGCATAGACATTTTTACAATAATTGTATCCGTGTAAAACTACAAAATTCATTTTAATAAATAACCGGGAAGCTGAGTTTTTCTAATTTGATTATAATTCATTAATTTTGTGGTTGGCATAGGTATTCATAATTGTAATCATTGTTTCAGAATATTTATGAATTTAAAAGGATAAAAGATATAAATATAAATTTTCAAATTTGTTGGAATATTTATATATTTGGAAATCACTTCTGATACTTTTTTTATACTTTGAATGGGATAAAATTATACATAAGTAAAGTAGGCAGTTGCAGCCTTGCCTGCCGCAGGCAAGCTGCCGCTTAAAGAAATGTGCAAGTTTACCCCGTTTTTAGTATAATAATAGAAATATCAAAGTATGCCCGTTATGGATATTGAATCAACATATACCTTTTTCAGCAACCTGAATGATGACAATATCAGTTTCATGTATCAGGGTAGTTTCAGTGATGAAATTACTGACAAGGCGATACAGGTAAGCGACAGCAATATCGAATTTGCCAAAGACCCGGCAGGTATAAAAAAAAGCGTATCCTTATTGATGGCCGAATGTATTCACAACATCATAAAACAAACGGATACTGCTGAAAAAAGCAATGTTATAACAAAGCCGGGGGTATTTTTAACAAGAAATATCGGAGACACCTTTTGCACGACTTCTGCTTACCTGATAGAAAACAGCTGCATCAATACGCTTAGGGAGAAATTAGAAAAGATCGACCTGAATGATGAAAAAAGCGAGTTGTATTCTATGTTTTCAGATATGCTTATCAAATCCGGTTACTCTGAAAAAAAAGATATGTTGCAGGGGATGGTGGAAGTAGCAAAAAAGTCAGGAAACAAGCTGGAATATGATTTTGATACTGCAGGAGTCAACTGGTCTTATTTCTATATGCAGACTATTATCAGCGGCACCAATGTAAATGATACTACTCTTTCGCGTTATAACCTTCATGTTACAGCAGCAAAAGATTTTCACAGGCGGATGAAAGATAAAAATGTCCTGCTTATTTATAAAGGAGATTTTTCCCAGAAAGCTGTGATTTTTTTATTGCGGATGCTGGAGAAAAATCTGCAGCAAAGCCAGTTTGAGAATATGAGCGATAAAAAGGTGATGTTCCATATTATTACAGAAATGCTCCAGAACGTAAGCAAACATTCTGTTGTTACCGACGGGGCTAAAAAAGGAATTTTCCTTGTCGGAAAAAATGTAAAAGGCTTTTTTATCAGCACAGGAAACTTTGTAAGCAGTAAAAAAGTAAGGAATCTCAGGGACCAGTTGAATCAGATCAACAGTTTAGGTCTCGAGGAACGCAACAGTTTATACCGTGTAATCCTGAAAACCGGCATACTTACTGAAAATGGAGGGGCCGGCCTGGGGCTGATAGATATAGCCAGGGAAACAAAGAATAAATTTGCATTTAACTTTTCGGATGTCGGCAGCGATGTGACATTTTTTTCATTAGGCGTGAATTATTAAAACAATCTTGTATTATGGGAGAACGCATACAAATATTAGGCACAGAAGAAATACCAAACATCCTCTTAGACGAGGACAATGGTATCTTTGAAATTTCCGGAAGATCTTTTCCTGAAAATGTCGAGAGATTGTTTATGCCCGTTATAGAATGGCTCAAGGGCTATACCACCCAGCCTAAGCCGTATACCGAGTTTAAGTTTCAACTTGAATATTTTAATTCCTCTTCTGCCCGGAAGATCATCGAGATTCTATTTGTTCTTGAAAAGCTCGAAGAAGCGAATTACAAAGTGAAAGTAATATGGTGCTATAGCAAAGACGATGAGATGATCAAATCCAAAGGGATTGAGTTTATGAACCTTGTGAAAATTCCTTTTGAACTGAAGTGTATTGATTAGTTTTTTTTATTTCTTCCTGCAATCGAAGCATACAAAAGGTACGGTTAGTTTCAATTCATTTTTTTCTTCAGATAATTTATTAAGCCTGTTTTCTGCTTCTGTAAAAATTTTTCCAACGTCTGAAACAATTATTTTTTTCCAGTTTTCCAGAAAGGCTAACCGGATGAAGTAATGATTCAGCATTGCCGATCCATTGACATATCTCAGGTAAAATTTATCTTCCGTGATTTTTTTGATTTTAAATCCTGCATTTTTTAAAAACCATGTAATCTCAGGTATTGATTTCCTTTTTTCGGAAATGTGCCGGTGCAGGGATGCAATCTCCGAATGTCTCTTTTTTTCGAGTAATATATCTTCCATGATTTCATAAAATTCATACATCGTACCGGGCAGGTTCACTGTAAAAATCAATTGAGAATCCTTTTTGCCGATCCGGTTGCATTCGCTTAATACTTTTGATAAATCGTTTACATTATTCAGTCCGTTGTTGGAAAGTATCAGATCAAAGAAATTATCAGGGAAGGACATTTCTTCAGCAAACCCGTAAATGATCTCTGCGTTTTTTATATTGTAAACTTTCAGCTTTAGCCGGATACGTTCAATGGCTTCTTCCCAGGGATCAATACCGTAAACCTTAGATTTTTTGCCAAGCCGCATGGCGAGTTCTAAGAATGGGAATCCTGTGCCCGGCCCGATATCAAGCGCTTTGATGCCGGGTTTTAATACTACCTGATCTAATATTGTCATCCCAAACGGAGCAGACCAGAGAGGAAGTTCATCGTATACGGATGTGATATCGGAAATATTGAGGTTGTACTTTTTCTGAAGTTGCTTTAAATACTGTATCATGATTTTTATAAAAGGCGGAGAGGCTGTCTAAAAAGTATAATGTTATAATTTTCAGCAGCTTTTTTGCCCCTGCCCTGTAGGGTGAAGCTGCTGAAAATCAGCCATCCCTTTAGGGACGGGGCAATGGCTGATAGTCAAAAATATTTCTTTTTGGACAGCCTCTTCCTGCACCCGGTTCAGAAAATATTTTTATTCTGTTTAATTTACAAGGATCTTCCCATTGTACTTTAGTGTTCCGTTGATCCTCAAATCAAAAAAGTACATACCCTCATTTAATCCATCACGGTCTATCCGAATTATACGGTCTGATCTTCCGGTAAATTCTTTAATTGTTTTCCCAAGCAAATCAAACACCGTGAATGTATAAATAAACTCTTTCCCGTCCAGATTAACAATAACAGAAGCCATGTCTTTAAAAGGATTTGGGTAAATCAGTACATCCCTGTTTTGTGTCGTAATATATTTTACCAAGTTCGAATTATACACATACACTTTTGATGTATCGTACATAAAATCGAGATTGTTGTGAACAGAATTATTTACGGTTACGGAATATGTTGAATCCATTTTGTCTCCCGGTACATCAACAATGATCTTATAGGTTCTGTTGGATACATTTTTGAAATGATAGGTTCCTAAGTGGTCTGTTTTTGTGAATCTCATAGCCGCGCTATCTGAAGCGTCAATCAGTGTAATGTTGATATCGCCGGCAGGATTTATGGATTTTGCACCGGGCAGATTTTCCCAGACTGTTCCGTTGATCTGGCCCGGATCTCCGTAATTCACCTGGGCCGAGTAAATATTATAGAGCGTTGTTATCGAAATATTGGTGTCGCTAACCGGGTAAAGCGGTGAAGCAAATTCCCAGTATAACTGGTTGCCGTAATAAGTAGGCATGTGATAAGGATAGGTTGATGTATCCGGTTCTGCCAGGATAAGCCAGTTGCCGCCTTCCAGCACATTGGCAAACTGAAAATGCCCGTTGTTATCAATATCAAGAATTTCTTCAATTCCAAACAGGTGGTCCCAGGGTTCTTTTGCAATAAGTTTTACGATTCCTGATGTTATGGGAGAAGCCCCGTTATCAGTATATACTGTGCCTGTGATTGAATAACCGGATAAAGTATCTGTAAGGTATTCTATATTCTGAACCACATTATTATTATTGCAATGTACAATAGCAACCGGGTATCCGATGTTTTTTGCCCAGAAATAATAGTTATGTACGGTATCTATTGATAGGATAGAATCGTAACCTGGAACAGGAAAATTATTATAAGAAACAAAAACCGAATCCGTTTTTTTATAGAATTCGTGCACGCGCAACACATCAAATGTGCCGAATGCTGTGGTCAACTGGCCAAACGCATCCACAGTAAGTGTTTTTTTTACTTTGCTTACATAATTTGTGTCGTGGTCAGACGGGTTGGCATTGAAAATAGCGGTCCATTGAGCGGAGTTATTAAATACCGAACCGTAATCAGCCGGCGTTCCCATCAGGAGTTCGCTGGGAGTCTCAAGAATATTCCGTTGTCCGATACCATAGTCTGTACGAAACCCGACAATACTGAATCCGCCGCTGTCTGTTGCCCAGTACATGTATCCCCACGTTCCCTGGTCTACAGGCGCTGCTCCGTAAAAGCCGGCAAACAAATAGGAGGGCCCGTAGGTGTAAAGATTGGAACCCGGAAAACTGGAAGCATATTGCTGATACGGGGCAGTCGGAGAATAACTCGCTATTTTTTGATAGTGATTCACTAAGGCTGAGAAATTCCAGGTTTGGGATACAGAATCTGCCTGCCCGATCGAAACCTGCGACGAAGTGTCGTATGTAACAATGTTTACCCTGCCTGCTTTGGGCATATCATTGCAGGTAATGGTAATAGGCTGGGCCAAAACAATATTTGTAAAGATTAATGCAACTGAGATGAGTATTAACTTTTTCATAATCGTAAAGGTTTTATTTCATTAAGATGGTTATGATAATTTATTTTGTTAAGAGCAATACAAAGATAAAATATTAAAACAATATATTATTAAATGTGTTTTAAAATTAGCTCACCAGTATTTTCCCGAAATAAAATTATCTCCTATAACAAAAAAACAGGCCCACGAAACGTGAGCCCGTAATAAAAAATGCAAGTGAATTTTATTCAATAATTAACTTCTCTGTAAATATTTTTTCATCAGAAATTAATCTTACTGAATAAACGCCTTTTCTGAAACCATTCAGCCCGATGACTTCTGTTTGCCTGAAAATTTCTGATGTGTAAACTTTTTTACCTGTCATATCAAATATTTCGATATGACCTTTTCCGGCAGATAAAACCATAAGGAAATCGCTTGCAGGATTGGGATAAATGCGGATCTGTTTTCCCTGTATTTCTTTTATTCCTACAATACTTGATAACTCAATCATGGCTGTCTGGGTAACTTCTTTTGAGGTTTCATGCTGAACAAATGCAACAAACTGGCAGTTGTTTTTTACAAATCCTGTGGTACTGAAATTAATGGTAACGGATTGTGTATCCACCACAGAAAAATCGAGAGCCGTTCCACTGGCATTTGGGTACATACCACGGCATGCAAAGTCAACTTCTGTTTGATTTTGCCAGTTTTCAGCGATATTCGATTCTGTAAGCGCTGTATGCAGTTTCAGTCCTGATGAGAAAGAACTGAATGTCTGTTCAATTGTAATGGTAGCAGAATAATTATCTGTCGCAGTCTGAACAATATTCATATTTACGATATGATGCGATGGCATAGAAATACGCTCGTTATACATGGGAAGGTAAGCAGGATACAGGCTTTGTGTGGCATTTCCTCCGACAGCTTGTTGCGTTCCGTCAACAACCATAGTTGGAAAGGCTGTAATATTGTAATAAGCGAGACGGGTATTACCATCCGCAAATTCATAAGTATCTCCGTTGTGGTATTCTATGGCTACTGCATCTTTGTTATTCACTTCAATCAGGTCGCGTAATCCCATAGCAGCGCCGGGGCAATACTGGCACCAGGTTCCGGTTCCGCCTTCCATGAGTACGAAATTCCTGGTAACTCCGCCCGGAACAATTGCAGTATCTGTGTTGGATGAGTGGGAATAGCCCTGCCCGGTATAATGCGCTCTGACTCCGTAAATATAGGTATTCGGCCATGGAGCAATATCCGTATATGAAAGATTTGTAGAAGCATTTATTACTGAGCCATTCCGGCTGAGTTTGTAAATGTCGGGTGTAGAAGTAGGTGCATTCCACGACACATCAACATCTAGGCCGTTCAGGACTGCGGTAAGATTAACCGGGGCTTCGGGTGCGGCTACTGAATCGATCTTAAGATCATCAATGAAATATCCGGCTGTACCGGATGCAACAGGAGTGCCGGTGCCGCCGCTCCATCCGTAAAAGTCAATGCCGTCTAATTTATGTATATCGTCTGTGCCCTGCGCTCCTTTGCTCCACTGATAACTTACCAGTTCAACATTGTCCACATAAAAAGTGGCAAAGTCGTCGTCAAGGTCAATAATGAGTTGAATCAGTTTCCAGTTATTGGTACTATAAGGAGCTTTTACTTTTGAAATGCCGTCTGCATCAACAGAAATGGAGTCGTGATACATATATACCTGAAATGCCCAGGCGCTGTTATTCCCGGCGAAATCACTGAGTACATTAAAATAACCGAGTTTCCCGGTGACAACAAACATATACCATTCGAGTTTGTAACGGCCGGAAGTTTTGTCGTACAGGTTTAGTACGAGGTCATTATCATTGACAATATAAACGGATTTTGTTCCATTGTGCGCCTGTGTGCCTGAAATTGTTCCGTCTTCCGCTCCGCCGGGTGCATTCGACCAGGTTGTCCACGGAGCGCCTGCCTGTTGCGCCACTTTTCCACCAACGGTGTATGATTCGAAATCTGTTGAATAAAGCGTAGTCTGAGCTCTGAGGCCCGCCACGCCTGCAATCAACAATACAAAAAGTAAAAACATTTTTTTCATAATACAAATATTTAGTTTAATAATTTACAAACGTAAAAATAAATTATGTTTTTCAAATCCATTTTAGCCGAAAAATATTTAAAATTTAGATTTATTTTTTCCACATCGGCAGGCGATTTGGAGTTGCAGGGATTCCAATGGCATCAATGGCTTTATAGAGCGCCGGTAAATCTGTTTCAATGATATACTTAGTCTGATCGTATACTTTCGAAATTTCATCCATCAGGATATCATAAGTTTTGTTTTGCTCTTTTGTCGGATTCCCGGTATTCACCCAAGTAGCCCACGAAATCTTGCCGTAACGCTGCCACAGGGTAACTTTCATCGGTGGGTTTTCTTCTTCGCTGGCCCCGTAATTTTTTCCTTCAAATGCAAATTTCAGTTCTTCTAATTTGCTAAAAATGGTTTTTGCCATAGCCATTTCATTTTTGGTATCTTTACTGCTACGCTGCAATGCCTCCATGATGCTGCTCACCTCTTTCCGTGCAGAATTGATTGTATTAATGGTTCCATCCATGATGCGCCCCAGTTGTGAAACTTTTTTATAAAACTCAACCACCATATTCCTGTCGGATGCAGGCAGCGTGGTATTGTTCAACGGCGCCACTTTAAATGGAACCGGCTTCACAAGTTCTTTCGTGGTATCGCGGAAGGTAATGGACAATGAAACCTTGTAATTTCCCGGCAATGCTAATATTCCGGCAGGAGTTGCACCGGGCGAAAATTTATCGGTATTTACAAGGCCGAGCGCCGTATGGCGAAGATCCCAGCTAACCCGGTTCACACTGAACTGAGGTTTTGTATTTATTTTTCGGATAATAGTTCCGGCATCATCTGTGATGGTAAATGTTAGATACGGCGGCACTTCCCGTTCTTCCTGCAGAAGCTGATCGAGCGAGGGCTGAGGAATGGGTTTGCTGTTTTTAAATAAAGTATCTTCTTTCTCCTGCCGGATTTCTTTTAATGTTTTCGGCGCTTTCTTCAGATAATACGTGAAGGTTGCTCCATACGGCGGATTGGGCGCCTGGTAATACGTGGCGCCCATTTGACTTTTATTATTTTGCTGAATATATTCCAGCGCATCTTTTACAGGAAATATGGTTGCTTCCGCTACAGCGGTATCTTTAGCGAGATTCCGGAGGCAACTGTAATCGTCAATAATATAAAAACCTCTTCCAAAAGTAGCAACAACGAGGTCGTTC
The DNA here is from genome assembly GCA_016212695.1 of Bacteroidia bacterium. GTDB lineage: Bacteria > Bacteroidota > Bacteroidia > Bacteroidales > GWF2-35-48 > GWF2-35-48. The sequence continues at coordinate 29,774 of JACREX010000028.1, forward strand.
TCCCTGCGTTGAATGGCCATGTCGTGAACTTTTATATCCGGCAAACCGGATTTCATCTGTATCCATTTCTTGCCTCCGTCGTTTGTAAAAAACACTCCGAACTCAGTGCCGATAAATAACAAATCCGGATTTACGTGATCCTGTTGTATGGTATGTACCGTTCCATTTACTGGAAGGTTCGACGAAACGCCTGTCCATGTTTTTCCTTTATCCGTACTCTTGAAAACATAAGGTTTGAAATCATCTCGCAGGATATTATCAAAAGAAGCATACACAATATTTTCATCGAAACGCGAAGCAAGAATATCGCTCACATAGGTGTATTCCGGGACGCCGGGAAATTTTTTCACCTGCCTCCAGTTTTTACCTCCGTCTTCCGTGATACTGATCACACCGTCGTCTGTGCCTGCATAGATCAGTCCTTCCTTCAGGGTTGATTCTTCGAGTGAAATAATTGTTCCGTACTGTGATGTGGAGACATCTTTCTGCACCGCGTCAAAACTCCAGTATTTACCCATTACATGGAACGAATTGCGGTCAATCTTTGCAGTCAGGTCATCGCTTATGGCAGTCCAGCTATCGCCCCGATCGTCGCTGCGGAATATTTTGTTTGCCGCCGCATACAGTCGTTTGTTATTATGCGGGCTGATGAGCAGCGGAGTATCCCAGTTCCATTTGTAAGACAATTCGTCTTTTGCCGGTTCCGGACGTATTTCGGTAAACTCACCGCTTTTGCGGTCATACCTCACCATTCCGCCATATTGCGATTCCGCATATACAATATTCGGATCCGTCGGATCTATCTGCGACCAGAAACCATCGCCGCCGTTGGTGATAAACCAATCATCGCTGACAACGCAATTTGAAGTATTCTGAGAAGGTCCGCCCACACTGTTGTTATCCTGGGTTCCGCCATATACATAATAAAACGGCGTAGAATTATCCACCTGAACCCTGTAAAGCTGCATAACCGGAAGGTTGCTCACAAACCGGTATTCGTTTCCTCCGTCATATGTTTCATATAAACCGCCGTCTCCTCCTATGATGAAATGCTGCGTATCCTGAGGATCTATCCACAACGCATGATCGTCAACATGGCGGTTTTTTGTACCAATATTTTTCCATGTTTTTCCTCCATCCAAAGTAACCTGCGAATAAGTTTCCACAGAATAAATTTTATCGAGCTGCTGCGGGTCGCAATAAATTTCATTGTAATATTGACCTTGAGCGGTATGGTCGCTCATCTTCTGCCATGTGGCGCCGCGGTTAGCGCTTCTGTAAAAACCGCTTGCATCTTTTACGGACTCAATGATTGCATACACAATGTCAGGATTTACGGGTGAAACAGCCAGGCCAATACCGCCTATATGTTTCGAAGGCAGGCCGTCGGTTAATTTATTCCAGGTCTCTCCGGCATTTACCGATTTATAAATTGCAGTTTCAGGACCTCCGCCGATCTTTGTAAATACATGGCGCCGCCGTTGTTCGGAAGATGCATATAACACATCCGGGTTACGCGGGTCGCAGAGAATATTATTTACGCCTGTATTTTCACTGATGTTTAAAATTTTCTTCCATGTTTTTCCTCCATCGGTTGTTTTATATAAGCCGCGATCGCCGCCCGGACCCCAGACCGATCCTTCGCAGGCAACATAAACCACATCGGAATTGCGCGGGTCAATGAGGATATTCCCGATTTGCCTCGATTCTTTCAATCCCATATTTTTCCAAGTCTTGCCGCCATCCGTACTTTTATATACTCCGTTGCCATAGCCCAGCGCTCTCTGGTGATTGTTCTCACCGGTACCCAACCAGAGCACAAACGGGTTGTTCGGATCGTATTTCACGCAACTGGTGGAATATGCGCCATAATTATCAAACACCGGCTCCCATGTAATCCCGGCATTGACGGTCTTCCACAAATGTCCTGAGGCAACAGCTACGAACCACTCGCTGTATTTTTTGGGATTCACTGCAATATCGGCAATCCTGCCGCTGGTAAAAGCCGGGCCAATGCTTCTGAATTTCAAACCGCCGAACGACTCAACTTTTACCGAATCTTTTTTTGTATTTGTTTTATTGTTGATATTTTTTTTCTGTGCGGCTGCAACCGATGAAATCAGCATAGTTCCGATTAACAAAACTAATACAAAAGGCTTTTTAAAACGATAGGGTTTTTTCATAATCAGAATGTTTAATATCCCTGCAAATTTGAAAATTAATTTTAATTAATCTTTGAAGAATTCAATTATTTTTACCGGATATATGATTTATATAGTATTCCAACATTTATTCTATCTTTGCTGAGATTCCTTCATAGGTTTAACTGTGAATAAAAGATAATTTATTGCTCAACAGAATTGGTCTTAATATTATTTTAAAAAAGATAGTTGTGTTTTTATGAAGGTTACACATTATATATTCATTTTTATCTTATTATTTTCAACCTTACGATCTTTCTCTCAGGAAAAAAAATCCCAATCGGATTCATTACCAAAAACCCTTGAAGAGATTTACAGGGAGTCAAGAGAAAAAGAGGGGCCTGTGGTTATCCCTCCTCAAATCGCCCCGGACTACCTGAAAAAAATCGGGCAGATGGCTTCGAAAAAAGAGATCGGCCGGTTGCTTGATGAATTCAAAAAATACCAGGTTCTTGCAAAAAAGAATCCCGGATCAATGAAACATGGAAATATTATTTTAGGAGCTCCGGATGATAAATACTTCGCTCCGTCTGAAGAAACAAACCGCCTTTCGGAAATAGGAAACCGTATTTCAGAGTTTGTGAGTTACAACCGTTGTGCTGATACGATCTTAATACTGATTGAAAAATTAATCCAATCAAACTTCTGCCCTCTTGCCATAACATACAACAGGACGAGTTACCACCATATTGATGTTGTGGGTTCGGGACGGTTTGTTTACCCGAATCCTTCCGAAAAAAAGACTATAAATCTCACAGAAAATCTTACCCTGAATCTTTTCGATCTAAAAAAAGAAAAGATTAAAGAACTGGATTATTTGATAAAGGAATTAAAAGTTCTCACTGAAAAGAACAATAAAAATTTTCTTAAAAAATTAAGTAATGCTTTTAAGTAAAAGCCGGAGTTGAATTATAAATTCCATAATAGATCAACAGGGTAATGTTTGATTTCACTGAACCTTCCGGAAATTATGGATAATTTGTTATCTTTACAAAAATATTAATTGTATGCAGGGTTCGCATGTATTCATACTGTGTTTTTTTCTGTTTTCCGCTTGTATCTGCAGATCGCAAACTACAGGGGAGATAGACGGCTGCAGCGGCTGCAAACCTAAGGTTGACACGACCATTGATAATTCGCTCACGATTAATACGCAAGAAAATACTATTGCCGTCGTTAAAATTATTGAGAATAGCGCCAACAAATGCATCCGTTATATTTTTGTTAATAAAAATGAAACATTTGAAGTTAAAAATATTCCGAAAGGAACTTATACAGTCAAATTTGTTCTTGGAACCGATTGGGATTTCAGTAAAAAGAATAAATGCAAACTGCATTTTAAAGATAAAAAACCGCTTATTATGAAGCTGGCAAAATCGCTCCAGTTCAAAAAAATAAAAAAATCCGATGGGTATGAAACATCATCCTTTACTATTAACCTTGGTATCAATTTTAGCGAATTGAATGTCGCGAATCAGAAGTTGGAAGATGAATTTTAAGGGTTTTTAAAATGAATTTAAATTTGTGTGTTATTGATCTGATGCAATGATGAAAAAATGAAAAAGAAAATTATATTGATTCAATTATTTTTTTTCTTAGTATTTGCTGTTTACAGCCAGATACCTTCCGGGTATTACGATTCTGCCATTAGTAAAACAGGCCTTGCATTAAGAGCGGCGTTGCATACTATAATAAAAAATCATACTAATGTGGACTACGGTTCTCTTGAAAATTATTATCCGACAACTGACGCTACAACAGATAATAAAGTATGGGATATGTATTCCGATATTCCAGGCGGCGCCCCGCCTTATCTGTACACTTTCAGCCAGGCCTGCGGCAACTACTCGCAGGAAGGCGACTGCTGGAACAAAGAACATTCCTGGCCGCAAAGCTGGTTTAACGGAGATTCTCCCATGTATTCAGACCTTTTTCATATTGTCCCTACAGATGGTTTTGTCAATAACAAGCGCAGCAATTATCCGTATGGAGAGGTGGGATCCGCCACATGGACTTCACAGAACGGGAGCAGGCTTGGCGCAAGTAATTTTACCGGTTACAGCGGGACGGTATTCGAACCGATTGATGCGTATAAAGGTGATTTTGCAAGAAATTATTTTTACATGTGCACACGCTATTACACGGAAGATACCGGATGGATCACCAACGATATGGTGGATAAAGCGAACCTGAAGCCCTGGGCGCTTACCATGATGAGGCAATGGAACCTGAGCGATACGGTGAGCCAGAAAGAAATTGACCGCAACAACAGTGTTTATACTATACAGCATAACCGTAACCCGTTCATTGATCATCCGGAATTTGTTGACTCAATCTGGGGGAATATTAATGGAATTGAATATATGCCGTATGAAAAATCGTATTTCACGATGTATCCGAATCCTGCCTGTGATTTTACAAGAATCTGCATCTATAATAACCGTACGGATGACTTTTTATTAATAATTTACAATCTGATCGGGGAAAAAATTTATTCAAAAAAATTCTCTGAAGGGAAAAAGATGGATATTGATCTAAACCGGTTCGATTGCGGAACTTACTTTATACAGATAATTAACTCAACCGGGTTTAACAACTTACAAAAATTAATTATTATAAAGTAAAATTTCTATCCTTGCTGGTTGCAAGTTACCGATTACCGATTACTGATTACCGATTACTGATTACCGATTACCGATTACTGATTACCGATTACTGATTACCGATTACTGATTACTGATTACCGATTACTGATTACCGATTACTGATTACCGATTACTGATTACCGATTACTGATTACCGATTACTGATTACCGATTACTGATTACCGATTACTGATTA
>JACREX010000021.1 GCA_016212695.1 Bacteroidia bacterium
AACAGGTCAATCCTAACGGATTTTTTATTATATTTATAGTCCCAATAGGGACGTTCTGCTTATAGCAATAATGGTCACCCGATAAACAAAGCCTCAGAGAGGCGACCTGTTTAAGAAGAACATTTTCTTCATGCGTTTGCCGTGCCGCCAGATTGACATAAATTTTTTAATAGCATAAATTTTGATAATTTTGCACTTCGACATTTCGACCCTTCGACATTTCGACCCTTCGACATTTCGACCCTTCGACATTTCGACCACTTCGACAAGCTCAGTGGCCTCAATGCTCAGGGCTCAATGTCCGAAGTTCAGTGTGACAAATTTTAAATTTTGTATTGAAATCATAAATCTGAAAATCGCAAATCTAAAATTTTATAACTATGGCAATCTGGGTTATTTTTGGCGTATTCATGCTTATCAGCTTCCTGATTAGCAGCCAGCTTAAATCAAAGTTCAGGGAATATTCGCAGTCTCAGTTGAACAGAGGACTTACCGGAAAAGAAGTAGCAGAGAAAATGCTAAAAGAAAATGGCATTTACGATGTTAAAGTAGTTTCTGTTGAAGGAGAGTTAAACGACCATTATGATCCTACGAAAAGAACCGTTAATCTCAGCCCTGAAGTATATAATAAAAGCAGCGTGGCTTCGGCGGCGGTTGCCGCGCATGAGTGCGGCCATGCGGTACAGCACGTTAATGCGTATTCGTTTCTCCAGATGCGGTCTGCGCTGGTTCCCATCGTCAGCGTTACATCAAAATGGATACAATGGGTATTGCTGGCCGGGATCATATTAGTACATACTTTTCCATATTTGTTATTAACCGGGATAATAATTTTTGCGCTTACAACGCTTTTCAGTTTCATTACGCTTCCCGTGGAATTTGACGCCAGCCGCAGGGCGCTTGTGTGGTTAAACAGCGCCGGACTTACATCGCACGAATCGCACCACAAAGCGCAGGATGCTCTTAAATGGGCGGCTCTCACATATGTTGTCGCGGCGCTTTCTTCGCTGGCTACATTGATATATTATATTCTGATTTACACTGGCGGGCGGCGTAACGACTAACAGGATTATAAAATGAAATTATTTTTCACGTTTTTTTTTATTTTTCTTTTCCATTTTTTATTATTTTCTCAAACACAGGTTCAAAACGACAGTAATGTTGTTAAATCACTGATTGAACAATGTAATTCCAATATACAGAAGAATAATAAAGAGGCAATAAAATACGGATTACAGGCTGTAAAAGCTGCTGAAAACATCACTGATTTCAGGCTGAAAGCGAAGGCCAATCAGGCATTATCCAGTGCCTACAATAATGGGAATGATTACAAAAATACTACGCTTTATATGCTTGCCGCTGCAGAGAATTTCTTCAGGGCAAAAGACACTCTTGCCGGATTGCGTTGCCAGAATTACGCCGGATATTGCAATGTATGCCTTGGAAAATTTGATAAAGCCAGCGACCTCTTATTGGCAAGCCTTAAAGTAAGCGAAAATAAAGCATATGCCTGCATATTGTCGAATACCTATCTGATGCTTGGCTTTTTATACCGCGACATGAAGAATTATGATAAGGCGATGTATTATTTTAACAAATGTTATAAGGATGTTCCGGATAAAGAACAATATCTTTCCGATAAATACACTGCGCTTAACGAGATCGGCAACATGCACCTGTACCTGAAAGATTATTCCAGCGCCATTTCGTACCAGCTAAAATCATTGAAAATTAAAGAAGAAATCAGAGATACTTCATCTATGGGCTATTCTTATAATGATATCGGGAACACTTATCTGATGATCAATAAAGAAGACAGCGCCATGTATTATTTGAATAAAGCGTATTTAAACAGCGTCCGTAACAATAATAAAACCTTAGAAGCGGTATCATTGTTGAATATGGGTGAGATTTTCTACCGAAAAAAAGAATATAATAAAGGGATTGAAACCGAATTGAAATCATTAGACATCGCAAAAGAACTGAATGATGCCGCCATAATGAAAAATATATTTTACGCCCTTGGAAATTTTTATAAAAAAATCAATGACTTTAAAAATGCAAATTATTATTTAGAGCAATATATAGCATATAATGATTCCATTCAGGGGGCGGAGACCACCAAACAGATTACGGAAATCCAGGAAAAATACCAGTCGGAAAAGAAAGAAAAAGAAATAGAAATTCTGCAGTTGGATAAGATCCATAAAGAAAAGGAAATATGGCAGCAGAAAATTATTAAATACACGTTATTCGGTATTATAGGCCTGATTTTATTATTGGTTTTCGTATTATATAAAGCGTATAGAAACAAGAAAAAAACAAGCGAAATACTTTCTGAGCAGAAGGAGGAGATTTTAGAGAAAAACGAAGAACTTATGCAGCAGAAAGAAGAAATTTCCGTTCAGCGCGACGAGATAGAAAACCAGAAATCCATTATTGAGGCAAAGAGCATTGAGGTGAGAGACAGCATCCAATATGCCAAGAGAATACAGGATTCGATTCTTCAGCCGGCAACCCAGATTAATGAATATTTCTCCGACTCTTTTATTTTGTACATACCCAAGGATATTGTCAGCGGAGATTTTTACTTGATAAAACAAATAGACAACGATAACTTAAAACCTGAAACCAGAAACCAGAAACTGTTAATCGCTGCCGCAGACTGTACTGGCCACGGAGTGCCGGGCGGATTCATGTGCATGATCGGAGTGGATAAATTACAGGAAGCTGCGGAAAAATCGGATATGCCCTCAGAGATACTGATGCTGCTTAATAAAGGCATAAAGAGCGTTCTTCACCAATCGGACCGTTGTTCCGCATCCAGAGATGGAATGGACATTGTTCTGTGCAGGATAGATTGCATATTCAGCGGGGAAGCGGAAATCCCGCCAAAATATAAAATTCTTGCCGCCGGAGCCAACCGGCCGTTGTGGCTTTTCAGAAAAGAAACGAATTCCATTGAGGTTATCAAAACCAATAAAACAGCCATCGGCGGATGGACTCAAAACGACTACCCGTTTACGGGCATAGAAATTTTTGCAGGCACCGGAGACATTTTATATCTGTTTACAGATGGCTACGATGACCAGTTCGGGGGTAAGGACGGAAAAAAGTTTATGCAGGGAAAGTTCAGGGAATTATTAATGAGCATTATACAAAAACCGATGACTGAACAGAAAGAAATACTCTATAAAATCTACCAAAACTGGAAAGGAGATATGGAGCAGGTGGATGATATCTTAGTTATTGGTATAAGATTATGATGTGTGCTTTTAGAAATCCCGTTTTTTGTATAATAATTGGATATTATCAATATTAAATGTATTTTTGAATTAATATTCTTAGTGAAAACCTGATTTTATGAAATCATTATTAATTCATGAAACCAAAGACACACCCGAAGTAATCTTCAATATTGAAAGCGGCACTTTTTCAATAACGGGATCTTCGCTGCCCGAAAGCGCCATTGATTTTTACAAACCTCTTATCGCCTGGCTCGGCGAATATAAGGACGACCCGCTGGAGGCAACAAATTTTGATATCAAATTAAAATACTTTAATACGTCTTCTTCAAAATGGTTGGTTCAGTTGCTGATGGCGTTGGAAAAAATTGCCATGCACAGTAAGGTAACCATTAACTGGTATTACAAAAGAAAAGACACAACGATGTTTTCGGCTGTCACCACATATTCAAAGCGATTTAAACTAAAATTTAACCTGATTCAGTATTAAATATGGAACCTCTGCAAATCCCCGGAACCAATGACACGCCGGAAGTTATCTTTAATATAGAAACCGGCACATTCAGTATTTCCGGAGTTTCTTTGCCCGAAAATCCGGGATTTTATAAACCGATCCTGAACTGGCTTACTTCTTACATGGACCATCCTTTAGAGCATACGGTCTTTGATATCCGGTTCAAATATTTTAATACATCCTCTGCAAAACAAATTGTGCAAATGCTGTTTATCCTGGAATGTATAAACAACAGCAAGAAAGTAACGCTGAACTGGTACTACAGAAGGGTTGACACATCTATGTATTCGGCCGGAGCCGGCTATGCAAAACTGCTCAAATTAAACTTCAATTTAATAGAGTATTGATTTATACTTTACACGGGGTGGTAAATAAGAAATTGTAATCCTTCAAATTTTAAAACCTAAAACAGTTATGTCGTCAATTTGCTGTCCAAGTCCTTTCCAATTGAGAAATGTTGTATTAATGATTTCTGATTGTTCCTTCATATTCAAGTGATGAATGTCTTTTATTAAATTTTTAAAATTAGCAGAAAGAAATTTTTCGTTTTCCACTCCGCCGAACTGATCCAAATATCCATCGGAGAGCATATAGACAGAGGTTTCTTTTTCGATTTTAATAACATGATCCGTATACCGTTGTTTTAATTGTTTATTAAATATCCCTCCAATGGAAAAGGATTCCCCATTTATGGTTATGATCTCATTTCCTGATATTGCAAAAACTGATTGATATGCGCAGGCTATCAGGATTTCCTTACGGGCGTTATCAATGCGGCAAAGCGAAATATCCATACCGTCGCCCTGGGATTCCGTATTTTCACCACCCTGTTTTAATGCAAATATCACTTTCTCATTGAGCTTATCGAGAATAACAGATGGTTCTATAGCTTCATTATCGGCAACAATTTCGTTGAGCAATGTGTTCCCGATCATACTCATGAATGCGCCCGGGACACCATGTCCGGTGCAATCGATCACTGCCGCATAAATAAAATTATTTTTCTCCATAAGCCAGTAAAAATCGCCGCTTACGATATCTCTCGGTTTATAAAAAATAAAATGTTCCGGCAACAACAGTTCAAAGTGACAGCTCTCGGGCAAAATCGCTTCCTGAATGAGTTTCGCATAATTAATGCTGTCCATTATCTGAATGTTTTTAGTTTTCAACTCTTTATTGGTTTCTGCCAGCAGTTCGCTTTTCTTTGTGATTTCTTCTTCTGCATCTTTCAGTTTTGTAATATCTGTATCAATGGCTACGATTTTAGAAATAGCGCCACTATCATCGAGTATGGGCGTTAGCGTTGTCTGAACCCAGATGGCGTTCCCCGATTTTGTCGAATTAAGGGAGGAATAGACTACACTCTCTTTTTTTTCGATACAATAGTTAAAAAGTTCCCTGATTTGCGGGTTATAACTGGTTTCAAAAATATTATCGCCTTTTTCTTTAATAAATTCCTCTATCGTATACCCGAAGAGTTTGGTGAACCCTTCATTGATCCATTCGATAACGCCGTGTTCGTTGCAAATCACGATGGAATTATCGGTTTTGCTGGCAATAATCGAAAGTTTTTCAAGTTCTTTGTTGATATTAAATAACAGCTCTGCCTGTGTCTGTATTTCTTCTTTTTGTTGTCTTATTTCTTCCTCTGCAGTTTTTATTTTGGTAATGTCCGTATCAATTTCTATCAGCCTCGCAATATTTCCTGTGTCATCAAATATGGGGGTGAGCGTGCTTTGTATCCAAATGTTCGTTCCTGTTTTGGTAGGAATCAGAGATTCATAAATTAGCGATTCTTTCTTTTCGGTGCAGGCTTTAATAGCGCTCCTGATATCGGAATGTTTGCTTATTTCGAGCAAATTTGTTCCGATAAGTTGTTTAAATTCGTCGAGGCTCGAATAACCGAAAAGTTTTATAAATCCTTCATTAATCCATTCTATATTACCATTTTTATCTGCAATTACCACCGAATTATCGGTCTTGCGCGCTACCATAGAAAGATTTTCTAATTCCCGGTTTACCTGGTTTAATTGTTCTGCCTGTGTTTTTATTTCTTCGCGTTGTTGTTGCAATTCCTGTTCGGCCAATTTCAACTTGTCGATATTGGTATCAATGGCGATAAATTTCAATATTTCGCCGGAATCACTCAAAATAGGTGTCAGCGTGGTCTGTATCCACATTTTTGAATTATCTTTTGTACTGATACGGGCTTGGTACGAAACACTTGTTTTATTTTCCCGGCAGTAATTAAGCAGGGGCATTTCTTTCACCGATTCCATTTCAAATAAATTATTGCCCTTTGCAGCAATAAATTCTTCCAGCGTATAACCGTTCCAACGCGTAAACCCGGCATTGACCCACTCCGGTTTACCCCCGGCGCTGAAAATGACAATAGCATTGTCCGATTCCTGTGCAACGAGGGTCAGGCGATTCAACTCAACCGATAAATCACGAAGTTTTTTTATCAGTATTGCACAGATTACAAGAAGCGATAGCGAAATAATAATTAAAGCCCCTATGATAATGTGTACCGTAGTAAGTTCTACAATGCCATACGCTGACGCCGCCGGTATTGAAAAAAGTATATTCCCGCCAAGCGTTAGGGATGTAAGAATTGTGTATGTCATAAGCCGGATTATTTTTATTAAATTAAGAAATTGTAATACTTCATATTTTAAAATCTAAAACAGTTATGTCGTCAATTTGCCGTCCTAATCCTTTCCAGTTAAGAAATGCTGTATTTTTGTGGATCAGTTGGGACTGCACGGGTTTTCCCAAGCAAAAAGTCACTACTATCAGGCTTACCCTTTTTGAATAAGTTATTACTTTTATCCATCCATTAAAGGTTTAGAGTATGATTATTTACCTGAATTTACCCTCAATTTTATACACTACACTTTAAAACCTTTACCAGTTCTTTTTGTGCTTTGTTTAAGACGACTACCTTGTCCCATTCTTTTTTTGTATCGGTATGATACAATTTTACTTTGTAAATATACTGTA
>JACREX010000022.1 GCA_016212695.1 Bacteroidia bacterium
ACATAAAAGCCTTCGTGATTTTTCATCTAAAAAGGGTGATAATATTTTGTTTCGTTCTGATATTAATTTTTCATCTTTCATATTGCAAAGATAAAACTTAATTACGAAATAACCAAGTTATTTAATTACATTGTCTTAGTAAAGCAGTCGTCTCTTGTGGTTGATTATACGCATACCTTGCTGGGAACTGAAAAGGTGCAGGGTGAAGAATGTTATAAAATTGAGTTGACACCGCTTCCGGATGCACCTGTGGTATGGGGCAAAATAATACTCTGGGTCGCCAAAAACAACTTTATCCAATGGAAAACCGAATTCTATGATGAAGACAAAATACTTATAACCACTCATAATTCCTATAATATAAAAAAATATAACGACAGGGAACTCCCATCGAAAATTGAAGTGATCCCTGCAGATAAAAAAGACCAGAAAACCATTATTGAAATGACAGATATGGTGTTTGACAAACCCATTGATGATGCTTTGTTCACCCAGCAGAACATGAAAAAAGTAAAATAACAAAAACCCATATGCAAACATATTTTAAGCTGGCCTGGAGAAATATCTGGCGGAATAAACGAAGAACATTGATAACTACCGCGTCTATCTTTTTCGGAGTGCTTCTGTCAACATTTATGACTTCCATGCAGGAAGGATCGTATTCTCAATATATAACATCCATTGTAAATTCCTACTCAGGATATTTGCAAATTCATAAAAAAGGTTACTGGAATGATAAGATTATCAATAATTCTTTCCTGTTTGATAAGAATATAGAATCAAATTTAAAAAGTATTAAAAAGATCACGATTTATACGCAAAGACTTGAAACATATTCATTGGCTTCATCGGAGGATGTTACAAAAGGCGTGATGGTAATGGGAATTGACCCGGAAAAAGAAGATAAAATAACAAATATATCAGGAAAATTAAAACACGGACGGTTTTTAAAAAATGGCGATAACGGAATTATCCTTGGCAGCGGGTTAGCCAGATTTCTGAAACTTAAAATTAATGATACGCTTGTATTAATCGGACAGGGTTATCATGGCGCCGGTGCAGCGGGAAAATATCCCGTGAAAGGGATTATTAAACATCCTTCCCCTGAATTAGACAGAATATTGGTATATATGGATATTAAAAACTGCCAGGACTTATTTTCAGCTCCCGATATGTTGACATCCGTAGTTATCATGGTACATGATAATGACGAAGTAACTCTTGTAAAGAATGAACTTGTGCAATTGACGGACTATAACACAGAAGTCATGGATTGGCAGGAAATGAACCGGTTATTATTAAAGCAGATAGAAAGCGACCGTATCGGGGGTGTTATTACAAAAGGCGTTCTATACATGATTATTGCTTTTGGAATTTTAGGTACGGTGATGATGATGGCGGAAAGGAAAAAAGAATTTGGAGTGATTATGGCAGTTGGTATGCAGAAATACAAGTTAATTTTTATAGTGATATTAGAAACCATATTTTTGGGAATGATTGGCGTGATTGCCGGCACTGTTGCCAGTATCCCCTTGTTATATTATTTTTTGTTCAACCCGATTCCTCTTACAGGACAGGCAGGAGAAATGGTGTTGCAAATGGGATTTGAGCCGGCCATGTTTTTTTCAATGACGCCTTCGGTGTTTTACGAACAGGCCCTGACGATCTTTATCTTTACGCTGATAATCGGTATTTATCCTGTGCTGAACATTCGGAAGTTAAAAGTAATGAATGCACTTAGAAGTTAAAATCAAAAAAAAATAGTTATCATGCTTTGGCTGTTATCGTGGAAAAATATTTGGCGAAATAAACTGAGAAGTATTGTTGTAATCACCGCTGTAACATTAGGGGTATTTGCAGGGATATTTATGATCGCCTTTATGAATGGCATGGTTGAAGATCGTATTAAATCGGTTATCAGAACGGAAATTTCGCATATTCAAATTCATCAGCCTGATTTTAAGGAAAACCATGATTTTTCTTTACGAATTAATAATGCAGACAGTCTTATACAAAAAATAATTCAGACAAAATATGTAGCCGCAGTGTGCAAAAGAATCATCATAAGTTCATTGGTCGCCTCTGCAGAGACAAATACAGGTGTAATAATAACGGGAATAGTACCGGATGAAGAAAAAAAAGTAACCAATATCAGCGATAAGATAATTGTAGGGAAATATTTTGAAGGCAGAGGGAAAAACGCTGTTGTCATCGGGAAAAAATTTGTCGAAAAATTAAAGGTAACTATCAATAAAAAAATTATTATCACCCTGCAGGATATTAATAAAAATATCACCAGCGGGGCATTTCGGGTTGTTGGCATATATGAAACGGATAATACAATGTATGATGAGGCAAATGTTTTTGTCAGGTATAACGACCTCTGCATATTAACAGGGTTAAATGATACGGAAACTCACGAAATTGCCGTCCTGCTTACTAAGAATGAAAGTTCGGAAACTGTAAAACAGGAACTGAAAAAAAACTTCCCTGAACTTGAGGTGCAGGATTGGATGGAACTCAGTCCGGAAGCCGGGTATCTTGTAAGCGCCATGGATCAATATATGATTATATTTATTCTCATTATTCTTCTTGCACTTTGTTTCGGAATAATAAATACTATGCTGATGGTGGTATTGGAAAGAGTCAAAGAACTCGGTATGCTGATGGCGGTTGGTATGAGTAAACCGAGAGTTTTTTTCATGATCATGCTTGAAACCGTTTACCTGTCATTGACCGGAGGTTTGATCGGAATAGTTTCCGGTTATATTATATGTAAACACCTTGAGAAAGCCGGCTTGAATCTTTATTTCTGGAAGGAAGTTTATTCAAGCGTCGGATATTCTTCTTTCATATACCCGACAATTGATTTTCAAATGATCGTATTCACAACATGGATGGTTATACTTACAGGAATTCTTTCTGCATTATATCCTGCATATAAGGCCTTAAAATTAAATCCTGCCGAAGCTACCAGAACGGAATAGATTTAAAAATGATATAAATTTACAACTATGAATATAATTGAGATCAGGGGAATTTGTAAGACATATGATAAGAAAACGTTACCTGTTCATGCACTCAATGGCATTGATCTTACATTTCAGAAGGGTGAGTTTGCCTCGATAGTCGGCCCTTCAGGCTCAGGGAAAACAACATTGCTCAATATTATCGGAGGACTTGATGACCCTACCGATGGAGTTATATTAATTGACGGAGTTAATATTACAGCGTTAAGCGGAAGAAAAAAAACTCAGTTCCGTATGAAGAATATAGGGTTTGTTTTCCAGTCATTCAACCTGATTCCGGTATTTACAGTAAAAGAAAATGTTGAATTTATCATGCACCTGCAAGGCATATCAAAGGAAGAAAGAGAAAAACGAACAAACGAACTTCTTGATGCCGTTGGATTAAATGATAAAAAAAACAACCGACCGAATAAATTATCGGGGGGCCAGCAGCAGCGGGTTGCCGTTGCCAGGGCGCTGGCTTCAAAACCAAAATTCATTCTTGCCGATGAACCCACGGCAAACCTTGATTCCAAATCAACAGAAAATTTACTCGACATTATGGAAAAACTGAACCAGGAAGAAAACATCACCTTCATTTTTTCTACGCACGATTCAAGAGTGGTGAATAAAGCAAGAAGGGTGATTACCATAGAAGACGGAAAAGTGATAAGCGATATTTCCAATTAACCTACTTGAAGTTTTCAAACTGCCTTAATGATAAAACACATAAGCATATTGCTCTTGATTGTCTCTGTAACAACAGTCTGCGCGCAGGATTCTACAGCAGTGAAGAAAGAAAAAAAGTGGACACTGAACGGATATGTTAAAGATGTGCAATCGGTCTTTTTTGCTGATATTGAAAAGGACTGGCTCATCAATAATTTAATTCATAACCGCATAAACTTTAAAGGGTATATTTCAAATTCCATAACAACAGCCATTGAAGTGAGAAACCGCTTTTTTTACGGTGATTTTGTAAAGTACATACCGGGTTATTCAGGCATGGTAAATGTGGATGACGGAATCTTAAAAGCAACTGAGAACCTTCTTTCCGAAAAATCATATATTTTAAATTTTTCGTTGGACAGGGCATGGATTGATTACAGCAAAGAAAAATACCAGGTAATAGCGGGACGGCAACGGATCAACTGGGGCCAGACATTTGTGTGGAATCCGAACGATATATTTAATACCTATTCGTATTTTGATTTCGATTATGAAGAGAAACCCGGAAGCGATGCGGTACGGATTCAATATTACCCGTCGGCCACATCAAGAGCCGAGATTGCCGTAAAAGCAAACGGTGATGAAAAGATCACCGCAGCAGGATTATTCCGGTTCAACAGGTGGAATTATGATTTCCAGTTTATCTGCGGAATGCTTAACGAAACCGATTATGTTGCGGGGGCAGGCTGGTCAGGACAGATAGCAAAAGGAGGATTCAGGGGAGAAGCAAGCTATTTTCACCCTAAAAATAAATTTGAAGATACTACCGGCATTGTTGTAGCTTCTGCAGGCTATGATTATATGTTCAAAAACTCCTTATTTCTGCAGTGTGAATTTTTATTCAACAGTAACGGAGAGAAGGATAATAATTTCGATATCTCAAAATTTTATTTCAGGACTATGACGCCAAAAAATCTTTCATTCACCCGCTTTTCGATGTTCTCATCGCTGACGTATCCTTTTTCTCCGTTGGTTAAAGCATCCTTTGCAGCCATGTATAATCCGGAAAACAATTCGTTTTTTGTGATCCCCTCTGTTGATGTTTCTTTAAAAGAGAATCTTGATCTTTCATTCATTTCCCAGGTTTTTTATTCAGACAGAACGACAGAGGGTAATAAAGGAGTCTTCGTTTTTGCAAGATTAAAATGGAGTTTTTGATTTTAACAGGTCGCTGCAATTGAATTCCCGCGACCCGAAATTATATTTGAACCGCGGCGTTTACTGGATGCAGCAAGGCAGGAAAGAAAAAGCCTGCAGCGATATCGGCAAGGCAAAATCCATGGGGCTTACAGTGCCTGATCTTGAAAAATTATGCAGATAGGGCATTTTATTCAGTGCAATCCCGGTTTAAAAAAATGGGAACCGCTATTTGATATATTCATAAATTTATATTATTTTTGTATTATATTAAAAACGGGATAAATTATCGCATTTTGAAAAGTTGGTAGTAGTAGTTGGTAGTTTGCAGTAACAGAGCGACTACCAACTACCGCTACCATCTTCCAACTCATATTTTGTTGCGGAAATTTACACCGTCTGCAGTATAATAAACCCATACCCTTAAAACTATGAAAACCGTAAAAATTTCTTTCATAATCTTTCTCCTGCTGAACATCTTCCATCAAAGACTAGCTGCGCAGGACACATTATTTAAAAAAAACAAAGAAACCGTTTTGTGCAAAGTAGTTGAAATAAGCCCAACAGAAATAAAATACAAAGCATGGAACAACCTTGACGGACCAAATTTTGTTATTTATTCCGACGATGTTTATAAAATCAGATTCCAGAACGGCTCAGAGCAGATCATTAAACCCGATCCACTGACGCTTAACCAGGAAGCTCAGATAATTGATAAAAAACAGAATGTTAAAATCGGTTTTTTTTCTCCGCTGAATAACAGCATTTGCGTGGGGTACGAAAGAGTTTTAAAATTAGGGACCAATATTGAGGGGAAAGTTGCAGCAATCGGTACAGGTTATCATTCAATGATCGCCAATAGTCATGATGTTTCGGGAACCTATTCGAAAATTGGCGCAAAATTCTTATTGGGACAGGATTTTTATATTAAAGGCATGAAATATATTCATCCACTGAAAGGGAGATACATTAAGATTGAACTGGCTTATTCCTATTTCAGGGTAAAAGATATCGAATTACACATTTATAATAACCAAACCCCCTATACTCCTACAATAATAAAAACCGATGCTTTAGTCAATGCAGGCGCTCTAAATGTTATTTACGGAAGACAGTTTATTCTCGGAAATATGTTCACTCTCGATTATTTTATAGGCTTCGGGTATGGAGGGGCTAATCTGAAATACACAAATAATGATGCAAATAATATTAATTCAATGTATAAGTACAATGTTGACGATATTACCAATTACTACGGTTTTTCATATTTCAGCGATAATTTTCCTTTAACTTTTACAGCAGGCATGTCGCTCGGTTATATTTTTTAATAATATGCTTTAACTTACTTTGAAATTATTTTAATCACTTATACTAAATTTTATCATTATGAATTATTTATCAGAACACTGGGGGATGATACTAATCATCTTCTGTTTATTGATTGTCTTTTTTAAGACCTTTGTAATTGTCGGTGGCCGCGAGATTGCTATTCTCGAACGAAGATGGTTTGGTAAGGATATGCCCAAAGGAAGAGTTATTGCCATGTCGAATGAAATGGGCATACAGGCCAGAACACTCGGCCCGGGTTTACATCTATTGATACCTTTTATCTATAAGGCAAAAAAAATGCCTTTTACCTTTATTGCTGAAGACCAGGTGGGTATTATTGAATCTATTGATGGCGATTCAATTCCTCCCGGCAAGATTTTTGCCAGAGTGGTACCTGATCATAATTCTTTTCAGGATTCTGAAGCATTCTTAAAAAACGGCGGCGAAAAAGGTCCGCAGATACAGATACTGGCCCCGGGAACCTACAGGATTAACCTTGTTTTATTTAAAATAAAAACAGTTCCTGCTATTGTGATAGATCGCGGTAAAGTGGGTATTGTAACTTCAATGGACGGCGATCCGATTGTTTCCGGACGCTTGCTTGCTCAAAGAGTGGAAGGACATTCAAAATTCGAAGACGGCGCAGCTTTTCTTGACAATCACGGGCAAAAAGGACCGCAGATCGAAATTTTACTTCCCGGCACCTATCGTATTAATACCGATTTATTTCATGTTGAAATCCGTGATGCAGCGATCATCCCTTCCGGAAAAGTTGGTCTGGTTACAGCGCTTGACGGCGTTCCTTTGCCTCAGACTGAATATGTAGCCAAATCGGTGACAGGCCACAGCGATTACCAGGATGCATCCAAGTTCCTTGCAGCCGGAGGCCAGAGAGGGCCGCAACTCGATGTGCTGAAACCCGGTACGTATTATATCAACATGCTCATGTTCCAGATTGAATTAGATAATGTCGCCATCATAGAAAGAGGCCAGGTAGCCGTGGTTGTTTCAAATGTCGGCGAAGAACCGAGCCAGATCAAAGAATTAATTGAAATCACGGCCAAAGAAGAAGGAGCAACCAATGTTGCCGATCGTGCCAAACAAACTGAAAGGCGTCTTGCCGCAGGTATTGAAAGATATGTCGTACCGCAGGGTTACAGGGGTATCCAGCAGGAAGTAACAGGTCCGGGCATCTATTATCTGAATCGCAGAGCATTCATTATTTATATTATTGATACCACAAATATTACCATTGACTGGGACGAAGCTACCGATACCAAGTTCGACCCGCTGAAAGTGATTTCCTGCGACGGATTCGAGATCAGCGTTTCCGTGAAAGTAATCATCCGCGTCAGGCCCGATCAGGCCCCTTACATGGTTGCTAAAATCGGTAGTATAGATAACTTGATCCAGCATGTGATCCATCCTATGATTGACTCCAGTTTCCGCAACCAGGCATCCTCCACCTCTGCCATGAATTTTATGCAGGACCGGCAGGAAGAGCAGAAGAAAGCCGAGGACCGCGCCAGGCTTGAGCTTGAAAAATATCACGTAGAATGTGTTTCTGTACTCATTTGTCAGATCAAACTACCGCAGGATCTGATGGACACGCAAACTATGAAAATAATCGCACAGCAGCAACAGGCAATGTACCAGGAACAGCAAAAAGCAGAACAAACCCGTATTGCTACTGAAAAAACCAGATCAGAAGCAGATCAGCAGAAAAATCTTGTTGAAGCAGAAATTGGCGTTAAGATAGCCGAACAAAATAAAATGAAAGCCATACGATTTGCCGAAGGAGAAGCTGAGAGTATAAGGCTTCGCGCAGAAGGAGAAGCAAAAGGAATCACTGTAAAAGGACAGGCCGAAGGAGCTAAAATCCTTGCCATAGGCGAAGCGACAGCAAAAGCTTATACCCTGCAATGCCAGTCTCTCGGGCAGGAAAGCGTAACTGCTATAGAAATATCAAAACAGATCGCTGAAGGTAAAGTTAAAGTAACTCCCGATATGCTTGTGCAGGGGGGAGACAACCTGGGCGGCATCCTTTCAGCCTATCTTACTCAGAAAATGACAGGAAAAAATCCGGATGCAAATCAAATTTCAAAAAGTTAATTCATAAAATAATGTGATTTGAAAGCCGCTGAAAAAGCGGCTTTTTTTTTAAAGCGGCAATCGTTTTTTTCAAAATATATAGTAAATTTGAATGAATTTAACAAGATTCAACACAGGCTAAGATTTTGAACACACCAACGTTGGAAACAGCAACTCAAAATAATATTCCATCTTTTACTAATAATGGCTACTCCATTACTTTATTAAACCGGAAATTTTTTTTTAACTGCCCGATACTAATTTCATTCATTTTATTTTTCTTTGTTCTTCCTGTTCAATCGCAGGAAAAAAGCCTGTTTACACAACTGAAGGAATTACCCGGGGTTGAGATTAAAAAAGTTAAAACAGGCGAAAATTTTAAAGAGAATTTTATTCTGTATATAGAGCAGCCACTGGACCATAAAAACCCTGATGGTAAAAAATTCAGGCAACGTGTTTTTTTATCTCACAGGGATACATCGGCGCCGGTAGTCATCGTTATTGAAGGCTATGATGCCAATAATGCAGAGCAGCCTGATTACGAAAGCGATTTCGGGCCTAAATTTGAAGCAAATCAGATCGTGGTTGAGCACAGGTATTACGGAAAGTCCAAACCGGATACCTTAGAGTGGAAGTATCTTACCCTTGAACAAAGCGCAGCGGATTACCATGTCGTTCATGTATTATTACATAATATTTTCAGAAACAAATGGATATCCACAGGAATAAGCAAAGGCGGCCAGGAAGCCCTGTGCTATCGCGCATATTATCCAGATGATGTTACAGCAACTGTGGCCTATGTCGCTTCTTTTAACAAGGAACTTGAAGATTCGCGGCTCGATACGTTTCTTGCAAAAGCCGGTGAAAAAAAATGCAGGGATAAAATTTATAAATACCAGGTGAACCTGTTCCGGAACAAAGAAAAAATGTTACAGGAATTTACAAGCAGCCTGCAAAAAATGGATGTCAGACTCAGCGTGGATGCAGAAATTATATTTGATTACATGACGCTCGAATTTCCATTCTCCTTCTGGCAATATGACTGCGATTGCAATAATATTCCCGAAAAACTTTTACCTCCCACCGAGATGATACAGGTATTGTTAAAAGTAGTATATGCAGACTACTATTCCAGTAAGGGAATTACCGACAATGAGCCGGCCTTTTATCAGGACTATACCGAATTGGGTTTTTATAAATATAATACAAAGCCATTCTATGGTTACCTTAAACAAAAAGAGTATCCGAATAACTTCTTTGCTCCTAAAAATACAGATTTAACGTATAGGCCGGAAACAATCAAAAAAGTAAAGGAGTTCATCCGGACACAGGGCGACCGGATTGTTTATATTTACGGAGATATGGATCCATGGACCGCTTGTGCAGTGGAAATAAACGGAAATTCCGATGCATTAAAAATTATTAAAAAAGGAGGAAATCATTTAACATTTATCGAGAATTTACCTGTTGAACAAAAAACACTCGTATATTCGGCATTAGAAAGATGGTTGGGTATTAAAATTAAAAAAGAATGAGTCCACTCCGAAAAGTCCAAAATTGTGGAATATTGGAAAAATGGAATATTGGAAACACCTATTATTCCAGCATTCCAAAATTCCATTATTCCTTTTTTTACCCTGAAAAGTACTTTTTAGAGTAGGCTCAAGAATAAAATTATGAATATGGAAAAGATAAGAGTTGTAAAAGGCGATATAACCAGGATTGAAGCAGATGCCATCGTGAATGCCGCGAATAATCCCCTGCTTGGCGGCGGCGGCGTTGACGGCGCTATTCACCGCGCTGCCGGCAAGGAACTTCTTATGGAATGCGAAACTCTCGGAGGCTGTCCTACAGGAGAAGCTAAGATTACCAAAGGATACAAACTGCCTGCAAAATATGTCATACATACGGTGGGACCGATATGGAACGGAGGGAATAATAACGAAGCGGCGCTTCTTGAAAAATGTTATTTCAACAGTTTGAAATTAGCTGTGGAAAACAATATTAAAACAATTGCTTTTCCGAATATCAGCACGGGCGTTTACCGCTTTCCAAAAGACAAAGCCGCCCGGGTTGCAATAAATACAGTAAAGAAATTCTTATCGGAAAACAGTGCAATAAATACGGTGATATTTGTTGTTTTTGATGATGAAAACAGGGATATTTATTCCGGAATACTTAATTGCTGATTTGAGTTATAATGTTACGTTTGCTTACCGGTGACTGACGACTGATGACTGACGACTGGACTGATGACTGACGACTGATGACTGACGACTGATGACTGACGACTGATGACTGACGACTGATGACTGACGACAACGTATACTGCAAACGGTTACAAATTTAATTTTTATTCAAGAGACATTGTCAAATTGTTATATTGCTAAATTGTTATATTGCTATATTGCTAAATTGCTAAATTGCTAAATTGTTAAGCGGATATTCACAACAATTTAACCATTGAGCCATTCAACCATTCAGCCATTTAACAATGTCAACAATTTAACCATTTAAAGTATAATTGTCTTGCTTCCCTTAGATTTTCTTACAGGATTTTGAATAATCAGTAAAATTTGCTTAATTTTGTATATTATTAATTTGATTAACAGGTTAAACAAAATGCCGGAAGTAAGCAGATTTTACGGAATAATAATAATGATGTATTGGCAGGAGCACAATCCGCCGCATTTTCATGCCGAATACCAGGGATACAAGATGGTGGTTAATATTTCCACCCTTGAAACTAAGGGAGAATTTCCCAAAAGAGCCAAAGCGTTGGTTTTTGAATGGCTTAGCCTGCATAGAGAAGAGTTGTTGAAAAACTGGGAACTTGCTTTACTTAGTAAACCTATTGAAAGCATAAACCCATTAGATTAATTACTATGGATGATAATCATAATAAAATGGTTGCTGTAACAGCAGTAAAAACACTCGACGACTTTAATATAGAACTTACTTTTGATGATGGTTGTACTAAAGTGGTTGACTTAAAACCGTTTTTAAATAAACCCATTACGAAGCCATTAAAAAAGCCTGATTATTTTGCCCGGGTAAAGATTGATAGTTGCGGAGGAATATATTGGCCAAACACTTATGATATTTGTCCTGAATTTTTAAGGTATCATATTTAATAAAACTTTTTAAAACAGGCACAACTTAAAACGGAGGATTAATATGGTAAAATATGTAGTTGTATTCGAAAAAACGGAAACAGGCTACAGCGCCTATGTTCCCGATTTACCGGGTTGCGTTGCAACAGGAAAGACAAAGAGCATTACTGAAAAATATATTGTTGAAGCTATTCAATTTCACTTGGAAGGATTAAGAGAAGAAAAAATAAAAATCCCGATTCAAAAAACCGATACCGAAACCTTTGTTTTTGCTGTATAAAGCAAAAAAGAAAGGCTCTTATCTAATTGATGGTTGATTAATAATTTTTGCTTACCTTTGGCACAAATATTAAATATACGATGACTACGAAAGAACATATATTTGCACTTTTCAAGATTCTACCTGATACGGAAAGGCAGGAGCTATTGCA
>JACREX010000023.1 GCA_016212695.1 Bacteroidia bacterium
ACAAAAGGTTTATTGAGAATTTTTCAAAGAGGACATATAGATGTCCAGTCAAGCGGCATTTTACATGTGAACTTGACCCTGATATGGTAGCAAAATTACAGTATATATAAAAATCAACCAATATTTAGATAAGAGCCATTACTTTTTAACGTCAACTTATTTGTGAATATGTACGCCAACACGCTTGCAGATGTTACGTTTATCAGATTGTTTTTTTATATAAGATTAAAATATTTGATTAAAAACAGTGAAACAGCGGTCAAATGTATTTTATTGTAGATGAAAGTTAATGATTTCAGGAAATAATTAAGTGAAACATACATAAACAGGACGATTGGTGCAGCGGTTTTTCTGCGCTGCTACAGCATGTCGCTGTTAAAATTCAAGGGCAGCAGGTCTTTCACGCTGTTAATAATGAAAATTTTTTCACTGCCTGCAAGAATCACTTTAATGGGAGTATGATATCTCATTTCGGTTTCGAGCAGCGATTGCCTGCAGCCGCCACACGGCGGGATAGGAGTTTTTACAAATTCAGTATTTGTAAACGCACAGATCGCAATGGCTTTTACCGCAACGTCAGGATATTTAGCATTGGCATAGAATATAGCAACCCGTTCTGCACAAAGGCCTGAAGGATACGCCGCATTTTCCTGGTTGTTGCCGTTTACCACTTTATTATTCGAGAGAAGAACTGAAACGCCTACCTGAAATTTTGAATAGGGGGCATACGCGTTCATAGCGGATTCTTTTGCTTTTTCCACAAGAAAAACCTCTTCTTTTGACAACTCATCCAATGAATCATATTCATAGACGACAGTGGAAAACTCGGTCTTCTTCATTTGGTAGAATTTCAGGCAAATTTATAAGAAGTTTATAAATAAAGCAAATTTGATATCAGTATCCAATATACAAAAGCAGTAAACAATTGTTTAAAAATTGCTGCCGCAGCAACCCGCCGGTTACTGAACACCGATAACCGGTTACAAAATGTACAAATTTATCTTTGTTGTAGTGTATAAATCCCAATTAACATTTTGTTTTTGCAATTCAACTTTTGCCTTTTAATTTTAATGCAACAATAATTTGTTATCTGTAGTTTATTTTTTTACTTTGCAATATAAAACTTAATACATTTAATATTATGAGAAACGTATCAATTTTTATTGCGGTAATTTTTATCATGTCGCTGGGATGCAGCAGCAAAGAGATGAAAAGTGAAGATGCCATGAGGTTGTTAAAATCTGCTGGTACTGCTGAACTGGAAAAAAGGGCTGAAGCATTATCAGATGCAGCACTACCTCCGCCACCACCTGCATCTGAAGAATATAAGGAGAAAGATAAAAATACAACCGTTGAAAAAGCCCCCAAAACAGAAAATTTAAATACTGTCCAAAAAAAGGATACAAAAAAAATCATTAAAGAAGCCGAGATAAGCATTGAAGTGGAAAAATATAAAGAAGTAAAAGCAAGCATCACAAAAACTATTGAAAAATGGAAAGGCTATCTTTCAAAAGAGAATGAGATGAATGATGCATACAAGATTTCTAATTCCATTGAAATTAGGGTGCCTTGCGAAAATTTCGATAACCTTGCCGAAGACCTTGTGAAATTAGCAAAAAAACTTGACTATAAACGAATTAATGCGAAAGATATCACCGATGAATACTATGATACCAAGACCCGGCTCGAAAGCAACAAGAGAGTGGAACAAACGTATATGGACCTCCTGAAGAAAGCCAATTCCATAGGCGACATCCTTGAAATACAAGAAAAACTCGGGCAGATGCGCGAAGAGATAGAATCAAAGGAAGGGCGACTGAAACTGATGGACGATAAAGTGATGTTCAGTACAATTACCCTGTATTTTTACGAACTGCACGATTATAAATATATTCCAGAGAAAATGCCCGGTTTCTTTGAACGCCTGTTCAAGGCTCTGTACAGCGGATGGGAAGGTTTCGTAACATTCTTTATCGCTTTGTTTTATTTATGGCCTCTCTGGCTGATATTAGGCGCCGGATTATATATATTGTTACGCTATTTGCGCAAAGGAAAAAAGAAACAGAATCCCTGACGCGATTAGAAAAAGGTTTTTAATATTAAAAAAGAGATCAAAGTACATAAAGTAATCAGTATTCGGTTCCGCTTTCAGCGGTCAGTAATCGGTGGATTCAAACTGTTTACTGATTACCGATTACCGATTACAAGATGTTAAATGTATAAGTTGTCAGATAAATATTTTTTATTCAAGATACAAGGTCTGCGTTTTTGGATATTTCACGGAATACTGCATTTTGATTTTTTTGCTTTCAGCCGGTTTCATCTCGAATTTCCATGAGAGCTTTCCGGTTACTTCGTCGTATTTTGCCTCCGAAGATTCAATGCGTTCCACTTCAATATCCTTGTTGGTGGAAAGCGGGAACTGGTCTTCTATCAGGATATTTACGGCTTGCTTTTTCTTATTCCTTATTTCGATTTCAAAACCTCTTGTTTCTTTTTTAGTAACCGTTCACAGGGTTAAAAGTAGGGATATTTTTTCAGTTTGAAAAACAGGTAAAAAAATTTAAACCATTTAACTTGTGTTAGGAATTAGGGATGGAAATAAATGATTACTAAAATAGGCTTGAACTGATTTTAAAATA
>JACREX010000256.1 GCA_016212695.1 Bacteroidia bacterium
TGGTTTATGTATCAAAGAGACCTTAAGGTTGCCGAAGAAAAATTAAAAACATGGTTCACTGCTATCCTTGATTCGCCGGATGCATATAAATTATATAGGGCA
This sequence comes from Bacteroidia bacterium, assembly GCA_016212695.1. Taxonomy (GTDB): domain Bacteria; phylum Bacteroidota; class Bacteroidia; order Bacteroidales; family GWF2-35-48; genus GWF2-35-48. The sequence goes on from JACREX010000256.1 coordinate 103, forward strand.
TTTAAAAAAAATGCTGTGAATATTAGAACTTAGCCGATTTTATTAAAGAATTATTAATGCCATGAAACCAATCCTGATTGTTTTTCCCTACTTTTTTTATCCATTTCTGATTTCCATAATGGTCAAATGCCATTATAAAAACATAAACACTATCCCACCCGCCACCTCCAAGAATAACATAGCCTGAATCTGTTTCAACAACATTTCTTGAAACAGCGGGTAATGTGTCGTAGTAAATTTTATTAAAAGTAATAATCTGCGAAAGACTGCTTTTAATTAAAAATAAAAAGAATATGAGAAGAATATATTTCATAAAGAAAGGCGACAACATAAGTTGCCGCCTGATTTTAATTAACGAATAATTAAAAATAATTTATTGAATCTTCTTAAACCATCGCTATCATATTCCGAACCTACAGCTATATCTAAAACACCATCGCCATCGAGGTCGCCAAGAGGCGAAACCGCAGTGCCGAATAAAACGCCATTAGCAAGACTACCGGTGAAACCGCCTTGTGTACTGCTGATTTTCTGACATGATTTTACGGTTCTGTCGGCATTCATAAACAGGATATAAACAGCGCCACGATCCGTACCGCCGTCGTCATCGCGTGGAGCGCCTACAACCATATCAACAACGCCATCATTATCCAGATCACCAATTGCGTCAACAGAAAATCCGAACATATCGCTGTTGTTTAACGGACATGTTAAATTACCAAAAAGAGAACTTATCTTTTGATAAGATACAACTGTGTTAACCTGCGCATTGGCAACAATGCATAATAACAGCCCTGCAGCTGTCAGCAAAAAGGTAAAAAGGTTTTTCATAGATTTATGTTTTTTTTTAGATTATTATCCCGGTATTATAACAAATATAGAGTAAAATAACCGGAGATCTGAAATTATTTGGAAGAATGTTTTCAACAAAGGGAAAAATATACAGGTTTATTTTGATTAGTGAATAGTGATTGGTGATTGGTGATTTTGGATTTGAAACCTGCATCCTGTAACCTGCATTCTGCATCCTATATCTTGGAATTTTGGATTGAATATTTAGACATTCAATAATTTCAGATACTCGTCTTCTTTAGCAGTCATCGCAGCCTTCTGCGCAGGAGTTTTGTCATTGTAACCGAACAGATGGAGCAGGCCATGAATCATTACCCGTAACAACTCGTTCTGAAAAGTAACGTTGAATTTTTCTGCATTTTCTCTGATCCGGTCAACACTGATGAAAATATCGCCCGAAATCACATTGTTTTCAGAGTAGTCAAACGAGATCACATCTGTAAAATAATCGTGCGAAAGGTATTTTATATTTAAATCAAGAAGATAATTGTCGGAGCAAAAAATAAAAATAACCTCGTCTGCTTTGTGGTCTTCACGTTTAATTATTTCAGTAAAGCAATTAATAACAGAATCCCCGTTTTCGATGGGAGAAGGAACATCCTGTGTGAAAAAGTTTATTTTTTTCAACTATATTTATTTCAATTTGAATTTAAGTTCTACTTCACGGCCGTTGTCGAAAAAATTAACTTCATCTGCAAGATGGCGCATCAGAAAAATTCCACGCCCATGAGGGTTTTCAAGGTTTTCGCTTATTGTGGGGTCTGGGATATTCGTAGAATCAAAACCCGTGCCCTGGTCAAAAATTTTAAACGTGAGATTCCGTGTGTCTTTCGTAAAAATCACTTTTACATTTTTCCTGGGATCAAACTTATTGCCATGAAGTATTGCATTGTTGACGGCTTCGATGATTGCAACAAGGATATTTCCATAAATCTCTGTGCCTAATCTGTATTCTACTGATATATCATCAATGAATTTCTCTGCCAGAGTAATGTTTTCAATTTTGGATGGGAAGTTAATCTCTGTATTCATCAATTTTCATTTAGTTTTATTAAATACTCCTTGTATTTATTTTTATAGTATTTATAAAGTTTCAAACCGGACGTGTTTAACATTTCATTGAACTTCGAATTTATACCTTTATACTTAAAAAACTGCTCCGGGTTACTAAAATTTTCGTTTTTCGCTTCTTTGGATTCTCTTTTATTATCTATTTCACGTTGATATTCAGAGTTTTCGGCTTCAAGCAACCGGGTAACAATTAAATTCTGCCTTTTTAATGTTTCGGGTGTAATATTTTTATTTACAAGGTCGGTCTGGTTTTTATCTAACAGGCTTTTAATTTCGTTCAATGCTTTCTGCGCCTGAGGATTTATGGTTGAATTGCTTGTAATATCATTAAGCATTTGCTGAAAAATCTCCTGCTGGGCCAGCATCTTCGACAGTTGTTTATTCATTGAATTGGGGTTATAGCTGCCGTTTCCGTCTTTTTTCCCGTTTTTTAGCTGATTTATCATTTGTTCCATCTGCGATTTCAGAGATTCCTGCTGCTGCCTCATGCTTTGCAGGGATTGTTTCTTGCCTTTCCCGCCCTTTTTGGGTTTGCTGCACTGGCTGTCAGACATTCCATCCATCTGGTTTTGCATTTGATTAAGCGCTTCTGAAAGCAGCAGGGCAAGGTTATTTGCAGAGGTCATTACTAATTGCTGGTTGGTTCTGGCCTGGCCGACATTGCGTTCGCCCAGCCCATCCAGCGTTTTTTCCATATATCTTTCAAGCGATGCCTGTTCCTTATTTATTACTGATTTTATCTGGGGAGTTCTTTTTGCCAGCGCTGTCAATGAATCTTTAATGACCTTGTAGCTTTCAGCAAGATTTTTCTGTTGGCTGACCACCTCCACATACTTTGGATTCCTGGGTTGAATATCTTTTAAAACGCCCATCAGCGCTTCCTGGTCAAATGAAAAGGTAATCAGGTTTTCAAGAATTTTCCGCAACGCATCCATGTCTTCTTCCTGCTGTGCCGCCTGGCATTGCTGCATCATCTGTTTCATGGAACCGGCCATATTCTTGAGTTTTTTGGATGTTTCTTTCTGCTTTTTGGACGCTTTATTCATTTTATTCTCTTTCATGTTTTGATTCCCCTGCTTGAAATCCTCTTTGATACTTTTCATTTCTTCCTCTTTATCGTCGAGTTTCATCGGGCTTTTTAATTCTTTGTTCTGATCCTGGATATCCTGGTATTCCTGAGAAATTTTATCGAATTCGCCGGATTGTTCATTCTGCTTTTCAGAGAGGCTTTCTTTATCCTGCTCCGCATTTTTGTCGCCGGTCTTTTCGGAGAGTTTTTCCTGGTCGTCGGCAAGTTTATCTATCCGGTCAATGGTATTGTCAATTTTCTTTTCAAGTTCATACTTTTTCAGAAGCTCCATATTCCTGTCTAATTGCTTAGAAAGATCATCCATAGACAATTTGATATCTTTCGACAATTCGTTGATCTTTTTTTTATCATAGTCCTGCATCAGTTTATTCAGTTCTTCCATCATTTTTTTCAGATCATCGGTCATAACATTATTAAGCAGTTCCTGCAATTGTTTTTGCTTTTCAAGAATTTCCTTTTCTTTTTCAGTGAGGGAATTCATCATTTCGTTCTTCTGTTTAAATTCTTTTGATATCTGCTGCGTGAGTTCATTCAACTGGTTTTGCTTTGAAGAAATCTGCTCCATCATTTTGGTTTTGTCCCAGGACGAAAGGTTTTTATTAATCAGGCTTTCCTGCATATTGTTGATATCCCGTTTCAACTCTTTGGCCAGTTTCATGCTCTGTGATAATTTGTCCTGAAGGTTTTTGGCCGTCTGATCTTCGATCTTTTGAATTTCGTCTTTAGTCGGGATTATAAACTCATAAACGGAAGATCGGGCAGATTTGCTGCCATTCACAGCGTCGTTATCCCACACTTCGAAATAATACTCGATTTTTCGCTTATCACTAATGTTTATGCTTGAAAAATCAAAAGAATAATAGAACTCATGGGAAGTGGTATTTTTATTGACAGGGATATTTACAGAAAACAAAGAATCCTTAACAATATCTGATTTATCATGAACTGTTTTGATATTAAATGTAAGCTTGCCGAATCCGTAATCATCGTTAATGAGTCCATTGAAATAAAAGGCGGAGAACTTTGCAGAGTCTTTGATGTTATTGACCTTTATGCCCGGAGCCAGATCCGGGATCACATTGACGGAATATTTGACAAATTCATTTTTATTAAAAAATTTATTCGCTACAGCCACTTTATAGTTCATGCTTTGCAAAAACGATTTAGATACAGCGAATCCATTATTATCTCTGGAAGCTGAATATTTAACGGTATCATTAAAAATCACCCACAGCGAATCAATATCTTTTGTGTTGAAAGTCCATTTCACTTTCGATCCGCAGGGCACGGTAATGTCTCCCACATTATTATATATTTTATTTGTATCCTTCGTGTATGCGGGAACATCCACCATAATATTAAAATCAATGATCACCGGAGAAGGGAGTACCTGAAGCCGATACTTTTTCGACGTATAGGTCTCCGCTAAAAAATAAAAATCCACGGAATTATTTATACTTTTAAATGTATAGGAAAACTTGGATTTCGAAATTTTACTCATCAGAAAATTATTATTTCCGAAAGCGATGGAAACATTCTCGGGAACATAACTGCCTCGCACTTCCATCTTCACCTGGTAATTCCTGCCTTTCTGAACAAACAGCGAGTCGTTGAGAAGGATAAACTGATACGGCGCTTCCGACTCAAAATAGGTGGCATGTTTAATTATCCTCTGTGTTCCTTCGGTAATTACCGATGGCCAGAAAATAAAAATAATCAAAACCAGGATGGCCAGTCCGGCAAGATATTTTAAATACTTCAGGTTTTCCCTGAAGTTGACAGCCGCATTAAAGGGTATGGGTTTCAGTTCGAAAATTCTCTGGTTAATACTTGCAATAACCAACTCCCGCGAAAACACATTCATGTTTTCGAGATCGGCCAATTCAAGCGTATTATGAAGTTTATCCTGAAGGCGGTTAAAATGGGCTGCCAATATCTGAGCGGCCTGCTTGTATGAAATAATCCTGCCTATTTTAAAGAACTGCAATACGGGTATAAAAATAAATCTTACAAATACTACTAAGAAAAGTAAAAACGAGATGTAAAAAATAATCGTTCTTACCGCTATAGAAAAATGCCCGTAATATTCGGAAACAACGGTAGATAAAAAGAAAACCAAGTATATTGAAGCAGAGAGCAGGGCGCCCCGGATGATCTGGTTTTTATAATACTTCCGGATAAAGTCGTCTAACTTCCGTATCAGTATGTTGTAGTTTTCATCCATTCACTTCATGAACTTATGCAATCTTCTATAACCATTGTGAATAATTCGGTCATGGATATGCCTATTTTGGCAGCCTGCTGGGGGATGATGCTCATTTCGGTCATACCGGGAACCGTATTGATTTCGAGGAATACCATGCGGTTTTCCGTAAGAATAAAATCAACCCGGCAAATACCTTTACAATTGAGAGCGTCATATATCTTTGAAGTCCACTCCCGGCATTTGGTCTCTGCTTCTTTTGAAATTCTTGCCGGAGTAATTTCATCTGATCTTCCCTGCTTGTATTTTGCTTCTACATCAAAAAAATCATTTTTGGAAACGATCTCGGTAATCGGAAAAATAATCTCCCTGTTTTTTCTTTTAAAAACACCGCATGTGATTTCGGTACCTTTGATGTACTCTTCGATGATTACTTCGCTGTCTTCTTTAAATGCGGTTTCAACAGCAGTCTTTAATTCTCCGATCTCTTTTACTTTGGATGCGCCATAACTTGAGCCGCCATTATTTGGTTTAACAAAACAGGGCAATTGCAGTTTCTTTACGATCTTTTCAGGCTCAATCTTGTCCCGTTTGCGCAACAGCATTGCCTTAGCCGTATCTATATTAATATCCTTAAGATACAATTTGCAGGCATATTTATTAAACGTGATAGCCGATGAAAGCAAATCAGAGGTGGAATAAGGGATTCCTATTATATCAAAATATCCCTGAAGCACGCCGTTTTCTCCCGGAGTGCCATGGATTGCAATGAGGGCGAAATCAAAACGGATTTTTTCGTTATTAAACAGAATACTGAAGTCATCCTTATTGACTTTAATAGTATTGTATGGTTCATTCGTTACAGTCCAATCATGCCCTTTAACAAATATCAGGAAGGGGTTATATTTTTCTTTGTCAACAATCCTGAATACCTGCTTCCCGCTGTTCAGAGACACTTCAGATTCTGATGAATCTCCCCCGAATAATATGGCAATATTCTTTTTCATTTGAAATACTATATTAATCTGAACAAAGATAATTAAAAAACGTCAATCCCGGCGTACTTAGTTTGGAAGTCTGTTATTTTATTTTTTATAATATATACCGCCCGCCAAATTACAAATTCAATAAAACAAAAAAGCTGCCTGATTATCCGGGCAGCTTTCTGTATTTCGAAGGATATTTTACTGTTGTTCTATAACGTCAAACTTAACATTGATAAGCTTTGCATATCTTTGGCCGGAAGCCAGCATGTCAACATCATCTTTTTTATAGCACCACTTTACAACCACATCGCTTTTGCTGGATAATTTCTCGAGAAACAATAATATTTTTGCTACCTGCTTTGCCGATGCGGTATTAAAATACTCCAGCATAAATTCAAAGTTGGTTGTAGGATTAGGTGCCTGCAAATATAACTGCAGCCAATCGAATACAGGCTGATAAAACCCAATCGCATTTTCCGGAAGCGATCTCCCTGATATCTGAAAAATATTATTATTGGAATCAAATAATATCTTCGGGCTGTCTTCACTCGCTTCAATAAGGAATGCATCCATATTATAAAAAGACTATTTATTTATTATATATGTTTGTAAGGTATAAAAAGATACAGATTTATTTACCTGGTGGAAAGAACACCTTAATTTATTTCCGCTTTTAATTCTCAAATCAATAATTCCCAAACCAGATTCCTTGCTGTCGTCTATTTCAAAATTGAACAAACTTTTGATATAATGCTTATCCAGATCTTCTGCTTCCAGTGAATTGATATTGTCAATTTTAGCCTGGAGTTTATCTATTTTATTATTCATTATGTAATTACCCGTCGTAATAACATAATGCCCCATTTTTTCTCCGATCAGGAATAATCCCGGATTTCCGCTACTATCGGGCACTATATTTGTTCCATGCTTGATAATATTCTGAAGCATTTCGACAATCAGATAAAACACTTTATTTTTTACGGATTCGGATCCTGTAATTTGTCCTTTAATAGTACCAAGAAGATTCAGCAAGCTTTCCTGGTTGAAAAGGCCGTTAAAAATCAGGCGGACGCTGCCCACGTTTAACAGCTTATGAATATTCATTATATTTTTCAGCGATTCATCACTGCCCTCTGATGCTTCGCTGCCTTCAGCCAAGGCAGGTACTGTGTGCAGGTAGAAATATGAATATTTGTCGTCAATAGGGTCAAATTCAAAAAGAAGTTTATTTCCGGATTTTCTTGCCATATCTATCAATCCGAGCCCGGCGCCGCCTTTGTTTGAGATGGAGCCCTCTTCGAGAACTTCTTTATAATAATCTTTTAATGCGTCTTTGTCGAGGCTGTTGATTTTTTCCAGCAGGGTTTTCAAGTTATCTATATTCACCTTTTCAATAACATTTCCAGTAGTGATATAGTATTTCTCTTCTTTCTTCTGAATGACAAAAATTCCGTAATATTCCTGAGAGGCTTCTTCGCTGTCTTCCTGGTGGCGTGTGATGTTCTGCAAGCCTTCTACCATGATGGAATATATTCTTTTTCTTACCTTGGACGATTGTTCTTCTTTTTCAAGATTCGCTTCGGTTAATAAAAGGATATTATCAGTAATGTTCTGATCAAAATGTCCCCGATAAATGTATCCCAGGTTATCCTTTTGCATACCTTCAAACAACTCGTATGCAAAATTCAAATTCACATTACTGAAGTCCGCCATCACCTTTAAAATTTAGAGTTTTTAAAAATACTAAAATATTTTATATAAAAAGCCTTTAATAAAATTTTTATTCACATTCTTACTGTTGAAAGCAATCGGGTTATTTTTTCATAATTGTAAACTCAACACGCCTGTTTTTTGCACGGCCTTCTTCATCGTCGTTAAACGCGATCGGCCGGTGTTTCCCATAACCCACGGCAGCGATCCTGTCGGAGCCGATACCATTTAAAATCAGGTAATCTGCAACAGCCTGCGCCCGGTTCTTCGATAATCTGTCGTTTGTGGCATCCGACCCTGAATTATCCGTGTGACCGCCAATCTCAATAGCCACTTTGGGATTCTGTTCCAGGAATTCCACAACCCTGTTTAACTCCGGGAAAGACTCAGGTTTTAAAACAGCTTTTGCATATTCAAAGAAAATATTATTGAGGGTAACGACTGCTCCTACTTCAATGGGCGCCAACCGCAAATCGCTCTGTTCAATCTCGGTATATTCATTAATATCTTTCAGGTTCAGGTTTTGTGCAACACCGATAAAATCATCGGCTATGGCGCGGAATGCATAGTTATATCCGGCAGGCAGAACAATGGTATATTCTCCTGTATTCGGATCTGTCCTGGCCCTTCCCACTTCTTTTCCGTCGGGAAGCGTTTCATAAATAATCTCTGCAGACACCGGTTTGCCATTTCTCTCGTTCAGCACTTTTCCACGAACAAGAACAACCGGTTTTGGTTTAACGGCGCTGGGCAGTTTAATGCGGAATATATCATTTAATCCCACAGAATTCAACGTAGAAGAATAATAGGCATATTCGCCGGATGCAGGGATGTTATACTTTGTATCAGATTCTTTTGAATTAACATCCGAACCCAGATTCTGAGGATCGCTCCAGTTTACCCATGTTTCATCTAAGCGCCGGGTCATAAAAATATCTTCTTTTCCATAACCGCTGAGACCGGAAGTAGAGAAATACAATGTTACTCCATCGGCAGCAAGAAACGGACTGTAGTCGTTCATTACAGTGTTAATTTGTTTTCCGAAATTTTTAGGTTTAGACCATTTATTTTCTCCTTTTCTCTGGCAAATATAAAGGTCAAGACCACCATAACTGTCTTTCATTTCAATGGCAAGAATAAGGTAGCGGTTGTCGTTTGACAGATAACAGTTCGCATATTTATTCAAGTTATAGTACCCTTCTATTTCCTGGGTTTGCGGAAAAGACCATCCGTCTTTTATTTTATTAGAAATCGAAACGCCTTCGCCCATTGAACCGTCAACATTGTAAGTATTTCCCAAAAGCAATGTGTTTCCATCAGGGGTTATTGCCTGTACAAAATCGTTGTTTTTATCGTTCAGGGGAGCGCCGATATTCACAGCCGGGCTCCATATTCCCTTTTCATCCATTTTGGAGACCCATATATCGTCTTCATCTTTTTCTCCCCCTATATTCTGCGGTGTAAATTTTCTGTCAAAATAAATGGTTCTGCCGTCCGGAGAAATCTTGGGAGAGATCTCGTCGTATTGCGTATTAATATTCGGGCCCAGGCTTTCGCGTTTGGATGAGAAATGAAGATTTGGAACCACATTTATGGCAACTTTAATAGTATCTTTCTGATCGCATAGCCCGAATGCATCTATTTCGTTCCATCCGGGAACCAATCCCGGTTGTAGAAATATAGTGCCTTCGGTTACATCAAATGATGTGGGATCCATAAAGACATAAAGCATCCGGCATTCTTTATTAACCGTGGCGGGAGAACTCTCATACACTACTTTTTCTTCACCCTGAGCTTTCCCATACAGGACAATTTTTTCAATAGCCCCGGGGTTAAAACTTTCTGCTATGGCTACCTGTTGCACTTTCATGGGCTTATCAAAACCCACCCTGATGAATGCAGGTTTCGGAGATTCCTCGCTGCCTTTTTTCTTCACAGCCCATGCACAGGGAGAAGGTCCGCCCACAGGCATTACATTGGGTTTGCCTAAAATTTGCAGCGCAGATTTTTCAACTTTACTATACTGTGATGAAACATCAACAACTTTTGACGCCCATTGAATATTTATCTTCTTAACATTATATTTTATCTCCTCTTCAATAACTTTTATCTTGGGCTTTTTTGTTGTATCCTCCTCCTGTGCATACGAAATAAACTGCAGGCCGACAAACAACACTAAAAATAATGTTTTTATAATATTCATAAAGAATGATTAAATTGGTTTAAAATTGTATATGGTTTACCAGGTTTCAAATATAACAGGTTTAATTTATTTGAAAAAATATTATTTTCTTTATGTGAAAAGAAGTATATTTGCAGGCTTTTTGCGGATGTGGCGTAATTGGCAGCCGCGCAAGACTTAGGATCTTGTGCCGTAAGGCGTGGGGGTTCGAGTCCCTTCATCCGCACTTCAGCGACTCGCTTGCAGTTTTTCGGAATACGGAAAAAATTGAAGCGGGTTTTTAATTTATTGATAAAACACTGCATTTTAAAGGGAAATGCCAGGTTAAAAATTTTGAAAAATTTGATACCGAATGCAATTTGTCTTTTTAAAAAAACCATTGTAAAACAAAGTTTTTATCACGATTTTATGCAAAATTAATAATTCCAATCACAAAAAAAAATGTATCATTTATTATTAATTTATATATTATTCATTCAGATACTGTAAAAGTATTGACGAATAAAGGATTTGTCCTCATTAAAATATATTGTAAAATTTTTATATCATTACAGTTTTAAATTCATATTCTATGCTTCTTGATTACATAGTCTGGACAGTGAAGCCTGAAGCATTCTCAATCGGCGGCCATGAGATCAGATGGTACGGGTTGCTGCTGGCCTGCGGGTTTTATATGGGTTTTTTTGTCCTTCAGAAGATACTGAAAAAAGAGAACTTCAAGGAAGACAGGATCAGTTTATTGGCCATTTTCGTTTTTGCCGGAACCATAATCGGGCTGCGATTGGGGCATTGCCTTTTCTATGAACCGGGATACTATTTAAGCCATCCGTTGGATATCCTGAAAGTGTGGGAAGGCGGACTGGCAAGCCATGGCGCAGCAGTTGGAATCCTTATAGCAGTTTTTATTTATTGCAAAAAATACCATGTATCGTATATCAGCCTGCTCGATAAAGTTGTAATAATAATACCATTATCGGGCGGCATGGTAAGAATCGGAAACCTGATGAATTCGGAAATATTCGGCAAACCGACCGCACTCGCCTGGGGTTTTATTTTTACCAATGCAGGACAAACCGAACCCAGGCACCCGACACAAATATACGAAGCATTGATTTACTTTGCAATTTTTATTATCCTGATGTGGCTGTATTACAGAAAAAATGCAGGAACCAGAACCGGGTATCTCCTGGGAGTTTTTTTAATTCTCTTGTTTTTCTCACGGTTTTTAATTGAATTTGTAAAAGACGTCCAGGTAGATTTTGAAAAGAACCTGCCATTGGATATGGGACAAATCCTGAGTATTCCCTTCATTGCCCTCGGAATATTTCTTTTATACAGAGCCTTTAAAAAACCCTTTAAAATATCATGAAGATTTCCATTGATACGGTTTTAAACCATTTGTATTTTAAGCTGTTTCTTGGCATTTGCCTGTTGATATTTATTTTAATAGAAGCGCAAGGCGTAGGAGACCTGAATATTTATTTATCGGCTTCGCGGGATATTCTTTCACACAAAAATATTTACTTAGAGAGATACAATGTGTGCTATCAATACTATTACAGCCCGCTGTTTGCCCTGTTACTGGTACCCTTTTCTTTCTTGCCGCTGTATGTAAATAATGCACTCTGGATGCTGGCGAATGTCTTTTTTATTTACAGGATATGGAAAATACTGATTTCTTTTTTGGATGTTTCCGATCTTCCCCGGAAATCTGCCGCGCTTTTTATTTTTTTTTCATTTTTATTCATCCTGCGACCGGTGAAAGACAATTTTCATCTCACGCAGATCACAATCTGTATTCTTTATCTTAGCTTAGAAGGCTTGCAGCTTATTATCCGGGGGAAAAATTTTGCAGGGGCTCTTTTAATTGCTCTGGCCATAAATATAAAAATCATTCCGGTTGTTTTAATACCCTATCTGCTGTACAGGAATTTCTTGAAGTCCGGGGCGAGCATCCTGTTTTTTTTTACAATCTTTCTTTTTTTACCGGTTTTAATTATCGGATATAAATACAACCAGTTTTTGCTTGAAGAATGGTGGAAGTTATTAAATCCGATGAACTTTGAGCATGTGATTGATGTGGACGAACGGAGCTTTCACGGCTTTTCTACCCTGTTGCCCACCCTTCTGATGGACAATGTTCCGGACAAACATGCCTTACCTTTAAACAGGAATATTGCCGACATGAGTTTTGATCAGGTAAGCATGATTCTTGCCATCACCCGTTTAATCTTTGTACTGTTCACTTTATATTTTCTGCGATCTTTGCCTTTCCGGAAAGCAAAAAACAATGTATCCATGTTGTGGGAAACCGGTTATATTCTTCTTATTGTGCCCCTGATTTTTCCGCACCAGCAGCATTATGCTTTCTTTTTTATATTCCCGGCAACAACATACCTGATATATTTCCTGTTTATTATATATCATAAAAAAGAAACAGGGTTCAGTAAAATAAAATTTAACATGGTATTTACATTCATGATAATTACATACCTTACCGTCAACCTGAACGTTCTGCTGGGAGAATATAAGCCGTATTACGAACATTATAAAATCCTCACCTGGGGCACGCTGCTCCTGATACCTTCATTATCATTATGCAATCCAAGATACATTAAAAATGGAGAAAGTGCAACATGATATTTTTGTGATTGATGTAAAATTCGAGTAGGTTTGTATCATAAAATTTCCAGTTATGATTGAATATTTCAAAATCGTTTTAAAATATATTTCACCTTATAAAAGATACGCTTTTCTGAATATTTTCTTTAACCTGTCGGGCGTGGTTTTTGCGTTATTATCAACCACATTAGTTATTCCGTTTCTCCAGTTTTTATTTAAAAACGACACTTCTGCCCCAACATATGTTCCATTTAGTTTTACCATAGATTCCTTTTTGAGCAATTTTTATTATATTATCCAGAAGATTGCGGGAAGCGATAAAGGTTCTGCATTAGTCATCGTAAGCATCTTGGTGATCTTGATGTTCTTTTTCAAGACGCTGTCCATTTACATGGCAAACTATTTTATGGCGCCTTTGCGAAATAATGTTATCAGGGATTTAAGGAACAAAATGTATGATCGGATTTTAATCCTGCCCCTTTCTTATTTTACAGAATCCCGCAAAGGGGATATTATTTCGAGAATTTCGGGCGATGTGCTCGAAGTGGAATGGTCTATAATGAGTTCGCTTGAAATGGCTTTTCGCGACCCGGTAAATATCATTATTTTCATAACCGCACTTTTCATCATGAGCCCTTCCCTGACGGTATTCGTATTTATATTGCTTCCCGTCGGCGGATTCATCATCGGGTATATCGGGAAAACCCTGCGGAAAACCTCTATGAAGGGGCAGGTAAAAATGGGCGAAATCATGTCTATGATCGAGGAGACTCTATCCGGCATACGGATCATCAAGGCCTTTAATGCGCAAAATATAATGCGCGACAAATTTTATTTTGAAAATAATAACTATACGGCCATTGCCAATAGAATCATGAGGAAGCGTTATCTTGCCTCGCCGCTCAGCGAATTCTTAGGTGCGGCTATTATGGTTACTATTATGTGGTATGGCGGTTCCTTAGTATTGGGCGGCAACTATTTAAGACCCGAAGTATTCTTAGCCTATCTCGCAGTATTTTTCCAGCTTTTAATCCCGGCAAAATCGCTTACCAGCGCCTATTATGCCATACAAAAAGGAATGGCTTCCATAGACCGAATAAACCAGATTATCGCTGCAGAGGAAGTGATCCTTGAAAAAGAAAATGCCATCCCGGTGAATACATTCAATTCAGAAATTGAATATACCGGCGTTACTTTCTGCTACGAAAAAACAGAAGTGCTGAAAGATATCCGATTGAAAATCAAAAAGGGAAAATCGGTTGCCTTAGTAGGCCAGTCGGGATCGGGCAAGACCACCATTGCAAACCTGCTGCCCCGCTTCTATGATATTGACGAGGGAAATATTCTGATAGACGGCACGCAGATAAAAAATTTCAAGATAAAAGATCTTCGCGGCCTGATGGGCATTGTGAGCCAGGATGCCGTATTATTCAATGATACATTCTTCAGTAATATCGCTTTTGGTACAGAAAATGTCAAAGAAGAAGATGTGATCGCTGCCGCAAAGGTGGCCAATGCACACGAATTTATTATAAGTACGGAAAAGGGTTATTACACGAATATCGGGGATTCCGGCAGCAAGCTTTCGGGCGGGCAGAGGCAGCGCATCAGCATTGCGCGGGCTGTGTTAAAAAACCCTCCTATTCTTATCCTTGATGAAGCCACATCCGCACTTGATACCGAATCAGAGCGCCTTGTTCAGGATGCATTGACCAACCTGATGAAAAACCGCACTTCGATTATAATTGCGCACCGGCTCTCCACCATAAAAAATGCAGATGAGATATGCGTTTTGAAAGAGGGCAAAATCGTAGAGCGCGGAACCCACGACGAATTGATCGAGAGAAATGGACTTTATAGTAAATTATATTATTTACAGAGCTAACCGATTATATAATTTATGATTTTTTGATTAGTGATTTTCGGCGCGTTGAGCATATTTATTTAAGGGCATCTCTATAAACTGTTTTTTCTCGTCCTTCCTTTGTCAGGATAAACGCCGCCGCAAAGCCTGCCTGCGGTAGGCAAGGTTTTGGCGTGAACTATTTTATTTGGAGTTTTTAGAGGTTCCCTTAAATTACCAGATAAAAATTTTATAAAATAAACTTAAAAAAATTATCGCTGTTTATTACTTTGTAATCACAATCTGGATATGCTTTTGTAAAAGTTACAGGAAAATGTACTTTGTTTTTCTTCCATTTTATTTCATAAGCGCTAAGATTCCCTTTCCTTTCTTCTATATAGTCAATCTCTTGTTGTTGTGTCGTTCGCCAGAAATACGTTGTAACAAATTCGTTATTGTTATTCATAAATTTGATACGCTCGCTTATAATATAATTTTCCCATAGCGCGCCAACATCCGTTCTTGAATTTATCAGATTAAAATTACTAAGAATTGCATTACGGATGCCATTATCGTAAAAATATATTTTCTTTCCTTTTCGTATTTCATTTCTTACATTCCGGCTATACGCGTTTAACTGAAATATAACATATACTTTTTCTAATAAACCAACATATTTCTCTACCGTTTCACTATTTGCATGAACCAGGTTTCCAATTTCATTAAAAGACACCTCGCTGCCAACTTGTAAAGCAAGTGCTTTCAATATTTTTTCGAGTAAAACAGGTTTCTTTATTCCTTCAAGCATCAGCAAATCTTTGTATAAATAGCTTCCGGCAAGCAATTTCAGCAGTTCTGCTTCCCGTCCCTGATTTGTGACTATTTCAGGATAATAGCCATATATGAGCCTGTGTTCCAGCAACCGTTTTTCAAACAGTAAATTCTGCTCGTTTACCATCTCGCTAAAAGATAATGGATACAAATAAAACTCAAATTTTCTGCCGGTTAAAGGTTCATTTATTGAGTTTGCCAATTCGAATGCAGATGAACCGGTTGCTATTACCTGAACATCTTTTATCTGGTCGGTAATTAATTTAAGCGTTAACCCGATATTATTGATACGCTGCACTTCATCAATAACAACGATTTTACTGTTGCCAAAGTATGCTTTTAATCTGCCCGAAGTAGTATCTGTGAGCAGTTCTCTTGCATCTGCTTCATCACCGTTTAACCACATCGTTTTTTCACCAATTTCGTTGATTATTTTATTTACAAGAGTCGTTTTCCCAACCTGCCGCGCTCCAAAAATAATTATCGCTTTATGTTTGAATAAACGCTCTTTAATTTTTTTCTCAATGGTTCTTGTAATCATATTTTGTGTTTTTACTTCCACAAAGATAGATAAATTCTTTTATAATCGAAATATATTATATTAATATTCCTTTTCTGTCGAAATATATTATATCACAAAAATTTATGGTATTGCTAATTTGGTATAGTTTTTTAGACTTCAGCGTGAGACTTCGGCGTGAACTCAGTCGAACGCTCAGTCGAACGGTTGTGGCTTGTCCACGTTGGGCACTCTATAAACTCCTTATACCTATACCCTATACCCCTCTAACTTGATCGTTCACACCATTTTTTCACTTCGTCGGGTGTTGGATTTTTATATTCGAGTTTGTGTTTTTTATTTAATCCGCATAGTTCCTGGTGCAGTTTGTTCGGATTCGTATTTTTTAGAAGATCGATGGTGAAATAACCGGCTTTTTGAATTATCGGTATCCATTCTGAAGGAATTCCCAGTGCAAGATATTTTTCATCATCATCTTTCTGAATTTTTTTTTCGGGCCTCATCTGTGGAAAGAAGATCACATCCTGTATGGAATTGGAATTGGTCATGATCATGGCTAAGCGATCAATGCCGATGCCCAAGCCGGCTGTGGGAGGCATGCCGAATTCGAGAGCGCGCAGAAAGTCTTCATCCGGCAGCATGGCTTCTTCGTCTCCGCGTTTGCCGAGCAGTAACTGCTGTTCAAAACGCTCCCGCTGATCTATCGGATCGTTCAGCTCTGAATAGGCATTGCATAATTCTTTGCCATTACAAATCGCCTCAAAGCGCTCTACAAGGCCGTCAACGCTCCTGTGCTTTTTGGCGAGCGGCGACATCTCGATAGGATAATCCGTAATGAAGGTGGGTTGTATCAGTTTAAGCTCAACGGTCTCTCCGAAAATCTCTTCAATCAGTTTTCCCTTTCCCATGGTTTCGTTGATCTCGATATTCAATTTTTTTGCAGTTTCTCTGAGTTGCTGCTCGTTCATTTGTGAAATATCAATTCCGGTATATTCACGGATGGCTTCAAACATGGTGTAGCGTTTCCACGGCCGCTTAAAATCAAGAGTGTTTTCACCAACTTTTATTTCTGTGGTATTATGCAGATCAAGGACAACTTTTTCCACCATTTCCTCTACGGCATTCATCATCCAGTTGTAATCTTTATATGCGACATATAATTCCATCTGCGTGAACTCCGGGTTGTGAAAGCGGTCCATCCCTTCGTTGCGGAAATCTTTCGAAAATTCATATACGCCGTTAAAACCGCCGACAATAAGGCGCTTCAGGTATAACTCATTAGCAATTCTTAAGTACAGCGTCTGATCCAACGCATTGTGATGCGTTTTAAAAGGCCTTGCAGCGGCGCCTCCGTATAGAGGCTGCAACACCGGTGTCTCAACTTCAAGATAGCCTTTGTTGTTTAAAAATTCGCGCAGGGAGTTTATGAGTTTTGTCCTCTTGAAGAAAGTATTTTTAATATGCGGGTTCACAATCAGGTCAAGATATCTCTGGCGGTAACGCTGTTCCGGGTCGGCAAACGCATCGTAAACAATACCGTCTTTTTCTTTGACAATCGGTAAAGGATGGATGGATTTGCTCAGCACGGTAAATTCAGAAACATGAATAGATGTTTCTCCCATTTTGGTTACGAACACATAGCCTTTCACACCTATTATATCGCCAATATCGAGTAGTTTTTTGAAGACGGTATTATATAAATTTTTATCCTCGTCCGGACAGATCACATCGCGGTTAAAGTACAACTGGATTCTTCCGCTTTCGTCCTGTATCTCGGCAAAAGAAGCGCTGCCCATGATTCTGCGGCTCATAATGCGGCCGGCTATGCTCACATCCCGGTAATTGTTTTTTTCCGGAGAGAAATTTTCGAGAATTTCTTTTGATGTAACATTTACTGAAAACCCTGCTGCCGGGTAAGCATTTATTCCAATGCTTTTCATTTCGCCCAATGAATTACGCCGGATAATTTCCTGTTCGCTCAGTTCTGAATGGCTCATACAATAATAATTTGAAAATGTTTTGCAAAGATATAATTTTACTCGCACGCGGGAATAATATTTCTTTTCTGCGCTTCCTTCTGATAGAATGATACTTTAGCAGAATCACCCCACAGGCGAAGTATTAGCCCGATATTTTTTTTGGCAGGATAATATCGTCTGTTAACGTGGAAGGAATATTTTAAATATCCAACTGAAGTACTTCTATCTTGGCTCTTTTTAGCAGGTTGATCCCATCGTCCATCCTGTATAAATCTGCATAAACAACACGTTTGATGCCTGCCTGGATAATAAGTTTGGCGCATTCAATACAGGGCGATGATGTAATGTATAAAGTAGAGCCTTCGCTGCTGTTGCTCGACTTGGCCACTTTGGTAATGGCGTTTGCCTCGGCGTGCAACACATATGGTTTTGATACATTGTTTTCGTCTTCGCATTCATTCTCGAAACCGGTAGGCGTGCCATTATACCCGTCAGAAATAATCATTTTGTTTTTTACTAATAATGCCCCTACCTGTCTTCTTTTGCAATACGAATTTTCCGCCCATATCTTGGCCATTTTCAGGTAGCGTAAATCGAACAGATGCTGTTTTTTTCCGTAAAGCTGAGTATTTGTTTTTTCCATTTTTTGAATATCAAAAATTGCAATACCAGAGAAGCAAAAGTGGTTCTTGCGTACCCGGTGCCGACTTTTTTTATTATATTTGTGATTATAAAAAGTAATCCATATGGCAAATATAAATTTTTATCTTAAATGAAAAAGTTATTTTTTATCATTCTTGCGGCGGCTCTCCTTTTTCAATCATGTTTGTTTACTCAAAACAACCCTCAAAACATTGATTATACAAAATTTGTTAATCCGTTTATCGGCACAGGTTCTGTTGACAGTCTGAGTCTTTCGGGTAGTAATTTTCCCGGCGCCTGTTACCCTTTCGGCTTAGTGCAATTGAGCCCCGATACGAGAGAATACCCCGACGACCCATGCAGCGGATATGAGTATAAGGATTCAACAATACTCGGATTTAGTCATACGCATTTGAACGGCACGGGTTGTCCTGACCTCTATGATTTTCTGTTCATGCCTTTCGGGGGCGAGATTAAATGGAAGGCAGGCAGTGACGACGGTAAAACAACGGGTTTCCGCTCTAAGTACCGGCATTCAACCGAAAAAGCGTCTCCGGGTTATTACAGCGTTGTTCTCGATGATTATAAAATCCGGGCTGAAATGACAGCAACAGAGCATTGCGGTATGCATAAATATACATTCGCCGATCAAAATCCGTATCACTTAGTTGTTGACCTTGACCATTCGCTTGTGAGGACAAGTCCTTACAGATTTTGCAAGATTCTGTCTTCACAGGTACGGGTTATTGATAATAAAACCATTGAAGGATACAGGATAATATCAGGCTGGGCAAAGCTCAGGAAGGTTTACTTCAGGGCTGAGTTTTCGCGTCCGTTTGATTCGCATATTTTCAAAACAGGACAATATGAATTCTCTGATATTCCTATTGCAAATCATACCGATTTGAAAATAATTATGAATTTCAATAAAGACAATAACAAACCGCTGATTGTAAAAGTAGGGATTTCCTCTGTTTCTTCAGAAGGAGCCAAAGAGAATCTTGATGCTGAAATAAAAGATTTTAATTTTGATGATATTTCTCTTTTGGCAAATAAAGCATGGAATAAAGAATTGTCATGCATTGATATTGAAGGCACCGACAGACAAAAAAGCATTTTCTATACAGGATTGTATCATCTGTTTATTCAGCCGAATAATATTGCGGATGTTTCGGGTAAATATTCAAGCACTGATAACAGTGTAAAGAATGCGCTGGACAAGAAACATTACAGCACATTTTCGCTTTGGGATACCTATCGTGCGGCACATCCTCTTTATACTATTTTGCAGGAGGACAGAACTGCCGGGTTTATCAATTCAATGCTCCGGCAGTATAAAACTTACGGCTATCTGCCTATCTGGCAATTGTGGGGGACAGATACCTATTGCATGATAGGCAATCATGCCGTTCCGGTTATTGTTGACGCGTATTTCAAAAGAATACGCGGTGTTGACTACAAACTTGCTTACGAAGCAGTCAAAGCGTCTTCCAAAACATCACACAAAAATGCGCCGTTCAATATATTGGATAAATATGGTTTTTTCCCTGAGGATTTACAGACTCAGTCGGTATCATTAATCCTTGAGATTGCATATAATGACTGGTGCGTTGCCCAGATGGCAAAAAAGATGGGTCATGAAGATGATTATAAATATTTTTTGAAACGCTCGGGATATTATAAAAATCTTTTTGACAAAAGTATCGGCTTTTTCAGAGCCAAAAACAGCAGTAACGAGTGGATAGACCCCTTTAACCCGCTTACATATGGCGGTAACGGCGGATTTCCTTTCACAGAAGGAAATGCCTGGCAGTATTTATGGTATGTTCCACATGATGTATATTCATTTATTGATTTAATGAGGGGTGATAAAAAATTTACTCAAAAACTCGACACTTTTTTTTCGCTTGATGCAAAACCGGGAGACGTTAATGGAAATGCCTCTGGATTTATCGGACAGTATGCTCACGGCAACGAGCCGAGCCATCATATCGTTTACTTGTACGATTTCACCGATGAACCATGGAAAGCTCAATACTACAGTGCAAAAATAATGAATGAGTTATATAACGACCAGCAATCCGGGTATTCGGGAAATGAAGACTGCGGACAGATGTCGGCCTGGTATATATTCAGCGCTATGGGGTTTTACCCGGTTAACCCTGCAAACAGCGTTTACTGTTTTGGTTCACCGCAATTAAAAAAAGCGACCATTAACATGGCTAATGGGAAACAATTTAAAATTATAACCAACAATGCAGGGGCAAACAACATTTACATTCAAAAAATACTGCTTAACGGTAAACCTTACCAAAAGAATTTCATCACTCACAACGATATCGTTTCAGGTGGCGTAATCGAATTTTTTTTAGGTAAAACCCCTAATAAAAAAATGGCGGATTATGAAAAACCAATATTGATAGCGGAGTAATCGTGGTGCATTTCAAATAACAAGGCAAGCGCTAAAGCATCTTTCAATCGCCAGTGTGCTCCAAGAGACAGAGCCGAGGCATAAAAGAATCCGGTGTGCGGCGTATTATCTTTAAGCATCATTCTAAAATAAGCGCCCGGAATAAACTCTGTTATATGCCGGATCATAAGGCTTCATACCAAAAGACCAAACTAAAGGTTCAACATAGATTTTCACGGTATTAATTGACCATATTTTTCGATACTGATTTACAGCAACTTACAAAATGATGATTTTTCGCACAAAAAAAGCTATATGTCTATTTATCAATTATATACAAAATGCTGTATATAATTGCCGTGAAAATCTATGATTATTAATGAACATATACAATTGTGCAGAGATTCGAGCGATGACAAATTTCTTTCGCTTGCCAAAGCAGGCAATGCTTCTGCCATCATCACAGGCGATAAAGACCTTTTAATATTAAACCCTTTCAATAACATTCCAATCATTACTCCTGATACTTTTTTAAAGATGTTTTGATTTCTTTTTTAATCATTTTTTTCTCAACAGATCGTTCCTTTTTCCAGAATTGTCTTTTAAAGAATGATCTCAAATGTTTGGCCCATTCTCCTGATACAGTAAGCTGACCTTTTCTTTTGTGCGACATTTTGTTGTTTACCTTTTATTTATTCTGGCACTCGTCACAGACGAGCCTTGCTAACGCTCGTTTATAACGAGTGTTTTTTGTTTTTGTCGTTTGAAACGACATTATATTCAGGCGCTCGTTTGTAACGAGCGCCAGCGTGAGATTTTCAACGGTCATTGTTTAATAAACTTTTTCAAAACAACTCCTTTTTCTGTTGACAGCCGGATAAAATAAATACCGCTTGGTAATTGTGAAATGTCGGCTATGGTCTTGTTTACAAAAACAGAACTTTTTATTGACTTGCTCATAACATTCAGTATATCGTATTTTATAAAACCTGAGTTATTATATTCAATGGTCAATTCATTTTTTACCGGATTCGGATAAATTTTACAATAAAATTCTTCAATTTTTGTTTGTGGTACATCTACGTCAATAATTCCGTTATCCTCAATATTCGATAAACTCTGGCTGAACGGCCCCGACATATCTTTCGTTCCTGTCGGCGAACAAATTTGCGGTGAACGAACCGTTACCATATAATTTATCTGTCCCTGATTCGGCGGAATATCTGTATAAGAATTATAGCCCATGGCAATACTGTCAATAAGTTGCCAGCCTGTTGAGTTCATATATCGGGAAATATAATAACCCGGGAAATTAAATCCCTCGTATTCTGTCCAGATTAAATTCCACGAACTGCCGATGCCGTCATTGATTGCAAGGTGTATGGTTTTATGCGGAATGCTCGCCCCGCTCTCGTTCCCACATTGGTCAACCGCTGTTATTTAATAACGATAAGCCCGCATTTTTGGATTTGAATTCACATCAAGAAATTGGCTCACACTATCGTAAAGTTTTGAGCCTGCAAGATAATAATAACCTGCCCAGCTCCCCTCACGGTAAATATTGTATAGATGTATATTTGTTGTGATTTCTTTTTCCCACACAATCAGGTTTTTGTTTTCAATGCTATCAACAGTAACTATACAAATTTGCGGAACCGTAAGTTGTGTATAGCTGATAGTTGCCGCAATCGTTCCAATACAACCCGAACTGTCAGTTACCGTAAGCTGATAATTTCCTGCTGACAATTGTGTAATATCCTGCGTGTTTGAAGTATCGGACCAGTTATATGTATAAGGTTGGTTTCCCCCCGAAACACTAACATAAATTGCGCCGGCATTACCGCTGCAACCTGTTTGTATTATGCTGTCAATGGTAACAACAGTGCCATTTACAGTATTGATTGAAATCATTAATGGGGAAGCTGAACATGAATTTGCATCTGTAACTGTTACTATGTAAACACCCGGACTTAAAGTGTCTGATTGTTGTGTTGACAAACCATTGTTCCAACTGTAGAAATAAAGCTGTACTCCACCTGTAACAGTAATAAGGGCTGCCCCGTTATTATTGCCGCAAGCAGCAGGTGTGCAGATAGCTGCTGCACTGAGACCGCTGATGTTTTGCGTGGCAGCGCCATTGCTCCATAAAAATGTGTATGGCGTTGCGCCGCCGGAAACAGTAATATTTATTGCCCCATTTGCAGAGCCAAAGCAAGTTGCATTGATTATTGTATGCGCTGTGATACTTGGCCCGTTTGTATTGCTCACAGTAGCCATTGCAGAGGCGCTACAACCCAATGAATCGGTAACCGTAAGCATATACAAACCGGCTGCAAGGCTGTCTGCTGTTGCCAGGGTATCGCCGCTTGTCCATGCGTAACGATAGGGTTGTGTACCTCCGCTTACTGAAACGGTTGCGCTCCCGTTTTGCTGATTGCAGGTTGAATTTACGACTGTTACAGTAAGCGTTAAATTACAATTTTGAGTACTAAGCGATGGTTGCTGAAATCCCTGAGTTAATATTAACCCTGAATTTTGGAAGGTTTGAACTACCGCCTCGCCAATGGTGAAATTAAATTGCAGGCTTGTATTTGAGTAATCGCCACCGGAAGAAGATATAACCTGCCTTTCGGGGGTTTGGGAAAAACAGTTTAATGTTTGAAGCCCGCCTGCCAGCAATAGCAAAATCAAGCGACGGCGGGCAGGTTTGAAGTTTAAAGTTGAGACTGCAAGGATGAGAAAAAGATATTTTTTCATAATTATTTTATTTTATATAAGTTTGCATTATATTAATTATTCCTTAAAAGATTTGAAGAAAAGACATTCGTTGCTGATATTTTTGTGTAATTAAAATTTATATTATGTACAGGCAAATAATAATTCCGGAGAGCAATAGCTTCCTGCTTAATCTTCCTGCATATTTTGTCGGGCGCAAGGTGGAAATAATAGCATTTCAGACGGATAAAGAAGACATTCCTGAAAGCGATTTGCGTAAACTTGTTAATGAAAGACATGACCAAAAGCAACGTTTGGAAAAACTGCTGCAATTCATACAAAAAAACCCGATACGCCTGCCGCGTAATTACCGTTTTAACAGGGATGAACTTTATGAATAAGATTTTTTTTGATACCAACCTGCTGATATACCTTGCCACCGGAGATGCGGAAATGCAGGAACCCATCATCCGTATCTGTTCTGAAAGCGATTTTTCATTGATAAGCATACAGGTGCTTAACGAGTTTACTGCCGTATGCTTAAAAAAACAACTGCTTCCCATTAATAAAATACAAAAGTATGTAAATGAATATAACCTTTGCTTTGAAGTTGCAGATGTTAATTTCAGAAATATTTCTATCGCTTTTGACATAAAGAAAAAATATAATTACGCATGGTATGACTGCCTGATTATTGCCACAGCGCTGCTAAATGATTGCTCGATCCTGTACACCCAGGATATGCAGCACAACCAAATTATTGAGAAAAAACTTAACATAATTAATCCCTTTGTTTGATTTTTTAGAACTTCTGTTCTCACTCCTGATGAGTTTTTGAAAATGTTTTAACCATTCTTTTTTTTCAACTCCCGTACCCTCCCTCCCATGTAGCACTCGTCCTAAGACGAGCACCAACAGAGTATTTATTTCATTCCATATAATATAAATCTTGAATTTTGGGAAAATTGAGAGCCAGTACCTGCAAAATTTCTGCTGCTTATGTCTATTTGAGTAATATCTGTCAATGACGTTCCATTATAATATCCTCTTGCATCTCTACTATCTGAACCATCTTGAGAAGATTTACTTAAAAACATCACTTGTGTAGAAGATGAAAAAGGATTATTTGAATTTAATAAGATTTCTGTAATATTCAAATATGTTGAATATGCTTGAGTAATTTGCCAAGAACTATTACCAGTAATTGTACCACCAGTTATAGTAACACCATTTGCATCAATATAACTCATACTATAATTGCTATTTGACAAATTATTTATTCTAAGTCCTAACGCATCACTCGTTGAACTTGTTCCCATTCCATAAATAACTATTTTTAAAAATTTATACCCTGTTGGAATACTAAATGTTACTAAATCCTGGTTACTGACAAGAGTTTGTTCTTGTATTTTCACAAAATCCCCACTGGAAACGTTTCCTGCATTCTCAGCATACAGAGCATAAGGCACCGAAACGAGCTGCGATGTTCCCAAAAGTTGGTAATTCGCGCCTCCCGTTTCATCGGCTTCAACTTTTACATAGTGGTTTGCATTGCTCCAGTTAATCGTATAAAAAATTCCTGAAACTACTGTGCCTCCTCCAATCTGAATAGTGAATATTCCAAACTGGTTTGTAGTAACCGCATGAGTTTCGCTGTACTCTGTCGTACCGGTAGGCGAACCGCTTAGAATACTAATCCGCACAGAAATATTCTGATTTGCGATAAGCTGCCCGCCTGTATTGCTGGCCACAGCCTGGTAGTTGATTAATTGCGGGGATTGTCCGAAACTGTCGCTGAATAACATGGTTAATCCTGCAACAATAAGCAGAAATAAAAGAACTGTTCTTTTCATATTACAAATTTTAAGGGTTAATATTTAATGCTATTTGTTCCGTTGTTATAAAATAAAAAAGCGTGGTACTGCAACTTAACCGTTTACGAGGTACTGAGATACCCATCCTACAATCAAGACAGACCACGCCGTTCCCAGCGTTCTGCTTATTATTCTTGTAGGATTGAAAATTCTCAGTTTTCGTAAACAAAAATTAAAGCTGACGCTTTCTATGTTTTAATTTTTCTTGTTATTTCAAGGGTTTAAGTATTATTGAATATTTCCTCCTTTCTTTATTTTAATAGTGCAATTTTTTTTTAATTACATTTTACCGATGGCTTGCATTAAGTATGGTCAAGCCAATAATATCTTTATTTTCGTATCTGATAATTATTTCGTCTTCTGTCATTTCAGAATTGTCAGCATTGTTGGGTTTTTTAAAATGCAAATATAAAACATCTGCCTCTCCGTCATATGAAGCCCAAACAGTTTTGTGTTTTAAAAAATAAGGAAGTACATTTTTAATTTCGTTTAATTCTGCTGTTTCCATAATATTTTTTTATTATAAAATTCTTGTATTTTTGTTGAGAAATATGCAGTAATAATAAAACCATCCGTATTGTTGGTTTCTTTATAGACCGCAATCACAAATTTATTATTTCTGTCCTGAAATTTCTTTACTGCTATTTTTGCATCAAAATTTCCTTCATATATTATTTCCGGGGTTTCAATAGTTTCGAGTATTCATAATAATAATCTGCTAAATCAGGATGGCCAATTGTTATATGCTGCCATCTTTCAGTTGTCATCCGAACAGGAACACCATTTTTTGAAATTGCAATATCCATTTAGTTTATATCAAATATTATTATTTAAAAGCTAACGCTTGTATTTTTACAATGTTATTTTCTGTGTTATGTCATTTTTTTAATGAATAAAAATAATATTAATATACTTCGTCATGAGTGCCAATGTCAATAAACGTTTAAATGAAGCATCCCAAATAAGTTTAGTCATTTTCTAAATCATTATAAAGGTCGTTAATATTACCCTGTTTTACTCTTCCTTTGTGCGCATTTATTGTTACTTTTTGCGCCGTTTTAAAAATAGCTTCACGTCTCTCTTCTGCGTAAGATTTTTTGAAAATATCAACGGCTAATTCTTTTTCATCCGGCAATAACGCATTAAAGTTGTCAATAACAATATTAAGTGTTTCTGTTCTCATAATGATTTGTTTTTATTCAAACAAGTATTTATTTTTTTAAAAAATTGATTTCAATACAAAAGTAAGCATATTTTCTGAAACAAACCCCAAAAAAAGACAAATAGAGTGCATGCTTGAAACTTGGGGCTTGGGACTTGAGGCTTTTAAAGAATGTAATAATTTACCCCACTCACGGTATAAAATAATAATGTATATCGGGTATAAAAATTTGTATTTTTAGGGCAACCAAAAGTAAATTTTTAAGTCTATATTTGTTGGGTCAATCCGAAATTTTTAGAGTGTTTTCTCAAGAATTTTTTACTAATTAATTCTATGGTTTATGAGAATAATTTTATTGTTTTTTGTTTTATTATTTGTTTCAATCGAAACTTATTTTGGGCAGGTAATTAACAACGCTACCAAAACGCCAAAACGCAAATGCGGCACAATGGAGTATATGGCCCAGCTTGAATCGGCTGATCCGAATATTTCAATCAACCGTCAAATGCTCGAAGAATTCACTCAGAACTGGATTGCAAATAATCCTAACTATTCCAGCAGTTCTAAAGCAGTAATTACAGTTCCCGTTGTTGTTCATGTAGTGTACAAATTAGCTGCAGAAAATATTACTGATGCAAGAGTACAGGAGCAAATTAATGTTTTAAATACTGATTATGCCGGTTTAAATACACATTCATTACAGGCTTTTGCAGGGACTCCTTCTTTAAAAGCAAATACTAACCTTCAGTTTTGCCTTGCACAAAGGAAGCCGGATGGTACTGCAACTAACGGTATTGACAGAGTATCCACTACTGTAACGTCATTTTCCACAAATGATGCCGTGAAAAAAACCGCTCAGGGTGGGGCTGATGCATGGGATCCCACAAAATATGTAAATATCTGGGTTTGCAATCTAGGCGGCGGCCTTTGCGGTTATGCCCAGTTTCCATATGCAGCCCAAGGAGGAGGAGTGAACAGTACTTTCGGAGTTGTGATCATGTATAAATATTTCGGTGTAACCGGGGCCGTAGCTCCGTATAATCTGGGTGGTACTACTACTCATGAAATTGGCCATTGTTTTAACTTATTTCATATCTGGGGTGATGATGGCGGCGCTTGTACCGGAACAGATCAGTGCGCCGATGTTCCAAATCAGGCAAATTATACTTATGGCGCTCATACAGGTGTGTTGACTGATGCCTGCTCTTCAAGTTCACCCGGAATTATGTATACTAACTTCATGGACTATACTGACGATATCAGCTATGCAAATTTTACGCCTAATCAAACATCAAGAATTCAGGCAGTATTTGCCGGAGGAGGCCCATTAAATTCCTTAACTACTTCAAATGGCTGCGTGCCTCCCGGTTCTTCTTTGCCAACTGTTACTACAACTGCTGCTTCCGGTATTGGAAGCACAACCGCAACAAGCGGCGGTAATGTTACTGCTGATGGAGGCGCCACAGTAACTGCCAGAGGCGTATGCTGGGCAACAACGGCAAACCCTGTAGCTACAGGTAATCACACAACAAATGGAACAGGAACCGGAACTTTTACGAGCAGTTTAACCGGATTAACCCCTGGTACCTTATACCATATCAGGGCATATGCAACTAATAGCGCTGGTACGGCATATGGCAGCGATTTGACTTTTACAACTTCAACAGTTGCTGTGCCTGTGGCAAATTTTACTGCAAACAACACTTTAGTTTGTGCCGGATCAACCGTTCAGTTTACTGATCAGAGTTCAAATACTCCAACTTCATGGGCATGGACATTTACAGGAGGAACTCCGTCTTCAAGTTCATTGCAAAACCCATCAGTTGTTTATAATACAGCAGGCACATATACTGTAACATTAATTGCAACTAATTCCGCAGGGTCAAATACAAAAACTCAGACAAATTATATAACCGTGGTAAACCAAACTGTCGCAGGATTCACTACGGCCAATACAACTGTCTGTACAGGAACTTCGGTGCAATTTACTGATCAAAGCACTAACAGCCCTGCTTCATGGAGTTGGACATTTCAGGGCGCCGTGCCATCTACAAGTACTGCTCAGAACCCTACGACAGCTTACTCTGCTCCCGGAACTTACAGGGTTACATTAATCGCTACAAATGTTTGCGGGTCAAATACAAAAACAATAAACAATTATATTACAGTAATTAATCCTGTTGTTACTAATTTTTCTGCAAATAATACGAATATCTGCTCTGGTTCATCTGTTCAATTCAGCGATTTAACTACAAATACTCCATCATCATGGTCATGGACATTTACGGGAGGTACTCCGTCTTCAAGCGCCTTGCAAAATCCATCTGTTACATATTCTGCTTTGGGAACCTATAGTGTTACTTTGATCGCATCTAATGGCTGTGGTCCTGTTACAAAAACAATGACTAATTATATAACAGTTTCCGTGGCGCCAGTTGCTAGTTTTTCTGCCAGCCCAACATCAGCCTGCGTTGGAAATGCTGTTCAATTTACTGATAACAGTACTGCTTCTCCTACATCATGGAGCTGGACTTTTACCGGTGGCGCTCCATCTTCGAGTGCACAACAAAATCCATCAGTTACATATTCTGCAAGCGGCACCTATTCAGCAACACTTATCGCAACTAATGCCTGCGGAAATAATACAAAAACTATTAGTAATATTGTTGTTGTAAACCCTCTCCCTGTAGCTTCTTTTACTGCAACCAATACAAGTTCATCTACAGCATGTGATGGATCTGCTACAGCTAATGTTACCGGCGGAACGGCTCCATTTACATATGCTTGGAGCGCTACGGCTAATCAGCTATTCAGCCCGGGACAAACCGGAAATATTACCAAAAACACAACTACAAATTTTACCTTGAATGTTACCGGTTTGGGAAATATGAATGGAACATCAGTGAAACTCGATAATATAAAATTAAGTATTACGCATGGTTCTTTAAGTAAGCTAACTAAAATATCTCTGCTTGCACCGGATAATACTGAAGTTATATTATCACAGGGCGGTTTGTCCGGTATAAATTTAACAAATACAGCATTCTCAATGTCTGGTGCAAATTTGATTACAACAGGCACCGCTCCTTATACCGGAACATATCTGCCTATTGGTAATTTTAGTTCATATAACAACAATCAAAGCGCTAATGGAGCATGGACACTAAGATTTGTTAATGGAAACCAAAACGGATGCTCTGTAGGCAGTTGGTCTTTAACATTCACCGTTTCTCAAACAGGGCAAACAGCAGGGAGTTTATGTGCAGGTACTTATACAGTTACAGTTACAAACTCTGCAGGATGCTCCGGAACCGGTAATGTTACCATTGTACAGGCAAATAATCTTGCATCAGCAATTTCAGCATCAACTAATGTAACATGTAACGGAGCCTCGACAGGCTCAGCTACCGTTACAGCAACCGGAGGCACGGGACCGTATACATATTTGTGGTCGAATGGCGCTACAACAGCTTCGGTTAGTAATCTTGCAGCAGGCGTAAACACAGTTACTGTGACGGATGCAGTTTTGAGTACATCTGTTTCTTCTGTTACCCTTACTCAGCCATCAGCTATTACTGTTACGCCTTCGAGTACAAATGTTAATTGTTATGGAGGAAATAATGGTACTATAAATCTTACTGTAGCAGGTGGTGTAGCCCCATATACTTATTTATGGTCCAACAGTGCAACTACATCAAATATATCCGGATTGGCTGCCGGTTCATATACAGTAACAGTTAAGGATGCTAATAATTGTACAAAAACATCTGTAACAACAATAACTCAACCGGCATCAGCGATTGTTGCATCAATTTCAACTTACACGAATGTCGCCTGCAATGGCGGAAATAATGGAAGCGCTACTGTATTGGCATCCGGTGGAACTCCCGGTTATACTTATGTATGGTCAGCAGGAGGAACTTTGGCAACACGCAATAATTTATCTGCGGGAACTTATACTGTTACAACTACAGATATTAAAGGTTGTACTGATACTGCAATTGCAATTATTAGCCAGCCGGCAGCTATCAGTATTTCCACTACTGTTACTGATGCTTCATGTGGCAGTTCTAATGGGGCTGCTACATCTGTCGCCACGGGTGGTACCGGAAGCTATACTTATACATGGTCAAATGGCGCACTCACCTCTTCAATCAGTAATGTTGCCGCCGGATCATATACTGTTACTGTAACGGATGCAAATAATTGCACTGCAACAAAAACTGTTACTATTAACAATATCAGCGGCCCGACAGCAAATATTTCAAACTCTAATGTATCTTGCAACGGAGCTTCGACAGGCTCAGCTTCCGTTGCTGTTACAGGCGGTACAGCTCCGTATACTTATTTATGGTCATCCGGAGCAGGAACAGGAAGTACTGCATCGAATTTATCTGCCGGTGTTTATTTTGTAACCGTTTCAGACAATTCAAATTGTAATGCTGTAGCGCAAATTACCATAACCGAACCTGCTGCGATATCAGGAAATATTACATCTACGCCTGTTTTATGCAATGGCGCCTCGACAGGCTCAGCTACCATAATAGCAACAGGCGGTACTTCTCCATATACCTATTTATGGACAGGAGGCTTTACGTCTGCAACTGTAAACAATCTGGCTGCTGGTGCAGTTACTGTAAATATTACTGATGTTAATGGTTGCACAGGCAGTGCAAGTGTTACAATCACCGAACCGTTAATTCTTGCTCTCGCGGTAAGCACAACAAATGCCACATGCGGAAACTCCGATGGATCTGCAACAGCGAATGCAACCGGAGGCGCAGGTAATTATGGCTACTTGTGGGAAAATAGTAACACAACTAACACAATCAATAATCTGCCTGAAGGAAGCTATGGCGTTACAGTAACCGATGCTAACGGTTGTTCTTCATCGCAAGTTGCAGTTGTTGCAAATACAAACGGCCCTTCTTTATCATTAGCCGGAACAAATGTTGCCTGCAATGGAGGAAATGATGGCATTGCCTATACAAATGTTTCAGGCGGCTCTATCCCATATACTTTTGACTGGTCATCAGGCGGGATGAATGCAAATGAAACAAATCTTACCGCAGGCGTTTATTCCGTTACAGTAACCGATATGTCAGGATGTACTGCAACATCTGCAATAACAATTACAGAACCAACAGCTATTATTCTGAATCTGACCGCTACAAATGCTTCATGCGGAAATTCAGATGGTATTGCTGCAGTAACGGGTACAGGCGGAACAGGGATTTATTCATATAATTGGTCAAACGGTGGAACTGTAAATTCAATCAATAATCTGAGTTCAGGAACTTATTTTGTAACCGTAACAGATGCTAACGGATGCACTGCAAATAGTTCCATTTATATTCAGGATATCGGAGCGGCTGCTATTTCAATTACAAGTACAAATGTTGATTGTTTTGGAGACGCTACAGGTACTGCTACTGTAGTAACAACAGGCGGTACGGCTCCATTTGGCTATAATTGGTCAGCCGGCGGAACGGGCTCTGCAGAAATTAATTTGCAAGCAGGAATTCATTCAGTTACTGTTACAGATTCTAACGGTTGCATTTCTTCAGGCGAGGTTGTAATTACAGAACCTTCACAGATTTTAATAAATACAGCAAGTTCAAATATCAGTTGCTATGGTTTTAATAACGGTAGCGCATCAGTTAATGTTATAGGAGGGATTGCCCCTTACACATACTTTTGGTCTGATGGATTTACTGATGCAAACAGAAACAACCTGCCTGCCGGAGTTTATACAGTTATTATAACAGACTTCAATAATTGCACCGGCAATGCCTCGGTTACCATTACCGAACCTGCTTTAATTACATTAGTTTCTGACATTACCGATGAGATTTGCAGTAGTTCTAACGGTGCAATTTCTGTTTCAGTAAGCGGAGGCGTTGCTCCATACACATATTTATGGTCTAATGCAGAAACCACATCTTCAATAATTAATCTTTCTGCAGATAGTTATACGCTGACCGTAACAGATAGTAATAATTGCATATTTGCTAAAACATTTGTTGTTAGCTCTGCAAGCACATTGACGTCCTCAATAAACTCAAACAATACTTCATGTTTTGGAACTTGTGACGGAGCTGCAATTATAATGGTTTCTAACGGAACAGCGCCTTATGCTTATACTTGGGATTATGATGGCCACCACAGCCAGTTTGCCACAAATCTGTGTTCAGGTAATTATACTGTTAGCGTAGTTGACGCATCAGGTTGTATAATTGTTGAAAACATAAATATCGGTTCTCCTGCTGCGTTATTTGCAACATCTACTGTTGTGAATGAAAGTGCAACCGGAGCAGGGAATGGGTCAATTACATTGGTTGTTACAGGAGGTACTGCGCCTTATTCTTATCAGTGGTCTGCTAACGCAGGAGCACAAACCGGTTCAGCTGCCAGCAATCTTTCTGCAGGTGTCTATACGGTTACTATTACTGATTTCAATAATTGCAGCATTATAATTACTGAAACTGTAGATGTGAATGTATCAGTTACTTCAATTAATTCCGGTACTTATTCAATCTCTCCAAATCCTACAGTTGGACATTTAACGATAGATGTAAAAGGATTAACAATTTTTAAGATTGAGATATCGGATATATTTGGCAGGGTTATTATAAATTCTGAGAAGTTTGATAATACTGCCATGTTTGACCTTAGTGAGTTTAAATCAGGAATGTACTTTGTTAAAGTTTATACTAATAACACCAGATACGTTCATAAAATTCTTGTGAAATAAAAAAACCGCCCGTAGTTTTTACGGGCGGTTTTCTTTTTACAAATACGCTTCAAGTTTATTCCTGAGCCACGGGCTGCCGTTCTTCGGCAATAACAGCCTCAAAACTGTATGCATGAACTTCGGTTGCATACCGCTTGTTCCCGTTGCTGTCCGTATAAGACCGGTTAACTAACTTACCGGAAAGATTGATACGCGAACCCTTTTTGATAGTAGCTACTGCCTGATCGGCTAATTTGTTCCACATCACTATTTTGTGCCATGTGGTATCCTTAACCCATTCACCGCTGCGATTTTTATAATTCTCCGTCGTAGCGAGGGTGAAGTGTGCAACCTTTACGCCTTCTTTTGTTGTATTTATTTCAGGATTAATTCCTGCAAATCCGTTCAACTCAACTCTGTTTACCATTTTGTTTTCTGACTTTTCCATTTTACTTAATTTTAAAAAATTTATATTCATTTATTTTCACTTGCTGTTATGCTACGATTTTCAGTTTCGGTTCATTGATGATGGTCTCAAAACTGTTTCCAAAAATCTCTGTGGTAAATCTTTTTTCACCCGATTTATCAATATAGGTGCGATTCACGATCTTTCCCGTGAGATTAATGTGCGAGCCTTTTTTTATCAGCGTCTGCGCCTGGTCGGCAAGTTTATTCCACAGCACGATTTTATGCCAGGTGGTGTCTTTCGTCCATTCGCCGTCGCGATTCTTGTAATTTCTGGTTGTTGCCAGCGTGAAACGCGCAATCTTTACGCCTTCGTTCAGTGTTACCACTTCAGGATTGATTCCTGCAAATCCGTTTAACTCAACCCTGTTTACCATTTTGTTTACTAACTTTTCCATTTGTAATAATTTTTAAAAATTTAACTTAATTTATTTTTCTAAAATCCGTTTTGTGAATTTTGATGATGCAAAAATAGGGTGGGTCAAAAATCTGATTCGGTTGAAAAATAACTGTATACGGATAAAT
Organism: Bacteroidia bacterium; assembly: GCA_016212695.1. GTDB lineage: Bacteria > Bacteroidota > Bacteroidia > Bacteroidales > GWF2-35-48 > GWF2-35-48. The sequence goes on from JACREX010000256.1 coordinate 34,518, forward strand.
TCATTTGTAATTAATTGTAACCGGATAAATATCTGAATATTAATAAAATAAAAACCAAAATTATTTTATGTTTTTTCTTAAATTCTTTTGTTCAGATGATTAAGTAAGAAAATTATGATACAAAAAACAGGGCCGATTTTAGTTTTCAACAAGCCGGATATATTAAAAAAAATATCCGATATTTACATCTCAATTACAACCAAAAATACCATGCAAGAAAATCATAACTGCAAACGGCAAGAGGATAACCCGGATAAGAAAAATAATCAGACCGGATTTAAGCCTGAGTATGACGAAAAACAAGAAAAAACATTTAAAGAATGTGATGTTCTAATATCTGCTTTTGCTGATTATTTTAAAGTTTTCGATATGGAAGGCGTAGCCTCATTGCTTGACGACAACGGCGAATTTGTGATTAAGGGAGAATGGGACGTAGAGGACACGGAAACCTCTAAAGGCGAATTTCTAAAATGGCTGGAGCAGCGCATTGCTGATTTCAAACAGAAAAACCCTCACAGAAAAGAACTAACCCTTGAATACGACCATTGCCTGTATTGCGATTATGGCGCGCCTGTTTTACTTTTTGAAAACGGGAAATTCCCGGTATTTAACAGAACCTGTTTCGAGTTGGAAAGAACAGGCATACGGCTGATTATTGGGAACAACAAGATAACAGGTTTGAGTTTATGCAAGTTTTTCATATTAACTAAAAATAGGGAAATTGCAAAGATCATTGCAAAAAAAACAGATGAATTATATCCGGACGACAGCAGATATTATGATTTAACAGACGATGAGATGTTTGATAATGCCTGCAAAGCAACAGGATATTATCCGTATTATAAACCAAATACTGAATGAATTTTCTTTTAGGAATATCTTATTACTTTTGCTTTGAATAATAACAGACAATATAAAACAGTTGTACGAATTTTTTATGAACAAAAAAAAACTTTATCGAGCTGGCACTCAAACAAAGCTTGCCAAGAGTTCAATTTTTCAACATATTACTTTATCTAAATAATGCAACTGCAAGCAGGATACATATTTGACTTTGTTAAGAACAAACTACTGAGCGAAAACAAATCCTCAGAAGTATTGTCGCTGCTTGAATATTTATCCTACTTTGAAGTTGACAGCACACTGACAGAAAGCAATCCAAACGATAAACCCGAATTAGCAGTTCTGAATAATTTACTTTCAAGAGGGTTGCCAACACGACCAAGTTTATTCATTGAAAATATTTTCTTGAACTCACTTGCAATCGGAGAACAAATACCAGACACTTTAGGAAATATTGAAACATTAACTAATAATTCATTCAACCCCGTTGCTCAATATCTTTTCAAAGCACTCCACATAATTGACCCGAGAGTAATTCCGGACAGGGCAAGATTTCAGATTCAACAGAGTTTTGAATTTGATAATATTGGGAGCAAATACGAAGAAGATTTTCTATTTACCCATGCTCCGAGAATACTCGGTGCAGAATGGTTTCAACTTTTGGAATCGCAAAGAGAGTTTACATCAATCGTTAATTTTGACAACAACTTTACAAGACAACGCACAGATTTCTCAATAGAATTTCCGTTTCACATAAACGATAAAAAAGGAATCGTTATTGAAATTGATGGCTCGCATCATTGGGAAAATCAGAACCAAATAATTTTAGACGAACAGCGAGACAAAGCAGTATCGGAAGTAGGTTGGCAAAATACTTTGCGAATAAAGACCACAAGTTTTGACAGAATTGAAAATCAATTTTCAATTTTAAAAGAGTTGGCAAGTCAGCCATACTTCCAAAACACAAAACTCAATTATCAAACACCTCTCTATTTTGACAGAGACGGATTGAAAGCACTTCAACTTATCTTATCCCCTTTTGCCATCGCAAGAGTTCAAAAGATTTTGATTCAGAATTTACTGCAAGGCAAACTCAGTTTGACAGCAACAAAATGGAAGGTTGCAGTAATTGAAAGAGATGTTGCATGTGCTGCAATTGCCATTGCAGATTTGAAACAACAACTGCAACACATTTTGGCTTTACAGGACAAAACATTTAACCCCGAAATAGAACTTACTGTTTTCACAACACAAGAATTTCAGTCAGCAACTTTGAATAATATTGAGTTGGCTGAATACTTTTCTTCAATACAATTTCTTGATTTATCAAACGCTAATGCCAGCAATGCTTTTGATATTTTGATTGACATTTCCATTTTGCAAAGAAAAGGATATTCAGGAAATGAAAATTTTATTCCAACAAACAAGAAATGTGTTGTGCGTTCCGCACATCACAGGCACAGCACACGAACATTTCTCACGTCTGATATTCTTATTTATCAAAACTTTGTAAACTATCATCCAAACAATCCTGAACAATCATTATTTGAGTTTAACCCAATTCAAACTCTTAGATATTTTCTTCAAAACATCTTCAGAAAAAATACTTTTCGTGAAGGGCAGGTTGAAATATTAAATAAAGCACTGCAGGGTGAAAGTGTAATTGGGTTGCTCCCAACAGGTGGCGGAAAATCTTTAACCTATCAACTTGCTGCAATGCTACAGCCCGGAATTTGTTTGGTGATAGACCCGATTAAATCACTGATGAAAGACCAGTATGATAATTTAAAGAAGAACCAAATTGATGCTTGCAATTTCATCAATTCATCTTTGAAAACACGAGAGCAGAAGACAAAAGAAACGGCAAAGTTTAGGAATGGTGAAGTGCTTATTTGTTTCGTTTCACCGGAACGACTTCAAATGAAAGAGTTCAGAGATACTCTAAAAGAAATGAAGGAGAATGAAATATATTTCAGCTATTGTGTTATTGATGAAGCACATTGCGTTTCGGAGTGGGGACATGATTTCAGAACATCGTATTTGAGTTTGGGAAAAAATGCCTTTGAGTTCTGCAAAACAAAGAATAAAGAAACGATTCCGCTTTTCGGTTTGACAGCAACAGCTTCGTTTGATGTGTTATCAGATGTTCAAAGAGAACTTTCAGGCAACAACGAAAGATACAAGTTAAAGGAAGATTCAATTATCCGATTTGACACAGTGAACAGAGAGGAACTCAATTTTGAAGTAGTTGATGTTCATGCTGACTTGCGAGACACAGATTCAGAATGGAAACTGAAAGAGAAATTGGGAACACAAAAGCAGTCAAAACTTATCAATCATTTAGGCAGATTTAGCTTTGACAATCAAAATAAATTTTCAGGAATTATTTTTTGTCCGCATCGTGGTTGGTATTTCGGAGTTACCGACAGATACAGAAACGATGATAAAAGAAATGCAGTTTACGATTCAATCCAAAGAGCAGCCATGCCAAGTGTACGAATGGGTTCTTTCATGGGTTCAGATTCGGATGATGAAAGAACAGCAGAATTGATTGAGGCAGATTCCATTCTTGCACAGGAAGAATTTATTGGCAACAAATTGAACTTGCTTGTTTCAACAAAAGCGTTCGGAATGGGAATTGACAAACCAAACATTCGGTTCACTTTTCATGTAAATTATCCAAGTTCAATTGAAAGCTTTGTTCAGGAAGCAGGCAGGGCAGGTAGAGACAAAAAAACAGCAACTTCTTTTATCCTTTTCAATGATGAGCAAATTAAAAAAGGAGACAAGATTCATGAAATTGATAGGGACAATCTTTTGTTTTTTCACAATTCATCTTTCAAAGGAGTTGAAAAAGAAAAGGCGATTTTATTTGAATTGCTTTCGGCAATTCACACACCCAACAAATTATTTGAAATTGAGGTTAATTTTTATGAGGAGTTTCAGCAAGATATTAATTTAGCACTATGGAAAAGCCAAGCAGGGCACTGGTATTTGTTTGTAAATGGAGAGAACTTTGAGGACAAATTTGGTGCAGTAAAAATTCCTTCACTTCAAATTGATACAACCCGAATTACAAAACCAGTAAATGAATGTAACCAATTCCTGAATTTTATCAGCAATTTCATTCGGCAAAACGCTAATGGAGATGTAATACTGTGGTTAAAAACTTCAACTACTATTGCGGGATTAGAAACTTTATTACAAGCAAATGAAAGAATTGAACTCACACTTCGCTTTGAAAATAACATCACAGAGCGAGTTGAAATAATAAGTAGATGGCTCAATGCAGCGTTCAATACAAACAGATTTGATTTGGTAACGACAAAAGGTATTTTAGCATTCTCAAATTCGTTTGAGGATTTTAAAGAGCAAGTAGTTTCAAAACTTAACAACGGAATCCCTTTTGAACAAGCAGCAAGAGCAAGAGACAGAGCATTAAATAATCCGGAAAGAACAGCAGAGATAACGTTGCAAAGATTGTTTAACGGCTTCAGAGTAAAATCAGATACGGAGAAAGCACTTTATCGCTTATCAACAGTTGGTGTGATTGATGATTACACGGTTGACTTCAATTCAAAAACCTATACAGTTCATGCGAAAAGAAAAACGGATGAACAATATTTCAAAAATTTGGAGAACTATATCAGGAAATATTATTCAGAAGTAAGAACAAAACAAGAAATTATAAAAGCAAGACAATTTGAAGGAACAACAACAATTCAAAAATGTCTTTATTTCCTAACTGACTTTGTGTATCGTGAAATTGAGAAGAAAAGATTTGAAGGAATCGGAGTAATGAAAGAAGCATGTGAAATCGGGAAAGAAAATGGTGGAGCAGCATTCAAAGAATTTATTGAATTGTATTTCAACTCCAAGTATGCAAGGAAAGGATATGAAGAAGCCGGAGTAAATAAATCACTTACCGATAGAACTGATGAAGGTAAAGAACAAGATATAGAATTTGTTTGGGAGTTCATTCAGTATGCAAATGGTAAAGTTGATAATCTTAAACACTTGCGAGGTGCATGTGTGCGATTACTTATTCCGCAACCTGACAATGCAGTATTTCATTTGCTCAAAGCATTTTCAATTTTCATATTAGAACCTGAAAACAAAAGATTGATGGATGAAGCATCAAACAGTTTTGCAAAAGGATTCATTGAATTTCAAAATCAAAAAGAAAATATTTGGTTATTTGACCGTGTTTTGAGGGAAGCAGAAAAATACAAGGATTATGTTCTTCAATTCTCAACACACCCGGGAATTCAAGAAATAATGCAAAATCAAATTACTATTTTATCAGTGAAAGTTCATTCAGAATGGTTAGAAAACTTTAACAATAAATTTTTAAAAGATTATGAACCAGAACATACTTACGCATCTTGAAAAACTCAAGGAAGAGTTAGGTAAATTAGAGCCCGCTGTAACTCATTTACAGAAAGCTGATGACTCGGTAAAATCATTACAAAACATTACCGACAAATTATTATTAATGGTTTTAGAACTTCATAAGGAAAATGAAAATCTCGCCAAATCAAATTCTGAATTGATAGATAAAATTGAGAAGATTGATTTTCCTTCTTGGCTTGAAAAACTTGATACAACGATTGGTTCAATCATCCATGGACAACAAAACACACAAACGAGAATTGAAAATTTGGAAAAAACAGCAACAGCAAAGTTTGAAAAACTATCAAAGGAAAACAAACTCTTAAAGGTTTTGCTTTTTATTTCAATCGGATTGACTCTTGGTTTAATTGTATTCAGATTTATTTCATAATATAGTGCCAACCCACAAACACACACATTTGCAAGCACATTCCCAATCCTCATAATCTAATGCACTAATCAAAACTTGACATGAAACTGTTCTTTGAAATATACGGCATATTTGTTTTTGCACATTCTGTTTTATGGGTTGTTCAATTACCAGGATATGAAAAACTATGGAAACAAAAAGCAGGCAGGAAAAACCTGTCAGGTCTTCAACAGTTTGCGGGCTGAGTCCTGACAGTGTTTGAGCAAAGGAATAGCCATAGAAAGAAAGATAAAAGACAAAAGTAAAAAGAAGCAGTAGACAAAAAAAAAGACAAACAAATGACAAATAACTATTGACCAAACCAGCTGCCTAACCATACAACCAATAACCTATTGATGTGGCGGGGGAAATTTTTAATAAAATTTCAGTTATAACTGAAATAAATTACATATATTTGTATTTTATAAGTTATAACCGAAATAATGATACTCAGAAATTCATATCTGAATTCCATCAGGCCATTTATCGGAAAGCCCCTGATAAAAGCTATTACCGGTGTGCGCAGGTGTGGAAAGAGCACCTTGCTGCAGCAGATCATGAACCGGTTGAAAAAGGAAGGTATTAAAGCGGCAAACTTAATTTATATGGCTAAGTTCTAATATTCACAGCATTTTTTTTAAATGCCCTATATAATTTGTATGCATCCGGCGAATCAAGGATAGCAGTGAACCATGTTTTTAATTTTTCTTCGGCAACCTTAAGGTCTCTTTGATACATAAACCAA
>JACREX010000258.1 GCA_016212695.1 Bacteroidia bacterium
TAAAAGGCTTAGCAGTGAAATGTGAGTTGAATAAAAATATATATAATAGAGGCATTAAAATTACCGACAAAGAATTAGAAAGTGTCAACTTAAAAAGGAATGAATTTCACGGTGAGTGGAATTACATTATAGATAAAAAGATATCCACTAAATGACTAATTTATTTCGTTACAATCCCTAAGTTCGCCTGAAAATGACTTAACTGGAAAACACCTTTTAAGTAGGGAATGAGGATATCGTTCAGGCAGGTAATGAAACCCCACATAAAAAACAGGGAAGTGAGGATGACCAATGCGGAAGTATATTTGCCATTATTTTTTATATCTGCCATTTAAACATAATTAGGCTAAATCGTTTTACCTGTTTAATTCATAAACTTTGTGATACTTTGTGCAAACCTTTGTGAGCCTTCGTGGTAAATTATTTTTACCACAAAGTTACTCAAAGGAAATCAATCACAAAGGAACACTAAAGGAAATAAGTCGTTTAAATTTTTTATGAATTATACGGGTTAGAAAAATAAATAAAAACTACATTATGTTGGTTTCAATTCCGGATTTATAATACAGATGAACGCCTGATAATTAATTTTGTCGCCAGAGTTATCTTCTTTTTCTCAGCGGCGCCCTTACTGCTGATTTCTGCAAATAAAAACTTCAACGCATTTTCACAAATCTCATCAATAGGTTGCGCAACGGCTGTTATAGTGGGAGACGTTAATTTAAAAAGATCGACATCGTCAAAACATACAAGAGCCAGGTCATGCGGCACTTTTATCCTGTTTTCATTTATCGCCTCCATGCAGGCGGTGGCAATATTATTATTGATGGCAAAAAGCGCCTGTATCTTATTTTTCCCTTCAATCAGCTTCTTAAATTCTTTTTTCACTGCGGCCTTTACATTGTCGAACGGTATCTCCCTCAAATAGGCATTTCCGTAATTCAATTTATGATCTTTCAGGGCTTTCAGATATCCCTGGATTCTGTCATTGATCGTTGAAACGTGTACGGGAGAAATAGCAAAAGCGGCAATCCGTTCGTAACCCTGTTTTATAAGATGCTCCACCGCTTCATACGCTCCTTTTGTATTGTCAACGGTTACATAATTTGTCTTGAGTTTGGGAATACACCGATCCACCAAAACCAACGGATAATTTTCGGCTAACAATGTATTGAATTCGCTTATGTTTTTCTGCGACGAAGAAATGATAAGGCCGTCCACCTGGCGGTTTTTCAGCATTTTTATCAGCGCTATTTCTTTGTCAATTTTTTCGTCTGTGCTGCATATAATCAGGTTGTATCCTTTTTTTTCGGCAAGGTCTTCGATGTGCCGGGCCATCCTGGAATAAAACGGGTTTGATATATCTGAAACAATCAAACCGATGGTATTCGACCGTCCTAACCGCAGGTTCCGCGCCATCAGATTGGGTTTGTAATTCATTTCTTTTATCTTATCCCAAACCTTTTGCTGTGTGATTTTGCTGATGCCATGGATATCGGACTTATTATTTATTACCAAAGAAACAAGCGTTTTTGATACGCCTAAACTCCGGGCAATATCATTTATCGAAATTTTCTTTTTTATCATATCGTTTAGTTTTGTACAAAAATAATAAATTCGCTAAATCGTTTTAGATTTGGAAATATGTTATGCGGCAATTTTTAGAAAAGTTTAGAAATTGTTTTGAATTTATATTTTTTATTTGCAATACTTCGGTAATTTTTTGGGTCATTTTGGCGTGAGCTACGTTGTAGCAACGCTACTCATCGTGGGCTAAAGCCCGCTATTCGTGAGCGTTTTGACTTACCCCGACCTGGTGTTTGAGCTTGTCGAAAACAAGGTCGGGGTAATTGATAAAACGCAGAAATACCAAGGGCTTTAGCCTTTCATTAAAAAAAATTACCGAAGTATTGATTTGAACAGCCAAAATAAATAAAAACAGGTATGATAAAAAGTAAAGTTTTTAACAAGCCATTCTCAAACATTTTAAAAGTTACGGAAACTTGTTGAGAATTTGATTTTTTTTCCTGTATCTTTGCAACTCAAATCTCAAAAACAGGAAAAAATCAATGAAAAAACATGTCATGGATCTTTCTGTGACGGAAAACAGCAGCCTTAATGAAAACTGTTTTTTATTAAAGCTTACTTCCGATCAGAAATTACCCGATATGCTCCCGGGACAATTTGCCGAGATCAAAGTAGAAGGATCTCCCCCGACCTTTTTAAGACGCCCTATATCTATCAACAACTATTGCACTGAGACGAATGAATTGTGGCTACTTGTTCAGAAAGCGGGCGATGGAACACGCACGATGGGCAATCTTAAAAAAAGCGATACACTTAATTTGATTTTTCCGCTGGGAAATTCTTTCTCTTTTCCGGAAAACAACTCAAAATCCGTTTTATTGGTTGGCGGCGGTATCGGAACTGCACCCATGCTTTTCTGGGGAAAATACCTTAAAGAAAAAGGTTATTCACCCAATTTCTTATTAGGCGCACGTTCAGCATCCGATCTTCTTCAACTGGATGATCTTAATCAATACGGAACCGTTTATACAACCACCGAAGACGGCAGTTACGGTGAAAAGGGTTTAGTAACACAGCATTCTATTCTACAGGATAAAAACTTCGGCTTTATTTACGCCTGCGGCCCTAAACCAATGATGGTTGCAGTTGCCAGATACGCTAAAACCAGATCTGTTCCATGCGAAGTTTCCCTTGAAAATACAATGGCCTGCGGTTTTGGCGTATGCCTTTGCTGTGTGGAAAATACGGTAAACGGACATATATGTGTATGTACAGAAGGACCTGTCTTTAATATAAATGAATTACTATGGCAGATTTAAGGGTAAAAATAGGACAATTAGATTTGAAAAATCCGGTAATGACAGCCTCGGGAACTTTTGGTTATGGAGAAGAGTTCTCTGATTTTTTTGATATATCCAGACTGGGCGGCTATATTGTTAAAGGAACAACCTTAGCGCCGCGACAGGGAAACGCATACCCACGTATGGCGGAAACCCCCGCCGGAATGTTGAATGCCGTCGGACTTCAGAATAAAGGAGTTCATTATTTTGCCGATGAAATATACCCCAGACTCAAAGATATTGATTCGCATCTAATCGTAAATGTCTCCGGTTCCGCCATCGAAGATTACGTTGCCTGTACGGAAAAAATTGCAGAACTGGAGAAAGTTACAGCCATAGAACTGAATATTTCATGTCCGAATGTTAAACAGGGAGGAATGGCCTTTGGAACATGCGCAAGCAGTGCCGGAGACATAGTAAGGGCTGTCAGAAAAGTTTATCCGAAAACACTCATTGTCAAATTATCTCCGAATGTAACTGATATAACTGAAATAGCCAGAGCAGCAGAAGCAGAAGGCGCCGATTCGGTTTCTCTAATCAATACGCTGCTTGGAATGGCCATAGACGCCGATAAACGCCGTCCTGTTTTATCAACAGTAACCGGAGGACTTTCGGGACCCTGCGTTAAACCTGTGGCCCTTCGAATGGTTTGGCAAACAGCCAGAGCAGTCAAAATACCTGTAATTGGCCTGGGTGGCATTATGAACTGGAAGGATGCAGTAGAATTTTTACTTGCCGGAGCCACTGCAATTCAGATCGGGACAGCCAATTTTATTGATCCGGAGGTTACCATCAAAACAATTGACGGCATAAACGAATACTTAAACAAAAACGGGTATTCATCCGTAAGTAAAATAATCGGAGCCTTAGAAATTTAAAAGCTAAAAACAAAAAAAATTGCCCTCATTAATCATCTTCTGAATTTTTTATACTATGCACGGTCATAATTTGCGTAAATAAAAATAATAATTATCTTTGTCAGAAAACAGAGATATGATACAAATAACAATAACAGAAGAACAAAAACATCAGCTACATTTTGAAAGGTACAATCATCCACATCCACA
>JACREX010000257.1 GCA_016212695.1 Bacteroidia bacterium
ATAAATATAATAAAAAATCCGTTAGGATTGACCTGTTTATAGAAAAAATTGTAATTAATTGTATTTTAGCTCCACCTGCCTGCCGGCAGGCAGGTCGGAGCGTCCTGTTTAATTTTAAAAATCTTCATGCGTTTGCCCTGGATAAAATACTACATTTTGTAATCAATAGATGGATACAGGATTACAAATTTATAACTTTTTTTTTGGGAATCGTAGCAATAAAATCTTTCAGGTAAAAGGGTTCAAAATAAGCAATATTTTCAAACCGATCCTGATGAAATGCTTCCATGCTAAGCGGGATCATATCTGCGGCAGAAGGGTGAATCGCCGGAATAAAAAGCGCATTCTTATGTATCAAAAAATTTTTGCATTTATCACAACCATTGCCGAAAAATATTACTGTCCTTTCGCTAATAATATCTGTATAAGAATCTTTGGTAATGATATCTGCAGATACATTTTTTTTTTGTTCGTTTTTCATATCGAAAAAAGCAGCGTACACCTCCATCCTGCGTGCATCAATCATCGGGCAGAGCCATGCAGATTTTTTCTGCTCTTCCGATAATTTTTTTATTTCCGGGTGCGCCCTGATCCCGCTTGCCATTGCCTGCAATGTACTAATGCCAATCAGGGGTTTATTTGCTCCGTAGCACAAGCCTTTTGCAACAGAAACGCCGATACGTAAACCCGTATAAGATCCCGGGCCCTTGCTCACAGCTATGGCATCCAGATCGGCTGCTTTGATTTTTTCTTTTTTAAATATTTCTTCAATAAAAACACTAAGCACGGCAGAATGATCATTTTCACCGGCGCTTTCATGAAAAAAAATTATTGAATCATTTTCAGCAAGTGCAACAGAACATACGTTGGTCGAGGTTTCGATATTCAGGATTAAAGGCATTGGCTAATACTCGTCGAATAGATTTTTTTTATCCACTTTAATAACCTGCAGGCTGTCGCGAAGCTTTTTGGAAATGGCGCTATAGGGCGCTACAACTACTTCTTCCTTGTCTGAGAGCCCGGTAAGAATCTCAATGAAATTATTATCCTGTATCCCGGTTTTTACTTCACGCTGCATTACCTTATTATCTTTATATACGAAAATAATTTCTTTAATTTTTTCATCCGTTTTCACTTCTTTTATTTTTCCGTTAGCGCCCTTGTTCTTCGTGGAATCAATGCGGGTTGTTACGGCCTCTATCGGAACGGAAAGCACATCAAAAACATGCTTGGTCTGGATGTCAACCGTAGCCGACATTCCGGGGCGGAAAGGATAAAATTTCAGATTATCTGCCGGAATAAGATTTTTATAAGACTCCTGCAATATTCTTACCTTAACATCAAAATTCGTGATCTGGTCGGAAGCTACGCCCTGTGTGTTGGCAGAATTCGAAATTTCTGTAACAACGCCTTTAAATTTCTGATTCAGGTAAGCGTCAACTTCTATCAACGCGGTATCGTATAATTTTACCCGGACAATATCATTTTCATTCACCTCCACTTTTACCTCCATCAGGTTCAGGTTTGCAATGCGCAGCATTTCGGTTCCCGCCATCTGGATGGTACCCACAACCCGTTCTCCCTTCTCCACATTGAGCTTCGAGATAGTTCCGCCAATGGGCGCATAGATACTGGTCTTCGTGAGATTTTCGTCGGCTTCCTTAAGGGATGCTTCTGCGCTGCTCACTGCAAATTCAGCCGCTTTTACATTTTGCTTTGCCGCTTCCACATCTGCTTTTCCCATCTCGTATTGCGATTTGGCATTGTCGAATTCTGATTGCGATATAGCCCCTTTTTCAAACAAACCCTTGTTCCTTTTAAATGACAGTTCAGTCTGAGTAAACTGGGCTTCGGTTTGCGCAAGCCGCGCTTTGGCATTATCGAGATTTGCTTTGGTAGAGTTCAGGGAAGCCTTCATCCTGTCAAGAGCAGAGATATAAATATCCGGTTTGATTTTAATCAGCAGATCGCCCTGTTTAACTTCATCGCCTTCCCTGACGAACAGGTCAACAATTTCACCGGACACATCCGAACTGATCTTGACTTCTTTTTCGGGCTGTACTTTCCCTTTCGCCGTGATGGTTTCGACAATGGATCTTTTTTGTGCCGGTTCAGTACTTACTTTATAAACCAAATCCTTACCAAACCATCCGGCCCGTTTGCCTATGGCTGCAAAAATCACCAGGATGATGGTAACGATTATAAAATACCGTAATATTTTTTTTGCTTTCATTTTATTACATCTTAATGGGGTTGCCCCTGTAAAAATCTAATATCTTCGTCTTGAATATATATTCATATTTTGCCTGCAGCATATCGGCTTTCGCCTTGGCGAGATTATTCTTTGCCGTGTTGTAATCAAGCGTATTAACCAAACCGACATCAAACTTCTGCTGCGTGTACTTAAAAGCTTCTTCCATGGATGCAACCGCTTTTTTCGTCGAGTTAAACTTTTTAAAAGATGCTACCGCATCTGCATGCGCCTGCTGAATCTCTTTCAGCAATTGTTTTTTTGCCAGTTCCAGGTTATACTGCGCATTCAACACATTAATCTTTGCATTGTTTATTGCATTACGCACCTGCCACCCGTTAAATATAGGAACCGAAAGACTAAAAGATAAATTTTTGTTGACATTATTTTTCAACTGGTCTTTGAAAGGGGTAGTCACATAATTATAACCCGGCACGTCCTGTGTGATCGGAATCTGTTGTCCGTTCATAGTAATATATACGGTTTGCTGTTGATACGTAGTATCGGTGATGGTTTTTCTGGCATCAGAATAGCCGGAGCCGTAAGAGCCGGAAACAGATAAACGGGGGCTCATGTTTCCCTTTGCAATAGAAAGGCCGGCCTCTGCGCTTTTAAGAGAATACTCTGAACTCTTTATCTGGGGGAGGTTCTTTTCAGCTTCAAGATAAACCTGCCCTGCTGTGAGTATGGCTGAATTCATATCATAATTTGAAAAATCCGGTGTTGAGATCTGAAAATTCTCGACAGAATCCAAATCAAGAAGCTGCACTAAGGTAAGATAAGACATGGTAAGCTGATTTTGCGCATTCACTACCTGCAATTCTTCTGAGGCAGCCTGGGCTTCTACCTGCAACAGGTTTCCCGCGGCAACGCTTCCGGCGTCAACTAACTTTTTGGTACGTTCCACCTGCTGCGCCGTAATCTCCACCTGATTGGCGGCAATCTCATAAAGCTCTATACTATAGAGAATCTGCAGATAACCCGAAGATATATTCAGCGAGATGTCATTTTTTGCTTTCTCGTAATTCTGGATGCTTGCCAGCAGATCGAAATTTTTTTGCCGTATCGTATTATAATTTTGGAAGCCGTTAAAAATTGTTACCGAAGAACTCAGGCCAAAATTCAACGACATGGTTTTATCTTCAGAAAAAGAATTTGTGAAACGGTCAACAGTCCGCCCCCAGCTATAACTTTCAGAGGCATTTCCATTCAGGGTGGGCAGCAAATTTAATTTCGATTGCATCAGGTTATTCTTCGAATACATTGAATTCAACTCCTGTTGCTTTATCTGGATATTATTCTTCAAAGCATAGTCTATACATTTCTCTAATGTCCATTTTTCCTGCGATACAACCGTTATATTCCATATCAGAAAAAAAATAATACTGCAGAATAAATATTTAAAAAACGTTATCATCGGCTCTATCGGTACACAAAAATTAAATGATAAAAATATATATTTAATCTAATTTCCTATACAACATCATGTAATTTTTGACCAGTTATTTTATGTTTAACTCTTTGATTTTTGCAGAAAGTTCATAAAGGGTAGTTGGTTTGGCTAATATAATTTTTTTCCGGTCGAGCAGAAACATAGTGGGAGTTGCGTAGATGCAGTAATCATCTGCCACTTTGCCGTCCCAGCTTTTAAAGTCGCAGCAATTGATCCATGAATACCCGCCTTTTTTTAAATAATCATTCCATGCGGTTTTATTAGTATCAAGCGAGATGGCCAATATTTCAATTTTTTTCGGATTTTGTGAATCATACATTTTTTTGATCTCCGGGAACATCTCAACACAATGGGGGCACCAGCTCGCCCAGAATAATATCAGCGTATATTCAGTAGTAAAATCATCAAGCGTTACTGTTTTGTTGTTCATATCAATCATTTTTAACGGCGGAACTTTTTTCCCTATGGCTAAATGCTGATAACTGTCAAGCCTTTTCTGAAGCGTGGATTTTCTTTCCTGGTTCTCGCACGAAGATTCCGCTTTATAATTTGCAGAAATATGGGCAAGGACTTTTTCAAATTTAAAATTCTCAAATCCTGCCATGAAAAAATTCAATATCAGGTCATATGTATTCGGATATGCCCTTGCCTTGGGGAGTATAATATCCACAGCCTGGATAAATGCTTCTTCCTGCTGCAGGGGCGGAAGCCGCCGGTTGTTAAACAGAACCAGAAAAGAAAGGGCTTTGCTGGTGTAAGCGTTTGTTCTGAATAGCAACGTGTCGTTTAAATCTACCTGATCCCAGAAATGCGCTTTCAGGAAATCCATCTTTTCTTTTTCGCCAAGGCCGGCATCAACAATCGGAGTACGTTTGATTTTAAAAATCCTTGCTGCAAAAGAATTCGGGCTGCTCTTTATCAAACTCATGATATACCCGTCTCTTTCCTGTTGCAGGGAATTATACTTGGCTGCGACTTCTTTATAAAATTTATCGTCTTTGGGATAATAATTCACAAGAGGCATAACCAGTTCCAGTTTCTTCTGATAGATTTCATCCTGCCTGAGAAAATCGTAATACAACTTGTTTTCGGCAGATGTCGCCACCTGCATACTGTCCACCGGATTATCATAATGTGTAATCAGTTTAATGTTTTCTTTATTGAATATAAAATCAACAGTGGTTTCCTTATCAAGAAAAAGCCTGTACAGCCCGGCCTCTCTTTTATTATTGAATTGAAATTGATATTTTCCTCCGGCATCCATCATGGCAGAATCTATCAGGTTATTGTCATCACCGCGGAAGTTAAGTAAAAAAGCCCTTTTCGGAGGACATGCTTTTATGGTTATCTCAACGGAGCAGGGTTGGCTGAAAGAACAAAAAAATAATAAAATAAAAATGCACGAAAAAACAATTTTCATAAGGAATTCTTAGATAAATATTTTGGTAAATATAAATTATTTCATCCCGGATTCGGAAAAGAAAATGAATAATTCTTACAACAAGCGACTGCCTTTTCTTCTGTAAGCAAACGGATTCGGAGCACAGTACCTGAGTGTTACTTCAAGTCCACCGTTTTTATTGGTTGCATATTTCAAACCTGATATATTTATATCATAACTTAAACCCAGGGCTACGCGATGCATTTCAAACAACAAGGCAAGCGCTACTGCATCTTTCAATCGCCAGTGTGCTCCAAGAGACAGGGCGGAAGCGTAAAACAGCCCGGTATGCGAAGAATAATCTTTTAGCATCATTCTCAGATATGTGCCGGAAATAAACTCAGTAGAAGGACCTTGTTTCATATAAACAAATGTAGGTATCAGGGCAAAAATAGAATTAGGAATTTCCACAGATACTTTACCATGAACAACATACCGTGCGTATATCCTGTCTTTCGAAGCGCTGTAAAATGAATATTGAGGCTTATTAACATGAAAAAATGCAACTCCCAATTCTGATTTTATACCTTCATTATTTATTCGATGAATTGCTTTTTCAGACTGGTAATTCCACACTAATCCGGTACTTACATCTCCCAACATAAAAGGTTCGGTTGCATATGTTTCACCGGACGATAAGGAAGGATTATAACCTGTGCCATCGTATTGATTATCCCATTGAAGGTCGCCATCATTGATTTTTCGTTGTAAAATACCACCCTGCAAACCGGCAGTGAGCCAGTTCTGCATGTTCAATTTAACATGATAGGAGCCGGTCAGATTTAAAGTTGTGGTTGAGAGTTTTGATATCCCTGAAATATCATAAAACAGGTTTATTCCGGCACCCAAGTAACCATTTTTATTTTTTTGTTTTAAAAATCCTGCATCAGCGCATAGAGAATAAGTTTTATACGGGTTATCTAACTGCGACCACTGATCTTTGTAAGTGAGTATTGCTTTTATATCTTCATTCAATGAGCCGGCTAATGCAGGGTTCATATTCAGAGGGTTTGCGTAATGCTGCGAAAAATGGATGTCCTGGGAAAAACAGTTTAAAGTTTGAAGCCCGCCTGCCAACAACAGCAAAATCAAGCGACGGCGGGCAGGTTTGAAGTTTAAAGTTACAACTACAACTATTAATAATATTTTTGATTTCATATTATTATCTATTTTTAACTTACCGCATCAATGTTACATTTCCTTTTTCTTCAATAATACTGCCGCTGATCATCTCGCCTTTCAACGTATAAACAAACACGGCTGCATTCATTGGCGTACCGTCATAACAGCCATCCCATCCGGTATTTTGTTCATTGCTTTTGAAAATTTCTTTTCCCCATCGGTCGTAAATTGTAAACTCAAAGTATTTGATACCGCCGCCCCTCACATATAGCACATCGTTTTTACCATCGTTGTTAGGTGAAAAGGTATTAGGAATAAAAAAAATTGAGGGGTAACATAATATATCCGAGGTTAATACTTCGGAATTTGCAAACGAGCTACAGTCATTAAAATCATTTACGGTAAGCGAATAAATCCCTGCTGATAAACTAATAATATTTTTTGTAGTATCGCCTGTACTCCAAAGATAAGTACAAGGAGATGTTCCATTGTTAATAGTTACTTCAATAGCGCCATCATGGGCATCTATACATGAAATAGCGCTCGGAGTCATAGTTATTACCGGTACTGAATGAACAATTATGAAAGCAGTATCTGCATCGCCACAGGTACCGGAGATTGTATAAATTATCTGATGTGTTCCAATGCCTGCTATTGACGGACTGAATGTTCCAAATGAAGAATTTGTAATACCAGTTCCTGACCATACTCCTCCACCGGTAACAGCAGTAAAGTTTATTGAAGCATTATTTAAACAGAAAGGACCGGTGGGTGTGATTGTTGCATTATAATTCTGGTTTACGGTGATACTAATAGTATCTGCATCACCACAGGTACCGGAAATTGTATAAATAATTTGATGTATTCCAATGCCTGCTATTGACGGACTGAATGTTCCAAATGAAGAATTTGTTATACCTGTTCCTGACCATATTCCTCCACCGGTAACAGCAGTGAGGTTTATTGAAGCATTATTTAAACAGAAAGGACCGGCGGGTGCGATTGTTGCATTTTGACCCTGGTTAATATTTATTATAATAGTGTCTATACCAATACACCCAACATCATTTGTAACTGTTACTGAAAATATTCCTGAAGTATCAGCAGTTATTGATGGAGTAGTTTCTCCTGTTGACCATTGATAAGTAATAAATCCCGAGCCGGCATCCAAAGAGATTGAATTACCTGGACATATTGCAGTATCTTGTCCTAAATTTATTAAAATTGATTGGAAAATCAGGATATAGGGGTCTGAAGAAAAATCGTTCCAGTTGAGTTTGGCAATATAATTTAACGGTGAACCAGGCGTCAGAGTAATTGTTCCTATATCTTTCCATAAGACAGAGGGAATTGTCTCCCATTGTGCTATGCCATTCCAGAAACCGTCTGCAGTTTCATCAAAATAAATAGAAATATTTGCAGGAGTTGAACCGGAAGTACGATTTATTCTATGATAAAAAAGAGGATTAGCAAGGCAAATACCCGTATCCATCAAGGATCTGTCATACCCTTCGGTAGTTGCATCAACATTTGCCATTCGTACAGTATATGTATTTGCATTTGAAGTTGCAGGAGTAATTTCAACAGGACGATAACGAAGGATTCCAAGACTTGAACCTGTAGGAAATAAATAAATTGTATTATTCGCTGTTGAACGCGATAATTTCCCGTTTCCAAGACTGCTTACAAAACCTGTGGTTCTGGTTATTGCATTAGGGTTTGTATTTTCTACAAACATAGTATATGAATCAGTGGCAAGTTCTCTATCATTTAAAGCTAAAATCCCCTGAATGCGCGAGTCAATAGCTTGAGTTTTTATACCTGTCCCTGTAAGTGTAAGATTGTTAAAAGAAGTTATTGCAGTACCTGAAATTTGCTGATTTGCTCCTTCTAAATAAACAGCGCTTGCCTCAGCAGTAAAAGTTTGATTGTTTATCCAATTTCCGGAAATTTTATAAGTTCCGTTACCATTGATGGTAGCATTATTAATAATATCATTATCTATTGTTAAATTTCCGTCGTTATCTAAAGCGCCGGAATTATTATTGCTGAAAGTTCCTTTAATTCTAACAATAGAGCCGCTGTTAAAATGAATTGGGGCGCCGTTGTTGTAAAATAGTTGTGAATAGGAAAAATCACATAAAATAAATTGCAAAAATATAATAAAACCTAACTGTCTGCAATTTTGAATTATGTTCATTATGTTCACAAAATACATATTACATTATTATCTTGTTGTGATATTATTCTTTAATCTTCAATTCTATGCGATTATTTTTTAATTGTTTTAACAATAATTGATTCCGGTTATTTTATTACTCATCTGTCGTACATCCTATTTTTTCTTAACATCTTTTTCAGATTCAAAACTATCATTTCTTAATGGAACAGTAACATTTACAGGACCCGGCTCAAAACGCAAATCAGCAAATTTGGAAAGTCGTTTGCCAATCATAACATCTGCCACGTTGCATGTGATAAACCATTGAAATGGGGTGTTGGAAACGCCTCCGTTAAGTTCAACCACTTCAAAACTATTTACTGTTTTATTTTTAACAATTACGCCTTTACAATTTTCATTGTCCTCTAATTGAATAAAAACGCGCAAAGGATGTTTTTCGTTAACAATGATATTTTTTGCAAGAATCGGATCAATGTCAATATGCGCTTTGCCGTTCACTAATTTTCCCTGTCCATAATCCTGAAAATAAAATTCGGGCGTTTCAATTGCGTGAAGCGTCACTGGGTTACCGTTTAAATCAGGAATGCAGGTAGCAACCGTACCTTGAGGGCTTTGCCATATTTTATAATGTGTTCCGGCTGTCGACCATGCTTCAACAAGAGTTGTTGAGGGAGCTGTAGGATCTCCTACAAAATAACCTGCTGCGGTCTGCACTCCTGCGAGATTATTAGTTTGCACTCCTGATACACCATAGTTGTAACCGGAAAATGCTCCTCCCGCTCCGAAGGTTGGTCCGGCTCCAACCACATTATTTGCAATGCCTACTACACCATAAGCCGAAGCGGCATTAACCGCTTTACCGTACACACCATAACCTGTATTGTTTGCGGCATATCCATAGATCCCTGTTAGTGTGGCAAAAAATGCACCCCCTGATCCCCCTGAAACCAAAGTATAAGTTGATACATTATTTCCTATTCCAAGAATACCTGTGCCATTCGTGTTTAAATTCGCTCCATAAACGCCAAATCCATTGGATTGTACTGTTGCGCCAAATACGCCATTTCCAGAACCGGTGCCTGAAGCAGCAATATTTTGTCCTGTCAGACCAATTCCTGCAGCATTTGAGTTGGAAATAACCGCAACTGAAGCGGCATTATTACCAAGTCCATGCAAAGGGTATCCTGGCGCTGCAGTTCCAAAGCCAATGTTTCCGGTAGTTTGTTTCACCCTCATTCTCTCAATATTATTTGTACCAATAACAAAATCTTTAGTATCTGTTGTTCCTATCCAGTTTTCTGAAATCCCAATAGTTGAAGTTCCATAAATGGCAGGATTGGCAGGATTAGTAATTCCGGCATTCCCCAGCAAATTCCATGCGTTTCCTCCGCCTGCGCCAACCTGTACCCATTGTGTCCCATTCCAGTACCAGAATCCATGCGGTTCTGTTCCTGTAGCATTAAAAATTAATAAACCTTCGGCAGGACCCGTAACCGGTGCGGGATTATTAGCATTGTTCAGAGTTACCCGTGGCACTAATAATCCTTTGTCAGCGGCGGTTAAATCCAAAATCGCCGACGAGTTAGGCGTTGTTGTACCTATTCCTACATTTTGCTGGGCAATACTGTTATATCGGAATATCGTTACAAAAATTAATAAACCCAAAATGCATAGTAAAAAAAATCTTAATGATTTCATTTGAGTAAGTTTTAAAGGGTACCTCTAAAAACTAATTTTTCGATACCGTTGTTTAATACAAAGATAGAGCAAACTTTTCTAAAAACCTAAATTTTACCCCCGCCAATTTATTATGTAGTCGAGTGTCAAAAATCTTTATAATTGTTGAAAACATTGGGAAAACTAAACGAATAACAGCGAACAAATTTGCAGGAAAATAGAGAAATTCACATTAAATCTTGCAAAAAAAATGTTAACAAAAACAAAAGACAAACAACAGAGAAGTTTTTACTCAACCTTTGAAGAACAACTCATAATAAAAGGATCATCAATAAATATTTTGTTAAATATAAATTATTCCAAAACAAAAAGCCCTCATCGTTTGAGAGCCTTGTACCCGGGGCCGGAGTTGAACCGGCACGACCGTTGCTGATCACTGGATTTTAAGTCCAGCGCGTCTACCAATTCCGCCACCTGGGCAAACCATTCAATTAACCTTAACCTATGAAAAAAAGAGCGGGAAACGAGACTCGAACCCGCGACCCCAACCTTGGCAAGGTTGTGCTCTACCAACTGAGCTATTCCCGCATAAAAAATCAAAATGGACTGCAAATATATTTCTTTTTTGAAAACCTCCAAAGAAATTTTTACAAAAATTTTCTCCTTTTACTTACAGCAAACTCTTTCCCTTGTTCTCCTTTTCCCCGATGTTTACACCGATCATGATCTCGTGCGAGCCGGTGGTGTAATTCGATATTTTGCTCAGCGTATAGTCATAAGCATATCCGAAGTAGTAGATGTTATATTTCACTCCCAGCAACGCTATGATCGAATTATCCGTCCTGTATGAAAAGCCC
>JACREX010000034.1 GCA_016212695.1 Bacteroidia bacterium
TAAGAAAAAATAATTTTGAGGCAAAAAAAAACGAAAAACTGAAAAAAAAATAATGAGTCGTAAGAAAAATATTTATGGACAGGAAAACTCTCAAACAAAATTTTTGAAAAATGCGACTTTATGGACAGACACTAATTAATTATTTAAACCGATTTAGGCCATGAAATCGAAAATAATATTAATGTTATTCATTTTTATCCTTCCCATGGCAGGAATTATATCATGCAAGAAGAAAGCAATTACAGATATTAAACACAATCCGTCGACACCCAATAATCCGGTTCCTGAAAACGGAGCAACAGACCAGGTGCTGCTTACGATTAACTGGTCGCCTTGTACCGATACCAATGGTGATTCGATAAAATATGATGTGTATTTTGGCGCTACCAACAATCCGCCCCTTGTAGCCGCAAATATTTCAACAACCTCTTATACCTTACCCGTACTTACAAAAACCACAACCTATTATTGGAAAGTAATAGCGAAAGATCCGCAGAAAAACGAAAGCGAAGGAAGCCTCTGGAGTTTTACAACAAGCAGTTTTTTAGGCAACGGCACTTTCCCCGACACGCGGGATAACAAGAATTACAAATATCAGCAGATCGGTTCACAGGTATGGACGGCAGAGAATATAAATTATGAGACAGCAGGCGGTTCGTGGTATTATGATAATAACCCTGTAAATTCGGAATATGGTAAACTCTACGACTGGCAGACGGCGCAAACTGTTTGCCCGCAGGGATGGCATATACCTTCTGATGCGGAGTGGCAGAAAGCGATTGATTACTTAGGCGGTAATGATGTTGCGGGCGGAAAAATGAAAGAAGCAGGCTCTGCCCACTGGAACGGTACCAACGGAGGAGGCGATAACAGCAGCGGATTTAATGCAATTCCCGGAGGATACAGAAATAATACCGGAACCTTCCTCAACAAAGGCTATATGGCAAATTACTGGAGTTCCACTTCAGGTGGCGATAATTCCAACTCTGCTTTTTACAGGTCTATTGACAATCAGGGTACCGATATTACCAAAATTTTTAACTATAAAACCAATGCCTTTTCTGTACGATGTGTTAAGAATTAAGGTTCCTGTTCTTCTAAAATAAAAACTCCCGAATAAAATTATTCTGAAGTTTTATTCAGATTCAACTATTCAATTTACATTTGCTCCTTTAAAATCATCCATCATGAAATATTATTACATTATTATTTGTCTTTGTCTGATATGTGCATGCAGTAGAAAACATCAGGAAAATGATTTTCTCACCTATTATGAAAAGTCGAAATTTCTTGAAACGCCGCGCTATAAAGAAACTATTGAATACTGCAAAAAATTAGCGGGCGCTTCGGACCGGCTAAAATATACTACTGTTGGAATAAGCCCGCAGGGATTAGAATTACCATTGCTGATAGCAGACAAAGACGGCGCTTTTGATATAAACTCAGTACGAGCAGGAAAAAAATCTGTTATCATGATACAGGCCTGTATTCATCCCGGGGAACCGGAAGGCAAAGATGCAGGGATGATGCTTCTCAGGGATATTGCGGTTCTGAAAAAATGTCCTGAATTACTCGATCATGTTACGATACTTTTTATTCCGATTTTTAATGTAGACGGCCATGAACGCTTCAGCGCTTTTAACCGCATTAATCAGAACGGGCCTAAAGAAACGGGTTGGAGAACCACGGCAAAAAACCTGAATCTGAACCGCGATTTCCTTAAGGCTGATGCCCCTGAAATGAAGCATTGGCTTAAACTTTACAATAAGTGGCTGCCTGAATTTTTGATTGATTGCCATACCACAGACGGTGCGGATTATCAGTATACGATTACATATGGAATAGAAATCAACGGGAACACAGAAGAAAAACTAACCCGATGGATGCGTGATGTGTACCTGAAAGGAATCGAGAAACAAATGCTTGAAAAAAATATCCTGATATTTCCATATGTAGGTTTCCGCAACTGGCACGATCCGCGCAGCGGGCTCGAAAGCTGGGTAGCGCCCCCGATGCTTTCCGGAGGCTATGTAGCTATACAGAACCGGGCAAGCCTGCTGATCGAAACACATATGCTGAAAAATTACCAGACACGCGTTAATGCCACTTACGAGATATTAAAGCAATCCCTGATACTATTGAACCGTGAATATAAAAACCTGAATCAGCTTGTTAAAAATGCAGATGAATACACAGCAAGCCAAGCTTTCCGCGAAAAAGAATTTCCTCTTGCCTTTACATCTTCCGGCGACAGTACGATAGTTACATTTAAAGGAAAAGAATATACCGCTATAAAAAGCGAACTCACCGGCGGCGAATGGTTTCAGTTCAGCGATAAACCGGCAGACATGCAAATACCATATTTTAATAAACAGAAAATATCGGTTGCCGTGAAACTACCCGAAGGCTATATTATTCCGCAGGAATGGGCCGAGCTTATCGAACGGTTAGACCTGCATGGAATAAAATACTCCAAACTTAAAGAACCTAAAAAAATAATGGTATCATCTTATAAATTTAAAAATGTAAAATTCAGCGCTGCATCTTATGAAGGCAGGCAGCGGCTTCAGAGTTTTGATACGGATGAAATAAAAGAAGAACGCATGTACCCGAAGGGCTCGGCGGTAATAGACATGAATCAAAGAACGGCAAGAGTTATTGCACATATACTGGAGCCTAAAGCATACGATTCTTTTCTTAACTGGGGATTTTTTAATTCAATCTTTGAACAAAAGGAATACGGAGAATCTTATATAATGGAAAAAGTGGCGCGCGAAATGATTGCCAGCAATAAAAATCTGAAATCAGAATTTGAAAAAATGAAAGCAGAAGATAAAAATTTCGCAAACGACCCATGGGCAATGCTGAACTGGTTCTATAATCAATCGCCCTTCAGAGATATGCATAAAGATATTTACCCTGTGGGCAGGATCAACGACAGGAAAGATGTGGAACGTTTAATAAAATAAGATATGATTGCGTTACAGCGCTTCAATACTATCAGGAATAATGTTTTGTTAAAAAAGCTATCATTTATTTTGTTATTTATCATTTCTCAGGCAGGATTTTCACAGGTAATCACGCAGACGGTGCGGGGAACGGTTGCGGATAAGATTTCGAAAAGCCCTCTTATCGGCGCCAGCGTGGTTATTAAAGGCAGCAATCCTGTAAAAGGTTCCGGCACCGATGCGGATGGCAAATTCAAAATTGAAAAAGTAGCTGTGGGAAGAGTGAGCCTGAAAATAACCTAATATGGGTTACAACGAAGTGGAAATTTCCAATATCCCGCTCTATTCGGGCAAAGAACTTATTGTAAATATTGAGATGGAAGAAAAGGTTATTACAAGCAAAGAAGTTGTTGTTATTGCAAATCAAAATAAAGCCGAGACACAAAATAAATTGGCCACCGTCAGTTCGCGCGGTTTCACAGTTGAAGAAACCCAGCGTTATGCAGGCTCAAGAAGCGATGTGGGGCGAATGGCCGCCAACTATGCCGGTGTGAACGGGATGAGCGACAGCAGAAATGATATTATCATCCGTGGCAATTCACCTATAGGACTTTTATGGAGATTAGAAGGCGTGGATATTTTCAATCCGAACCATTACGCTTCTTCTGCAGGAACTACAGGCGGCCCGGTGTGCATGCTCAACAATAACCTGATGTCGAATTCCGATTTCATGACCGGAGCATTCCCCGCTGAATACGGCAATGCGGTTTCAGGCGTCTTTGATCTGAAGATGAGAAGCGGGAATAATGAGAAATATGAGTTCACCGGACAAATCGGATACAATGGTTTTGAACTCGGAGCAGAAGGCCCGATAATGAAAAGCAACGGATCGTCTTTCCTTGTCAGCTACAGGTATTCCACGCTCGAAGTAATGAGCATGACCGGCGTGGATTTCGGAACAGGAACAGCCATCCCAAAATACCAGGATCTGTCATTTAAAATAAATTTTCCTAAAACAAAGTTAGGTAGTTTTTCTTTATTCGGACTGGGCGGTATCAGCAAGATTTCTCTTCTCGACAGCAAAGATACCGCGAATACAAAAACCAAACTCTACAACTTTGGAGAGGCGATGGATCTGGTGAATGGTTCTGATATGGGAGTAGCAGGACTGAATCATACATATTTTATTAACAATACTACATACACTAAACTTACAGTAGCAATATCCGGGCATATTACATCAACCACCATAGATACAATAAATCCTGCTAATTGGAACACCTCTCCATTTTACAGGAGTTATTTTACAGAAACTAAAATATTTTCTTCTTTGTCGTTAAATAAAAAAATCAATTCACAGCATAGTTTCAAAGCAGGAATCTTATTTTCCAGGCTTGGCTTTGATATGGTTGATAGCGTGAACAGAAATACAGGCGGAAGATTTCTTATCAGTACTGATTTCAATGGGTACACTGAACTATACCAACCCTTTGCGCAGTGGCAATACAAGATAACTGAGAATTTAATATTTAACCCAGGATTGCATTTTGAATATTTTGCATTAAATAAATCCTATTCATTCGAGCCGAGAGTGGGATTAAAATGGAACTTCACACCGCTGCAATCGGTGAGTTTCGGATATGGGTATCACAGCCAGATCAATCCGATCACAGTATATTTCAGGCAGACTTTATTGCCGGATAATATAACCTACAGAAAAAATAACGAAGGTTTAGACATGCTGCACAGCCAGCATTTTATTTTGGGTTACGACTGGATTATCAGAGAAAACGTGAGGCTAAAAGCGGAAACATATTTACAACTGATTTCAAATGCACCTGTAGATGGCTCACATAATACGCCTTATTCCATGCTGAACCAGGGCGCAGATTTTGTTGTATGGGCTGTAGATACATTAGTGAATAAAGGCGAAGGAAGAAATTACGGATTAGAATTAACGCTCGAACGCTTCCTCAGTTCCGGTATGTATTATCTGGGAACGCTCTCTCTTTATGATTCAAAATACAAAGGAAGCGACGGAGTTGAGCACAATACTGTTTACAATGGCGGGTATGTTGTAAATTTACTTTTTGGAAAAGAATTTTATATTGGCGAGAAAAAAACCGAAGAGGGAAAAAGCCAGAAAATTCTTGCATTTGATATTAAGACGACGGCGGCAGGCGGGCAGCGATATACCCCTGTGGATATGGTTGCATCGCGTATTGAACAACGTGAAATTTTATTTGAAGACAAGATGTACTCAAAACAATTCCCTGCCTATAACAAGACAGACTTTAAAATATCTTTTAAACTTAATAAGAAAAAAACCACGCAGGAATGGGCAATAGACATCACCAATCTATTTGACCAGAAAAACATTTATTCCAAATCTTTTAATAAAAAAACCGGGGCCATAGATAACACCTATCAGTTAGGCAGGATGATCATCCCTCAGTATAAAATCACCTTCTGATCATGAAAAGTCATTTACGATCTGCAATTCCTCTATTCATCGCACTTGGAGTAACAATACTTTTTAATGTCGTACTCATCGGATGGTGGGGTTTCTGGGTTATCTTCCCATGGATCGGCGGATGGGTGACTGTTGGAAATATAATGGCGAAATTTAAAAAAGGGAAAAAAAAGGATTTCGGAAGGCGCCTGAGCATTCTTATGATATCCCCTGTTTTCTTAGTTTTTCTCGGCTTGCTGCAGAGAGAGAACCTTCAGTTGGAACAATGCGTATTTTATATTGCAGCCGGATTATTCACGCGTGTGCTTATTCACTATGCGATAGCTAAAATATTAGGCCCGCTTATCTGGGGAAGGGGATTTTGCGGATGGGCATGCTGGACTGCGGCGTTCCTCGAATGGCTGCCTATAAAAGAAAATAATCCTGTTCCAAAAAAATATACCTATATCCGGTATCCGGTTTTGCTAATTTCTATTTTGATACCTGCGCTGTTTATCCAGATGGGCTATGATTATTACAACTTACATATTGCAGGCGATACAGGCGCTGCCCTACAATTGCATAAATTTCACCAGTTGATTTGGTTTCTTACAGGTAATGGAATATATTATTTAACGGCCATACCGTTTGCCTTTGCATTTAAAAAGAAACGCGCCTTTTGTAAAATTGCCTGCCCGGTTTCATTGGTTATGAAATTACAGACAAGGATAGCCCTGATCAAAAGAAAACCCACCGGCGAAAAATGCACGGAATGCGGTTCATGCAACAAAAACTGTCCTATGGATATTGATGTAATGAGCTATTTGAAAAACAGGAAAAAAGTTACTTCCACAGAATGTATTTTGTGCGATATGTGCGTTAACGTGTGCCCGGAAAAAGCGATTAAGTAGAAGATTAGTGATTAGTGATGTAAAATCAATAAAATAGGATCAGGTTTTGCTGTTTAGGAACCTTTTAACGGAAAATTTTATTTTAGCAAGGTCACTTTAAAAGTGTCGTGTAATTTTTCTTTTTTGATATAAATATAATAAACTCCTTTGGCCTCTGATGAAAGATCCAGAGAGTATATATTATCTGTAGCTATTTTTTCTGTCCTGATATGTTTTCCAAGAGCATTATATACCTTGAGTTCTATTTGCTGATGTTTATTGAAAAAGTCGAAATAAAAAGTATCTTTGCCTGGATTTGGATAAACCACTGCAAACCTGCCTGCAATTATTTCATTTATCCCTGTATTATCAATACTGAACAAGACACTATATACCATCGTTGTAATACCGTCTTCAGCAGTTACAACCACTGTAGCCGTTCGTTCAGAAACAGATCCCGTTAAACTGGCAGCTTGTGTAATCTGTAGCGTTGCATTAGGATTACTCACTGTAGCTGAAACTGTAGGAACCGTTGTTGTGCCTGCAGGCAATATCACAGTATAATTAGCTGTCGTTTGTGCAAATGCAGGATTAAGCGTTCCTTCCGAAGTAGTTAAATTAATAAGTAAGGCATCCGTAGAAAGCGGTGGATTATTAATGGTTATAATTCCTCCATTGCCCGGGTTCCACAACGTGATATTGGCAGGCATGGAACAAGGCGGGTCGTTCATCTGAACCTGTCCGACAGTGCCGACATTATCTGATTTTGCAGTTCTTACTTCGATTTTTTGTTTTGTAACGCACACAATCTGAATCCCAGGCATCTTTTCCTGGTTTCTTGTCCAGTTAAATGCGGCATCGGCAGAATAATACGTGTATAAATCGCGCATGGGAGCGCCCCAGCTTCCTTCGCCTATATACACAATACCCGTGGTGTCGTTACGGGTAAACCCGTTATCGCTACCTGTTGCAGTTGATGAAACAATCGGCCATGTATATTTTATGGTATGCGTATGCGATTCTGCAACTAATCTCACTTTGTTATTCTCAAACAATGAGGCCCAGCAGGCCGATATTGCAGTATTCGGAGCATAATACGCATGAGGCACAAAAGGGTAATGATATTGTACAAATTTCCAGTAAGGTTCATTAGTATTACCGGTGTGTAACTGTAAATCGTTTGCCAGCCAGTTTTGCTGATCCGCATCACATCCGATTTCTGTATTCAACGTATAAATCCGGAGCAGCTTCCCTCCCACTCCTAATGAATAATACGTGTTGTTATTTGGAACATCGAACATACTGCTGACATCGTCTGTGAGTTCATGATTACCAAAAGTTGGCATGAGCGGAATGAGCTGCCCGTCCGGAGTGATGGTAAACTGCCAGTCTGCAAACCAGTCGGCCCATGCGGAATTTGTTGAAGGAATATAAATATCAGGAATAGAAAACACATAATCACCGCTAAAAGCTATAAACGAAGGGCGGATTTTAGCGACAAGGCTGTTAATATCCTGTCTTCTTGTCCGGCATTGAGAATATTCAAACTCGCCGATAATCCCGGTTCTGCTGTCGCCTCCGGCAATAAATGTAATGGGCGTATTGGCATTATCCGGGAGTGTTTTGAATATCATCCTGGCGCTGGTTCCATTGTCGTCGTGTACGACAAAATAATAGACCGTGTTCGAAGTAAGGCCGCTTAACCGGGCAAACTGATGGTTCAGCCCTTTATAATTAACAGTCCTGTCTATACCATGAGTAAACAGGTAACTCTGATAATCCGTGCCATAATCCGTAGTTCCATAATGAACCTGGGCATTGGTTGATGTACCGTCATCGCACCAGCCCACAACTATGGTTGTAGAAGGATCGTCGCGGTAGGATAACCTGTAGTATTGCGTGCCGGCAAAAAGAAATTGAAATTGTATAAACAAAAAAAAATGAATTAATAAAAATCCGTATTTCATAGTTAGGTGTTTTTAAAATTTTCTCTAAATTAAATAAAATAAACAGTTTTAAATTAAATTTGTCCGCTTGACAATAAATATTGTCCGTTTTAAACATTTCTTTATAGTATTCAATTGGTCTTTATTCTAAATTTGCACTGTTATGTTTTCAACTATTCCTATAAAGAAACTTTTTAAAACAGCGCTTTACACCTCTCCGTTAATCGGGGCGATAGCTGTTGCTCCCGATACCATTATTAAGCCGCCGGATGCTGTTATCAAATCAGTTCCGGTTATAGAATTATTTACAGGAATAGCGCTCATCACACTTTTTGTCCTTTTTATATGGGCTTTAAACATAGCGCTTGTTTATTTCACAGAAAAAAAGAGTCGCCGGAAACTTCCTGTTTACCTTCGGTACATTCTCAGTTATATTATCTGTTTTACCCTTATGGGAATTGCAATAGTATTAATAAAACCTCCGTTGCCGCATGAAAGGGAAGCAGAACATTTCCTCAGGAATAACCCGGAAACAATGTTCAGTATAGGCAGGTTATTAGCCCCCTTATTATTGTGCTTTGTCCTCAACACAATAGTTTTGATTATACAGGATTTAATATTACTCAGGGAGAAAAAAGCGATGATAGAATTTGAATATGCACAACTGAAAATTAAAAATATTGAAGCGACTAACCAGCAATTAAAACAACAAATCCATCCTCATTTTTTGTTTAATTCCCTGAATACGTTAAAAACTCTTATCAGGAAACACCCTGATAAGGCAGAAGATTATCTCATAAAATTATCGGACTTTTTAAGAGCTTCCATTTCATCAGACGCGCCAAATACTGTAAAGTTAAGCGATGAAATCAAACTATGTCTTGATTATCTGGAAATGCAGAAAATGCGATTTGGCGAAGCATTGCAGTATTCAATAAATATTCCTGAAGAAATACAGAATTCAGGTCTTGTTCCTGTATTTTCATTATTGCCATTACTGGAAAATGCGATTAAACATAATATATTAACAAGCGAAATGCCTCTGCTTATTAAAACCGGATACGAAAACGGGAGGATTATTACAACCAATAACATACAACCCAAACTAACAACAGAATCAACCACAGGATTAGGGTTGGAAAATCTTTCAGAGAGATATAAAATTCTATCAGGAGATGAAATAATTATAACCAAAACCAATAAAATATTTTCTGTAAGCATAAAAATACTTGACAATGAAAATAGCAATCATAGAGGATGAACAACTTACGGCAGAAGATTTAGCAGAAACTATTTTAAAAGTCGAACCCACAGCGCGAATTACCGCCAGTTTACGCTCTGTAAAAGAAGCTGTTTCATATTTTCAGAAAAACGAAAAACCTGATTTGATTTTTTGCGACATACAACTCGGCGACGGCTTAAGCTTTGAAATATTTAAAACCATTCTCATTTCAACACCCGTTATTTTTTGCACCGCTTATGATGAATATGCCTTAAATGCTTTTAAAGCAAACGGTATAGATTACA
This sequence comes from Bacteroidia bacterium, assembly GCA_016212695.1. Classification (GTDB taxonomy): domain Bacteria; phylum Bacteroidota; class Bacteroidia; order Bacteroidales; family GWF2-35-48; genus GWF2-35-48. The sequence continues at coordinate 9,764 of JACREX010000034.1, forward strand.
TTCTTAAACCATTTACAAAAGAAATAATAGCCAATGCGCTTACCAGATACAAAGAATTAAAAAACAATTTTTCCCGAACGGCAACAAGCTACGAAACAATATTGGAATTATTTGAAAACAGGAAAAATCAACAATTTGCATCAGTTTTGGTTTATATTAAAGACAAGATATTGCCGGTAAAACTGAATGACATTGCACTTTTCTATATTGAAAATGAAATAACACACCTCATCACTTTCAATCAGAAAACACACAGCATTAACAAAACTCTGGAAGAACTGGAAAAAATCACAGGCAGCAATTTTTACAGGGCAAACAGGCAATACTTAATAAACCGGAAAGCAATTACTGACGCTTCACAATATTTTGCCCGCAAATTAGTCGTGAATCTTTCTATCCCATTCAATGAAAGAATTACAGTAAGCAAAGAAAAAACTTCCGAATTTTTAAACTGGTTATCGGGAAATTAACCTTCAATTCTTTTTTAAATTTGACAATTAAAAAATTTAAAAGTAAAGTGAAAAAATCCGAATTATTTATATTCATAATTTTATTTTTACTGAACATTTCTGCTTTTGCCCAAAACAAATTTACCATCAGCGGTTATGTGAAAGATGAGAGAACAGGGGAAGAACTTATCGGGGCGACCGTATTCATAAAAGAATTATCCGCCACAGGAGCAAGCGCCAACGCTTATGGCTTCTATTCCATCACTATCCCCGAAGGCAATTACACCGTTGCCGCGCAATACGTAGGATACGAAGCAAAATCAGTTACTATAAAATTAAAGCAAAACACCAAATTGGATTTTATCCTTAACGTAAAAATCAGCGAACTCAAAGAAGTAGAAATCACAGCCGAAAAGAACGATGAAAACATTACCAAAACACGAATGGGAATAGAAAAAATTGATGTCAAAGAAATAAAAAACATTCCCGTATTTTTTGGTGAAAAAGATATTTTGAAAACCATCCAGTTAATGCCGGGCGTAAAATCGGCAGGTGAAGGCAATAGCGGATTTTTTGTGCGTGGCGGAGCGGCTGACCAGAATTTGATTTTATTAGATGAAGCCACAGTTTATAATTCTTCACACCTTTTAGGTTTTTTTTCTGTTTTCAATTCCGATGCCATTAAAGATGTAACACTCTGCAAAGGCAACCAGCCCTCTGAATATGGAGGAAGACTTTCTTCAGTGCTCGACATTAAAATGCAGGATGGCAACAATCAGAAATTTGGCGCAGAAGGCGGAATCGGATTAATTTCTTCACGATTAAAAATAGAAGGGCCTATTGTTAAAGATAAAGGCTCATTCACTATTTCGGGCAGAAGAACATATGCCGATTTGTTTCTTAAGTTATCGAATGACGAAAAAATAAATGATGCAAAACTTTATTTCTATGATTTGAATGTAAAAACAAATTATCGTCTTAATGACAAAAACAGAATTTTCCTTTCGGGTTATTTCGGAAAAGATGTTTTAGGATTAGGAGACAAGTTCGGTATTGATTGGGGAAATGCCACCGGCACTTTAAGATGGAATCACCTTTTCAGCGACAGGTTATTTTCCAATACTTCATTAATATTCAGTAATTATGATTACATCATAAACATTGATTTTTCAGGAACAAAAGGAGAAATAATTTCACGAATACAAGATTATAATTTAAAGCAGGATTTTCAATATTTCGCCAATTCAAAAAATCAATTCAAATTCGGGTTCAATTCCATTTACCATAAAATTATTCCGGGAGCTGTTACTATTGAAAGTGATTCCACAATCAGCGAACTTAATTTAACTCATAAAAATGCTTTGGAAAATGCAATATTTCTTTCTCACGAATACAAACCAAATGCTTTATTAAGTTTTGAACCCGGCTTTCGCTTAACATCTTTCAACTTATTAGGCGGAGGTGATTTTTATACTTATAATACCGAAGGAGAAGCCACCGATACAACATCTTACAGTTCAAAAGAATTTGTCAAGTCCTGGTTCAATATAGAACCCCGCTTTTCAATGAATTATTTATTAAATGAAAAAAATTCTCTTAAGGCATCATACTCAAGAAACATTCAGAACCTTCATCTTCTTTCCAACTCCACATCAGGTAGTCCAACCGACTTATGGATTCCAAGCAGCAACAATGTAAAACCCGAAATTGCCGACCAAATTGCTGTTGGATATTTCCGGAACTTTAAAGACAACACCTATGAATTTTCCACAGAAGTTTATTACAAGAATTTACAAAATCAAATTGACTACAAAGACGGGGCAGAACTTCGTTTCAATGAAAATCCAGAATCGCAATTACTTTTTGGGACAGGCAGGGCTTACGGTATAGAACTGTTTTTAAAGAAAAAATACGGTAAACTCAATGGATGGATAGGGTATACATTGGCAAGAACAGAAAAGAAAATAGAAGGAATCAATAGCGGACAATATTATCCTGCAAAACAAGACCGCACCCACGATATTTCTATTGTTGGAATATATGAGATATCAAAAAAGTGGACAGTATCGGCAACATGGGTTTATTATACCGGAAACGCCGTTTCATTTCCAAGCGGGAAGTACGAAATCAACGGACAAGTTGTAAATTATTACACCGAGAGAAACGGCTACCGTATGCCCGCTTACCATCGCCTTGACATAGGTGTAACCTGGCAAAGAAAGAAAACCGACCCCGATAGCCATCGGGGTGAATCCAATTGGAATTTCTCCTGCTATAACGCTTATGGTCGTGAAAATGCCTACACCATCACATTTCAGGAAGACCCTGATGATGCAACCAAAACACAAGCCATTCAAACAACATTGTTCCGTTGGGTACCATCCGTTTCTTACAATTTTAAATTCTGAAAAAAATGAAAAAATACCTTTTCAAATTATCAAACCCGCCTGCCAAAGGCGAGGGACGGGCAAGCAGGCAGGACTGCCGCTGCCTGCTGCCGCTGCCTGCTTTAAGTTTCGGGATAATTACTTTCAGTATATTGCTGCTTTCCTCCTGCGAAAAAGTAATTGACATTAACCTAAATTCAGCCGATCCAAAAATTGTAGTTGAAGCCGATATATTTCCGACCAATCATTCTGCAAAGTAAAATTAACCCGAACAGTCAATTTTGACGAATCAAATGTTTTTCCAGCCGTAACAGGCGCAATAGTGCGGGTAAGCGACAATTTTGGAAACTCCGAGGCACTTACCGAAACAACACAGGGAATGTATAGTGGATTTACTCTGCAAGGAATTACAGGAAGAACCTATACGCTTGAAATAACTGACAACGGAAAAATATACTCAGCCATTTCAACAATGCCTTCCCCTATTAATATTGACTCACTATTTATTGAAAAACACAGTGGAGGTCCTATGGGAGGCGGCCCGATGGGTGATGGTAAATCCGTCAGTGTGCAATTTAAAGACCCGTCAGGTGTAAAAAATTATTATCGTTTCATTCAAATAATTAACAATGTTGAACAAAATTCCATCATCATAGATGCTGATGTTTTACAGGATGGAAATACCATTATCCGCACATTACATTCACAAAACCCCAACAGCAGTGGTTTGCAAACAGGTGATTCAGTCACTGTAAAACTTCTCGCAATTGATAAAAGCACATTTGATTATTTCAGGACACTTGGTCAATTAAGCGGAGGCGGAGGGTTATCCGCAGCATCACCCGCAAATCCATTAACCAATTTCAGCAACGGCGCATTAGGATATTTCAGCGCCAATGCCGTCCGCTCAAAAACAATAGTCATACATTAAAAATTTCAAAATAATTTATTAACTAAAAAATTTAAAATTATGAAATCAAAATTAACTCTTACGACAATGTTGTTGCTGTTTGCAGCAGTTTGTTTAAATGCACAGCAATGGGGTTTATACACTTTGTATGCCCCGATAAATAGTACTACAGCGTATTTAATTGATACGAACAGTACTACTTATAAAACATGGACATTCAGTTCAACTTACAAAACAGGTTTTTCTTCATATTTAATACCCGGAGATACTCTTGTGAGAGTAGTAATGAAATCCAGCAATCCATTTGGCACCGGTGGGGGTGGACTGACAGGTGAAGTGCAGAAAGTTACATGGAATGGCACAGTCGTTTGGGATTACGTCTATTGCTCATCAACTTATAGTTTGCACCATGATATCTGTCCTATGCCAAACGGTAATGTGCTAATGATTGTTTGGGTTAAAAAGACGGCAACAGAGGTTACCGCTGCAGGATGTTCTACGAGCATCGCTATCTGGTCTGAAAAAATTATTGAAGTTAAACCAACAGGCGCAACCACAGGAACAATCGTCTGGGAATGGCATCTTTGGGACCATCTGTGCCAGAATTATGATGCATTAAAACCAAATTATGTAACTTCCATAGTTAACAATCCCCAACTGATGAATATCAATTATAATATTCAGCAGGATTGGTTGCACATGAATGGAATTGATTATAATGCGGATTTAGACCAGATTACTTTCAGTTCACGCATGATGAATGAAATTTATGTTATTGACCATAGCGCTACTACAGCAGAAGCAGTCACTCATTCAGGAGGGAATTCTGGCAAAGGCGGTGATTTTCTATACAGATGGGGCAACCCGGCAGCTTATGGAGCCGCGGGCACCACTAATTTCGACGTGGTTCACGATGCCCACTGGATACCCGCTGATAACCCGAATTATCCGAATTATTTAGCCGCATTTAATAATGAAGGCGGAACCGGGGGTAAATCGTGCATTGACATTATTTCACCGCCATATAATGGCTATAATTACTCATACACGCCAGGGCAAACAATGCCTCCCTCAACTTATACATATAGACATACAAGCGCTTTTACTTCCACCAATAATGGCGCTTCACAGCAATTACCAAATGGCAATATGTTAGTATGTATATCCTTTTCAGGAAATATGTATGAAATAAATTCCAGTGGAACGACTCTTTGGTCAAAAACCGTCAGTGGGCAGATTGCTAATGCTATCCGGTATGATAAATGCTATGTCAGAGGTCCAATTGCAACTGCCGGCGCCTCATCAACAGAAGTAAGCGCCGGAACACCCGTAACATTAAATTCTTCTGCAACCTCGGTTACAGAAACCAGTCCAACATATACTTATTCATGGTCATCAAACCCGTCAGGATTTACATCAACTTCGCAAAATCCAACAGTAACGCCAACAACTGCGACAACATATACCGTTATAATCACGGATACAAACATCGGCTGTTCAGACACCGCCTCTGTTACAATTAATGTTATTACCGGAATAAATGAAGTCACTGATAAAAATACGATGCACATTTTTCCTAACCCTACAACGGGAATTGTAACGATTGAAGGAAACAATATAGAAAATACTATTTTTGAAATTACAGTATATAGCCCTTTTGGAAAAATCCTTCTACGGGAAAAAAATTCTAAAACCATTGATATGTCAGGTTTTGAAAATGGCATTTACTTTCTTACTGTAAAATTTGAAAATATGGATATTGGCAACAAAAAAATAATTTTAATAAAATAACTCTGAGAAAAACAAATTATGAAAAATTTAATTATCAAAGTAATTTATGTTTTAACATTTGTTTCAGTAAACATTGCAAATGCACAGTTATTTACTAATTATACTACAAGTGACGGCTTACCCGATAATTATATATGTGGCGGAATTGCAATAGATACTAACAATATTAAATGGTTTGGAACAGCATCGGGCGTGGCAAAATATAACGATACTACATGGACAATTTATAAATTAAACCAGGGATTGATTGATACTTTTATAAATTGTATAGCTGTTGATGTCAATAACTATGTCTGGGTTGGCACAGCTAATGGTATAAGTAAATTCAATGGCGCTACATGGTCATCATATACCACAACAGATGGATTGATTGACAACACAGTTTATTATATTGCAGGTGACTTAGACGGTAGCGTGTGGTTTGCTACATTTAGCGGCGTATCGAAATTTAATGGCTCGGCATGGACTAATTTCACCTCTTCCAATGGTTTACCCAGCGATGTGATTACTTATATTACTATTGATTCCTCAGGAAATAAATGGTTCGCAACTGATATGGGATTGGTAAAATACAATGGTTCATCATTTACAACCATTTCTACGTCAAATATGGATAGTTTATTAGACAATAATATTTCTTCTATTGCAATGGATCAGGCAGGTAATAAGTGGATAGGCACATGGTATGGTATTACAAAAATTAATACCTCAGATATATGGCTTGCCAATTACAGAGCATCAAATGGTCTGTACCATAATTTTATTCGTGATATAGATATTGATTCTAAAGGTAATATTTGGGTTGGAATGTTTGCGGATTATATTCACGATGGCGGTATTTCAAGATATAACGGGAGCAACTGGATTTCATATACTACCGCGCAAGGCTTGGCAGATAAACAGGTTATTCGTCTTGCCGTTGATAATGATGATAATGTCTGGATTGCAACCGGAAATGGAGTATCTAAACTATTTGATAATTCCGGCATCAATAATATTGAACAAAAAAATACATATAAAATATACCCTAACCCTGCAAAAGACATTTTGTTTGTTAATCACGAGAATTCTATTCAAGTGAGAATTTACGATATACTTGGTCATACAATTATTAGTCAAAATTTACCAGATAATTCTGATAAAATAGATATTAATGGACTTGTACAAGGTGTATATATTTTACAAATAAACGAAGAAAATAAAGTTTATAATACAAAATTACTTGTACTATAATATTTCACCGCCATTAAAGACTTACCTGTTAAATATATAAAGTTGTTGATTCTGCGAAGAAAAAAAATATTTTTTTGTGATTTTTAAATATAACATTTTCACTTTTAAATATAACATAATATAAAAAAAAATTGTGATCTTTGTTAAAGATATTTTAATTACATTTCACGGAATTTGAATCATATTTTTTGAAATAAATAGTAATCATGGGATGAAATTTATACTTACAATTGCTCTTCTGTTAAATTTCACTTTCTGTCTTTTTTCGCAGGATGATTTCTATGATATTACAAATGTTCAGGAAATCCGTATCTATTTTAATGAAGCAAACTGGCGCCATGTATTGGATAGTTTATTTACTAATATTGGAGAATCCGGCAGATTAGCGGGCGATGTTACAATAAACGGGAAGCAGTTTAAAAATGCCGGGATTCGTTATAAAGGGTTCAGTTCATACGATGCGGACAATAAAAAAAATCCTTTTAACATTGATTTGGATTACACTATTGAAAATCAAAATTACAAAGGCTATAAAAAAATTAAGTTAAGCAATGTAATCGGCGATCCGTCTTTTGTCAGAGAAGTATTGTCTTACGAAATAGCCAGAAAGTATATGCCTGCGTCAAAAGCAAATTTTGCGAATGTGTATGTAAACGATACCTTACAAGGCCTATATACAAATGTTGAAGCTGTGGATAAAATTTTTGTCAAAACCCGTTTTGGTTCCAAGTCAAACAGTTTTTTTAAAGGGAGCCCTGCACACTTAGTCGCTGCATGCAATGGCGCAAATGCTAACTTAGCTTACAAAGGCGCCGACACAACGGTTTATAAGTCATTATATAAAATGGAATCAGACTCCGGTTGGAATGAACTTATACATCTTACTTATGTGCTGAATAACCAGACAGACAGTATTGCCAATGTTTTAAATATTGACAGAGCCTTATGGATGCATGCTTTCAATTATGCCTTGCTTAATATGGACAGTTATATCGGTTATTCCCAAAACTATTATTTATATAAAGATGACAATGGCATCTTTAATACTATTCCGTGGGATTTTAATCTGTCGTTCGGAAGTTTCAGATTTTCCGACGGAACATGTTTAAATATTAATCCGCCTTATTATTGTATCAATATTCCCAATATGAAAAAAATAGATCCTTTGAGACTTATGAACTATTCGTACCGCCCTCTTTTTAAAAACCTGCTTTTAAATTCATCTTCCATGAAAATGTATTTGGCTCACATGAGAACCATTGTAAACGAAAATTTAAAAAATGCTGAATACTACACAAAGGGAAAAATCATCCAGAATATTATAAATACTCATGTTCAGAACGATTTGAATAAATTTTATTCTTACGATTTTTTTATTACTAATTTTGATACTACTACCGGAACCGGCGATTCATTCCACCAAATTCCGGGAATCAAAGATATTGTAAATGGACGCGTTGCTTATTTGGACACTTTTCCCGGTTTCAACGGAGCCCCTGTTATTTCAGATATCAATCACTCGCCGGAATATCCTGTTAACAGACATTCAACATGGATTACAGCAAAGGTTATAAATACAGACAGCGTTATTCTTGCTTACAGGTTTGCAGGCAGCAATGTCTTTTCTAAAACCCGGATGTATGACGACGGTAACCACAACGATGGTTTGGCAGGAGACAGCATTTTTGGAACTGCAATAATTTTAAACGGGCACACGCTGCAATACTATATCTGGGCAGAGAATGATGTTGCCGGAATATTTTCCCCCGAAAGGGCAGAATATGAATTCTACACCATCCAGCCCCTGTTGCAGCCCGGCGAAATTGTAATCAACGAATTCATGCAATCGGGCAATGCCACTTCTTCTGACTCTGTAAACACCCAAAATGGATGGATCGAAATATTTAATCCGACAAAAGAAAATATTAATTTGAATCATGCGGGTCTTACTGATGATTCAGAAAATCCTTCAAAATGGACATTCCCGGATACAGTGATCCATGCCGGAAAATATATTATTATATGGGATAAAAATGAAAATTCGCTTTCAGGGTTTCATTCAAATTTACAGATTCTTTCTTATGGAGGATGTTTATTACTGACAAACCAGAACCAGGCTGTGATAGATTCCGTTTTTTTCACCCAGAGTATAGACTCGAAGACAATAGGCCGTTTCCCTAATGGAACAGGATATTTTACTTATATGGTCCCGTCTTTTTCAAAATACAATTATACAGTTGTTACTCCGGTACCAACTTCTGATTTCACAATATTTCCAAATCCTGCAAAAGATATATTTTATATTGTTATAGAAAATAAAGCAAACCTGTTATCTATTGATATATCCGATATCAACGGACGCAGCATGATAAGAGCTGACGTAAGTTTTAGCCGGGGCGCATCTCCGGTTGTATGTAAAACTATTGATGCTGCAGGCTGGAACAAAGGAGTGTATTTTATCAAAATAATATGTAGTGACAAAACAATGATTAAGAAAATAGTGATTTGTTAAAATTCTGTATTAATTTATTAATTTAAAATTTATTTATATGAAAAAGTTGATGTTTTTATTAATTTGCATGGGATATTTAACGATTTCCAATGCACAGCAATGGAGTTTATACACATTTTATTCGAAGGGCACTTCGGCAAAATTAGTGGATACTGCAGGCACCACGTTTAAAACCTGGACATTGGCATCTCAGACATCTTATTCTGCATATTTATTACCCGGAGACACCATTTTGCAAACTGTTGGTTACAGCGCCGGAAGTATTGGCCAGGGCGGCAAAACAGGCAGGGTACGGAAAATCACATGGGGCGGGACTACCGCATGGCAATATGATGTATCTTCTTCAACCACCCAGATGCATCACGATGTGTGCGGGATGCCAAACGGAAATGTATTACTGATAGTTTACGAAACAAAAAGCGCTTCTCCTACAACTGTCGGTTGCTCATTAACCCTGACCGTGTGGTCGGAAAAAATTATCGAAGTTCACCCTACGGGAGCAACTACGGGAACGGTTGTTTGGGAATGGCATTTGTGGGACCACCTTTGCCAAAGCTTATATCCCAGCGTAACATCCACATATGTTTCAAATGTATCCCAGCACCCGGAATTAATGAATGTCAATTATCAAATGACAAAAGACTGGTTACATATGAATGGTATTGATTACAACCCGGCACTTGATCAAATAATATTAAGTTCTCATATGATGGACGAGATATATGTTATTGACCACAGCGCCACCACAGCAGAGGCGGCAACTCATTCCGGAGGCAACTCGGGCAAAGGAGGCGATTTTTTATATCGCTGGGGTAACCCCGCTGCATATGGGCTTTCGGGCACGGGTAATAACAGCGGATTCAATGTTATTCATGATGCGCACTGGCTTCCGGCCAATCATCCCACGTATCCGAATTATATGTGCGCTTATAATAATAACCAGGGTGGCAGCGTACAAGTTGTCATTTGGAACCCTCCGTATAACGGGTACAATTATACCTATACACCCGGCTCAATAGTTGGTCCGACAACCTGTATAAAACCCACGATTCCTTCTTTCTCTGCAAATGATCAGGGCAATTCGCAACAGTTGCTTAATGGCAACATTTTAGTAGCCAATCCGCAGGGAAGTATTTATGAAGTATCTCCGGCAGGAACAACATTGCAAACCATTTCCAATGCGCAATCCTGTCATGCTTACAGATATGACAAATGCTATGTCCGGGGACCTAAAGCCACCGCAAACGCCTCTGAAACCAACATTGTTCAGGGGGCATCTGTCAATTTATCTTCATCGGCAACATCAGTTACTGAAACAAGCCCTGCATATTCCTATTCATGGAGCTCAGATCCGGCCGGGTTTACATCCTCTTCACAAAACCCTTCGGTTACACCTTCCGGGACCACAACCTACACGGTTATGATCACCAATACGGCTATCGGATGTTCGGCAACAGCTTCTGTTACAATAAATGTTACACCCAGCACAAATATTGAAATTTCAGAAACATTACCCGAACCGGTATTATACCCGAACCCTACAACAGGAATTGTTCACCTTGATTTAAACATGGAAAAAGAATTTGAGGTCAGGGTATATGACATTTTCGGAAAGATTATTTTGCAGGCTGCCAACGCTACAAATGTTGACTTAGGATGTTTTTCAAATGGCATGTATTTCATGAATGTGAAATCCGGTGATGCAATTATTCTGAAAAAAAAAATACTTTTAACAAAATAAACTGAAAAAACAGAATATTATGTTAACAAAAATTTTCACCGGATTTTTTCTTATGTGTTTTTCGCTGCCTGCCCATAGCCAGCAGTGGGGCCTTTATACATTGTATGCTACCAAAAACGGGGTCAAAGCATATTTAATTGATACTGCGGACAGCCCCGTCGCTTATAAAACATGGTCTTTCCCAAGCAACAAAAAATCGGGGTATTCAGCTTATTTAGTCCCTGGCGATACATTGGTAAGAACCTATTCTTATACGGGTAATGTTTTACAGGGAGGAGGGATGACCGGCGGCGTGCAAAAAGTTACCTGGAACGGAACTGTAGTATGGGATTTTGTATATTCAACTTCCACCTACTGCATTCATCACGATATATGCCCGATGCCCAATGGAAATGTGCTGATGATTTCATACGACGTAAGAACCGCTGCTGAGGCTACCCAGGCCGGATCCTCTTCAAACAGTGTTTTTCATTCTGAAAAAATTATCGAAGTAAAACCAACGGGTCCAACCACAGGAACTATAGTGTGGGAATGGAAACTGTGGGATCATTTGTGCCAGAATTATAATGCAGCCAAAGATAATTATGTAACTTCTATCGTCAACAATCCGCAATTAATGAATATCAATTATAACGGAACCGGCAACCTGCCCGACCGGTATCATATGAACGGGATTGATTACAATGCAGCCCTTGACCAGATTGTTGTAAGCATTCATTTTATGAATTCCTGTTTTGTAATTGATCATAGCACAACCACGGCAGAAGCTGCAGGGCATACCGGGGGCAATTCCGGAAAAGGCGGGGATTTTCTTTATCGCTGGGGAAATCCATCTTCATATGGAGCCACCGGCACTACAATTTTCAATGTAGTTCATGATGCGCATTGGGTACCGAATGATAACCCGAATTATCCAAATTATCTTGCCGCCTATAATAACTGTGGAGGAACCGGAGGAAAAACCGCTATTGATATATGGAACCCTCCTTACGATGGGAATAATTATTCTTTAACTCTGGGGTCTGCATTTGCTCCGGCAACTTACAACTACAGATATAATGCAACTTTTACGGCGACCAACGAAGGCAATTCCCATCAACTGCCAAATGGCAATATGATTGTTAATAATTTTCAGGGAAATATATATGAAGTGAATTCAGCCGGCGCTATAATCTGGACAAAAACCGGCGCAAATTCCTCGCATGCCTACAGGTATTCAAAATGCTATGTGAGAGGGCCTGTAGTGTCGGCTGGCGCTTCTTTAACCGAAATATCTCCCGGCGCCTCGGTTATACTGAATGCGTCTGCCATATCTGTTACTGAAACCAATCCTTCCTATATTTACTCATGGTCTTCATCTCCATCAGGGTTCTCGTCAACAATGCAGAATCCAACCGTTACACCTTCCATTGAAACAACATACACCGTAACCGTCACAGATGTAAATACAGGATGCTCCGGTTCCGCTTCTGTTACAATAAATGTTACGCAAACCTCGAAAACTGATGTTATCACCGATGATAACGGTTTTACTTTTTTCCCGAATCCAACCGCCGGAATCATTAATTTACAAGGAAATTTTGACATGAATACTGACTATGAAATCAGTATTTATGATTCATACGGGAACTCTTATCTGCATAAGAAAAATTTAAAAACAATAGATATTTCATATTTAAATAACGGATTTTATACGCTTTGTGTTAAATTTGGAAATGATAAATTTAAGTACTGGAAATTAATACTGATTAAATAAGTAAAATCTTAAATTATATGAAAAAAATAATTACTAAAACCATTTTAATTTTTTCAATCCTGTTTGCAAATTACGTAAATGCACAGTTTTCATTTACGAATTATGACACTACCAATACCGGCAATGGTTTACCTGATAATTTTGTTACATGCGTTGCGGCGGATACCAATAACAATATATGGTTCGGAACAAATAAAGGCGTTGCAAAATATAATGGTACAGCATGGACAGTTTATAATTTAATAAATACCGGTTCTGCTCTTGCCGACGACTACATTACCTGCATTGCAGTTGATAAAAATAATAATGTCTGGATTGGCACAGACGGTTATGGCGTCAGTAAATATAATGGCAGCATATGGACAACTTACAAAGAAACTGACGGGTTGGCAAATAACAGTGTCTGGTATATTTCAGGCGACCTTTCCGGAAACATCTGGTTTGGAACATATGGTTACGGCCTTTCTAAATTAAACGGATCCACTTGGACAACCTATACATATCTTGACGGGCTTCCGGGCAACTCATCCGTAAATACGACATCAATAAATTATATTACCGTTGATACTTCGGGAAATAAATGGTTCGGTACAGATATGGGAGTAGTAAAATACGATGGCAACACATTTACTATAATAAATAAAACGAACACAGACAGCTTAGTTGACGACAATATTAAAGCGGCGGCTATTGATAAAAGCGGCAATAAATGGATGGGTACGGAGTATGGAATTTCAGTATTTAACTCTTCAGGGCAATGGATTAAAAATTACAGAGCATCGGACGGATTGTATAATAACTTTGTTCATGATATTTGCATTGATTCAAGAGGATCTGTATGGATGGGAATGTTTGCAGGTTATAACCAGGAAGGAGGAATTACACGATATAACGGAACTAATTTTCTTTCGTGCGATATGAATAACGGACTTGTTTATAAACAGGTAATACGTCTTGCAGTTGACAAAAATGACAATATATGGGTTGCAACCGACGGCGGTGTGAGTAAAATCCGTGATATCTCCGGAATTGAAAAGTTTGACATGGAAAATATATTTAATGTATATCCGAATCCTGCAAAAAATGTTTTATACATTGATCTTACTGCGCTTTCTGATAGTAAAATCAAATGTGCTGAAGTTTTTAATATCACAGGGCAGAAGATTGATGAATACCAGATATCGCAAACCACAAAAACTTTGATGATTCCCTTGAATAAATATCCTAACGGATTATACAATATAAAAATCGGCAATACTGCAAAGAAAATTGTAGTTGATAAAAATTAACAGATGGCTTTAATATAATACCATTTAAAATCAATAGTGAAAAAGTTTTCGAAGATAATTTTAATATTTCTTTTTATATTACTCCCTGCATTGAACTATGGACAATGGTTTGCAGTGACCAGCGATTATTATGGAGCCGGATCAGCAACCCTGGCTGTTTCGCAATTTATAAAAAGCCGGAACCCTGAATTTATAATCTCAGCCGGAGATAATTACTCCACGTATTACGGAACCATAGATACGCAGGTCGGGCAGTTTTATCATGAGTTCATTTTTCCGTATGCAGGATCATATGGGCCGGGTGATACTGTAAACAGGTTTTTCCCGGCTGTTGGAAATCACGATATTGATGGAGGCGGTATTATTAATTATCTTTCATATTTCGAATTACCCGATACAGCAAGATATTATGATTTTGTAAAAGGGAATGTTCATTTTTTTGCATTAAACAGCAATATAAGCGAACCGGAAGGCACATCAGATACTTCTGTTCAGGCCCAATGGCTGCAAAGCAAATTAGCCGGATCGGCATCATTATATAACATTGTTTATTTTCATCATCCTCCGTTCTCATCGGGTTTACATGGCAGCAATACTTACATGCAATGGCCTTTCAAACAATGGGGAGCTACAGCGGTTTTATCAGGCCACGATCATTATTATGAACATCTGAATATTGACAACCTTGACTATTTTATATGCGGTACAGGCGGACAACCTTTATATACGACATACAATGCCATACCCGGCAGCATCAGGCATTACAGCGGCATACACGGCGCATTGTTTACCAAGGCAAACCATGACAGTATTACATTTCAATTTATAAATATTTCCGATTCGCTGATTGATCAATATTCGATTTATCCCATCTCTATTGTAAAAAACGACCTTGTTAAAAATGAATCTGAAATATTTCAGAATTCTCCGAATCCGTTTTCTTCTGTTACCAAAATAAA
Source organism: Bacteroidia bacterium (assembly GCA_016212695.1). Taxonomy (GTDB): domain Bacteria; phylum Bacteroidota; class Bacteroidia; order Bacteroidales; family GWF2-35-48; genus GWF2-35-48. The sequence continues at coordinate 24,791 of JACREX010000034.1, forward strand.
ATTGTTTCTTGCTCACAGCGGAAATGTTCAGGTAAAGGTTTTTAATATTCTGGGCGATGAAGTGGAGACTTTATCCGAAGGCCGGATGACAGCCGGGTTTCATGAAATAAACTGGAATGCAATAAATTTAAAAAACGGAATGTATTTCTACCGCTTCCGTTTTGACGATATATTTAAAATCAGAAAAGCTATTGTGAATAATGAATTTTAAGGATTATTTTTAAAATTGAAATAAAATGAAATATAAAATCTGTTTGATTCTGCTGTTTTTAGTATCAGTAATTTTTTATTCCTGTAAAAAAGAACCCGGCAAAGGAGGTAATGCCACGATTTACGGCAAGGTGTATGTTAAAGATTACAATGCAACTTTTACAGTGTTGCAGGAAGAATATTACGGGCAGGATATCTGGGTATATATTATTTATGGCGATGATAGAGATTATGGCGATCGCATCAGAACCGGCTATGACGGCGTATATGAATTCAAATATCTCAGGCCTGGGAAATACCAGATATACACCTATTCAAAAGATTCCACCATTCAGACAAATGCAATGATCCCTGTAATAAAAAATGTTGAAATCAAAAAAAATAATGACGAAATGCAGGTTCCGGATCTGGTAATTTTTAATTAATACAAATTATGAGAACTATTTTATTGATAATTTTTTCAGTGGTTGTTACCGTAAACGTTTCGGGGCAAAAGAAAAAAGAAATAAAAGCGAATAAAATAAAATCCGTAACCGTTACCCAGGACGATTATATAGACGGGAAAACTGTTTCTTACAAGGAGTCGTATGATGAATATGATAAAAAGGGAAAACAACTCGTGAAGATTGATTACAAAAAAGACGGTACCATAAAACAAAAAGAAACCACTGCGTATGACTCTTACGGAAATAAGATCGAAGAAACATTTTATGAAGTAAAAAAAGAAAGGAACGAAAAGAAAACCTATAAATATAATGCACAGAAAGATAAAACGGAAGAGATAGAATATAACGGAGCAGGGGAAGTGGTTAAAAAAATATTCTATGTATATAATGCCGATGGCAACAAGGTTTCAGAAATGGTTTATGATGGTTCAAATACGCTTAAGAAAAAATTTGTATATACCTACAACAAAAAAAAATTAAAAGAAACCCGGCTGGAATATAATTCTTCCAATGTGCTTGAATCAACCCGGAAATATTCTTACGAATACTATTAATGAATGCAGGAAATAGCTGACATATTAACTAAATTTGAACCTATAACCCTGGAAGAAATGGATTCTGTGCGTTTGTTAGACAGGATGGACACCAAATTTGTATTCAATATTAATCATCTGCTACCTGTTTTGGAAACACTCGCTCCTTATTACAGCGCCCTGGAAATTGCCAATAACAAAAGCAGCCGGTATGAAACCCTGTATTTTGATACGGATGATTTTTTACTGTACACGCTGCATCACAACGGAAAACTAAACAGGTATAAAGTACGGCACCGTTGTTACTTGGATTCGGGACAGCATTTCTTTGAAATAAAATTCAAAACCAATAAAGACCGCACCGTCAAAGACCGGATAAAAAGAAAAGAATTTCAGGAAATCATTCAGGGCAAAGCTGAAAGTTTATTAACTGAAAAAACGCCCTATTCAGCAGACCTCCTTCATCCCGCCCTGTGGGTGTATTATTCGCGGATAACCCTTGTCAACAAAGCAGGGGGTGAGCGACTCACCATTGATGTAAATCTGGCATATAAAAATAAAAATAAAGAAGTATCGTTTCCCCGCCTTGTGATTGCCGAAGTGAAACAGGGAAAAGCCAGCCGTTCACCTTTTACTGAACTGATGAGGGGGAAAAAAATTCTGCCTGTTTCTATTTCAAAATACTGTTACGGAATTATCAATACCCAGGACAACGTTAAAAAAAACCGGTTCAAACCGAAAATACGCACTTTAAATAAAATAATGCTTTGAATCTTACAAAAATATTTATACTGATTCCGATTTTATCTTCATTCCTGGCGCCTGCAAAATTAGCGCCCGCACAGGGCTATGGCGCAAAAACAAACATCACGCACCGGAACTTAATAATCAACATCATTACCGTGGTTCTGATTATAGCAGTTATTTACTACCCTATTCACCGCAAAACCGATTACAACTTCACTTTCATCATGTTCAACATTGTAATCTTTTTACTCACTTTTGTTATTGATAAAATTAAAATAAGCATGGGCGCCGCTACCGTACTGAGGGGATATCTATCAAGGATATGACCTCCCTGCATTATAATTATGGTATAAAATAAAAAATAATAATATTATGAAAATAAAAACTACTCTTTTTGTTATTATGCTATTTCATGTAATAAATTTTACTGTAACTGCCCAATGGAACACAAACTCTGCTTTGAATACTTCGGTTTCAGCAACAATTAACGACCAGCAAGATCCAAGGGTAATTACAGATAACAAAAGCGGAGCAATTATTACATGGACTGACTATCGCAATAATATTTTATCAGGAGATATATATGCGCAACGAATGAATTCGCAGGGAGTTAATAAATGGATATTTAATGGAGTTCCTGTTTGCAATGACATAAATAATCAGGTAACCCCTATTATTATTGAAGATGGATTTGGCGGAGCTGTAATTGTTTGGCAGGATTCCCGTAATGCTAACAAAGATATTTTTGCTCAGCGAATTGACTCAACCGGAGCAATACAATGGGCTTCTAACGGTGTGGGAGTTGTAATTAAATCTCTTGAACAGCAAAATCCAAAAATAATCAACGATGGTTCTAATGGTTTTATAATAGTTTGGCAGGATTCCGTTATAGGAAGTTGGGATATTTATGCGCAGAAGATAAATTCAAATGGAGTTGCGCAATGGGCTTCCGGTGGTGTTGCGGTATGCGCTGCAACGGGTAATCAGGTTAATCCGAAAATTGAAACAGATAATCAGGCAGGCGCAATTATCACATGGCAGGATAAAAGAAACGGTGCAGATTATGATATATATGCCCAAAGAATTAATTCGTCCGGAGTATCACAATGGACAAGCAATGGAATATCAATCTGCAGTATTACAGGTACTCAATCAAACCCTAAGATTGCTCCCGATGGCTCAGGTGGAGTTTTCATTGTCTGGCAAGATAAAAGAAACGGTGCAGATTACGATATTTACGCACAAAGAATCAATAGTATAGGAGTTGTTCAATGGATTGTTAACGGTGTTGCAGTTTGTTCTGCGGCAGGCAATCAGAGCGCAATTGATTTTACAACAGATAATACTACCGGCGCAATAATTACATGGAAGGATTTTCGTTCCGGTGAATATGATATTTATGCCCAGCTTATTAATTTGAACGGTGTTTCTCAATGGGCTGCAAATGGTGTAGCTGTTTCAACGGCATTGCTTAATCAGATAAATCCCAATATTATCGGAGATGGTTTAGGTGGGGCAATAATTGTCTGGGAAGATTACCGCACAGGAAGTACTATTTCCGATATTTATTCTCAACGTATAACTGCTGCCGGTACTACTCTATGGACAAGTAATGGCGTTGCTACAGGAATAGCCACAGGAAATCAAACCGGACCAAAGAATATTTCTGACGGTAACGGAGGCGCTATATTTGTATGGCAGGATAAGCGCGGCATTGACAATGATGTTTATGCTCATCATTTTGATTTGAACGGATTAGCATTCATCTCAACTGAAGATATGTTTTCAAAGGATGTAAATATTCATATATTCCCCAATCCAATAACTACAGCATCTACTATAGTTATTAATTTTCAAGAGAATATAAATTACAGCGATATAAGGATGTCAATTTATAACATAGATGGAATGAGAGTTCAAAAAACATTTTCTTTACATTCTTTGAAATCAAATGAAAATAAAATTGAGATCAGTCTTGCAAACGATATGCTTCCGGCAGGGATGTACTTTTATCAGTTTTCTTTAGTTAGTAATAACATTACCAAAACTTATTCAGGAAAGTTTATTATTATAAATTCAACTAAATAATTATTTCTTAA
>JACREX010000035.1 GCA_016212695.1 Bacteroidia bacterium
AGTTCCTTATCCCACTCGTCCCATTCATACAAGGTTTTTCCCCAGCGGTTCGTGATGATTCCATGGAAACTTTTCAATGTCTTTCCGCTTACCTGGAAGTAATCATTTTTTTCATCTCCATTGGGTGAGAAAATATTCGGCGCTGTCAATTCCGATACTGGATCCAAGCATACCCGGCCTGAGTCGCTCCAGTCTTCGCACTCCTCTTTGCTCCAGGCTATCAGGTATACATGAAAACACCCTTTATCGCTCTTTTCTAACGAAGTGTATATATGCGACGGGTTCTCAGCCGTTGAGGTACTTCCATCGCCAAAATGCCATTCATACCGTTTTCCCCCTACTGAAGTATTGGTAAAGAAGAGCTCGCTAAAGCCCGGTATCAGATGTTCCTGATGAAGAACGGCGGTATTAAAGCTCGCTGTCACCTTTCCCGTGTCCGGTACCATGATTGTTAATGTATCTATACAGAAAATGTTTGGAGACCACGATTCATACCGGAATCTTACTTGATATGGATAGCCTGAAAGAAGATTGATAATGGAATCACTTTGTCCTGCCGGCGGATTAATCCAATAATACGTTGTGGATAGTGAATCTATGGGAAACACGAATATTTTCCCATTGGTCTGCATACAGGTTGACGGAACGATCGAATCTAACGGATAGATAGCCGCCGGTTCATAAATAGTATCTGTTATAATATTGCTGTAGCATCCCCATGCATTGGTTGATACTAATGATACAATATGATACATTGTATGCCCCGTGGTGTCCCACGATACCATGAATATGCTGTCATACTGGTTAGTTGATGGATTGGGCCTTACAGATTCTATAGTGCCATTATTGAAATTCCATGTGAAATGATCCGGTTTTCCGTTTGGGTCGAACCAGGGTGTAATCAAGGCTGTATCTCCGTAACAATACGGCTTTCTCGATTCAATCTGTCCGGTGGGTATCCTGGCAAATGTAATCCGTAAGGTATCCCTGTCAATGCAGCCATGTGAATACGGTGGATCCTGTATCACGCTGTTATCAACCTGCCAGATGAATTCATAATAAGGATTTAAAGGATTATCCGAATTATAAATTGTCGAAAATGCAGTATCATTAGGTATTCCGCTTGTATTTGAATTGGTGCTTACAAAGCCCCTGTTCGGCCAGCCTGTTGTTTGCCATTGACCAACAGGACTACCTGTAATATATGGGTCTAACGCATATTCTAATCCGCAGGCGGTATCTGTTTTAATTTCAGAACCATTCCCCCAGTTATGCGCATTTCCGCCTGCATTGGCAACGGGTATTTCAATGAACCGGATGGGTACTGCATCTGATGAATCCACGCATACAGAAGTTCCATTCGGACGGATACCGTTTCTTACAACCCAATAAAATATATGTAATCCGTAGCTTTCAACAACAGCGCTGTCCACATTATAATTATCAGGAGATGGAGGATAGAAATCTGTAGTGCCTAAGTTGTCAACCCAGTAACCATGTCCTTCCGGGGGTATCTGAGCATTCAGTCCATCATAGTTTCTTCCGCACTGAACCGTGTCCCATTGCGAATCCACATATTCTATCGCAGGATATTTAACAAAGAAATGAACAATTACCGTATCTACAGAAGCACATTGTGGAGTAGTTGATAATGTTGGTAAATTATATTCCTGCCACACGAAAATTACTGAATCGTTGTTTGTATGCCAATAATGAGCGCTCGTAACGGGGTCTTTCTGTGCGTTTGTATCAGCCTGATGCGTTAAAATATTTACCCATGTTACCGGAGCTATTAACCAGGTTTGTCCGTCGCTTGAGCCGCTTGGAAGCGCATGCAGATAAACCGTGTCGCCGCACACCCACTGGTCGTCGCCGCCTGAGATTGTCGGTAATTCAACAAATTCAACCGCAACGGTATCGGTAGAAGAACATAAATTATTGTATAAGTTCCTTTCTCTCCATAAGAAATAATATACTCCATATACGCTAACCTGAACAAATGTGCCGGGGTTGGTATAATCATCATACGAGGGATTTGTACTGGGGCCTGTTATCAGTGTCCATTGTCCGGTAGAAGCAGCTATACTGAACTGAGCGTGCATTTTTTCAGTCAGCCCGCATGTTGCCATATCTTCGTTTGCATTAGCATGAGGTGTTTCCCAGAACGTAATATCCACATAATCGCGGGCAGTACAACCTGCACCATTGGAAACTGTCCAGCACATGGTAATGGTATATTTTGAAGAATCGCCATAATCCGTAGTAGACGGATTAATGCTGATATTCGTATTTGCATTCAGATTATCATCAATAAGAACATCGCTAAAGGTTGTTGACCACTGGCCAGTACCAAGAGTAGGCGGCTGAACAATTCCATGCAACTGGAATACGCTATCGCAGGTATTACCGTCAAAACCTGCAACAACCGCCCCTGTGCCTGCATATAACAGAAAGGTAATTGTTACCAGATCGGAGTCTTCACACATTTCATTTGACTGATGCCAATAGAAAGTAATTATATTCTGCGATGAAGAAAACGGAAGAATCGTAGCGGTGCAGGTTGAAGAAGTATCGCTGGGTTCATACAGTGTTCCGTTTGGACCTGTCCAGTGCCCATGGAAAATACTTCCATTCGGGGTTCCGGTTAATGTAACAGAATTACCGCAGATCGTAGCATTTAACCCTGCATCCGGATTCGGCACTTCATGATACGTGATGTTTACATAGTCTGTATCCTTACAAATCTGGTTTGTTTCAACCCATATATATTCGAATTCGCCATACATGCCGGTAGTAGCCGTAGCTGTAGCCGAACCGGCAGGAGAAAATGTAGTTGGACATCCTCCGCAACTCCACTGGCCGGAACCTACGCTGGAAACAGCAGCCATTATAGCAATGTTGCCGCAGGCAACCTGATCGGGGCCTGCATTTGCATTCGGTATCTGGATAAAATTAATGGTAACATTATCATTGGCAAAACAGGTTGCGCCGCTGCTCTCGTGCCATTGGAACACATATTGTCCGGGTTGAGAAACGGTAACAAAGGCATTTTGCAGGGTTGAATCCGGTAAATACATTACTGTACCCGGACCTGATATTTGTGTCCATATACCGGTGTTTCCGGGGGTCAATATTGCCTGAAACTGATAGGTCAACCCGCAGACATTGGCATCCGGCCCGGCATTAGGCACCGGGGCAACACAACAATTGGGTTGCGTATTTGACGGAAGCACCTGAATCTGGCTTAGGACAGTATCTCCGCAGCCGGTCGGGTTTGTAACTATCAAAGAAATATTATAAAATGTAATTATTGAAACATCGTTCCACCATACCTGGATTGGACCCGGCCCGGAAAAAGTGGACTGGGGTTGCGGGTTGCCGCCTATCTGCCAGTAATACGTGGCTCCGCTGGCTGCTGTTCCCGTATATGTAAGGGTTGCCCAGTTTATCTGATCCGGAGGCACAGAACCGCAAACAGGAGGTGATAAAAATGTTGCCGTGGGATTCGGGTTCACTGTAACCGTTGCAAGGGCTGTATCTACACAGCCATGAACATCCGTACCCGTAACATAATATGTGGTTGTTGCCGAAGGATGCACAGTAATGGTTGCCGTAGATTCTCCCGTACTCCATTGATAGGTTGCTGCGCCTGTGGGTGTAAGAGTGGTATTATTCCCGTTACAGATCGTTGCCCCGGGCAGGGTTACTGTTGGATTGGCATTTACAACAACAGTCGTAGTAACTGCAGGACTGGTTTGTGATCCGATGGTAATCACCAGAGAATATGTTCCGGCATTTACGGGCTGTGCGTTTGGAATTGTAGGATTCTGTAAAGTTGAAGTAAAACCATTGGGGCCTGTCCAGTGATACGTTGCGTTCGGGTAATTCTGTGTTGCCGTTAACTGTAATGTCTGGCCTGCGCACAACGGACCATTATTGGTAACCGGAGGGGCAAGAATACCGCAATTGGTAGATCCGGCGCCAGTCTGCCCGGCATTAGACTGGTCAAAAATAATGTTGCACGGACTGTTTGAATAATTTGTAATTAATAGAATATACCATTGCCCGGTCTGAGCATTGTTAATATGAACCGTTTCATTCCAGCTTGTAGAATAGCTGCAGTCTATCATGACGCCTGAGGGATAAAAATTAGGATTTGATGTATTATTCGGGCAAGAAGAACAAGCGGCAGTTAAGCCTGCTGTGCAGGGTCCTGTAGAGGAAGTAAACGGACCCCAGCATGCAAAGTCAATATCCACCTGAGGCGTGCTGTGCATATAGATAATGATTTGCCCCGGTTGGTCAACCTGCATATAATACCAGGCAGGATTCGGTTGTGAATAAAGACAACCATAATTAGGGCCGGATTCCCCGGATCCGGCATTTACCCCGGCCGGAAAATTATAGGTTGTGCCCGTACAGAAAGGATCTGATGTAAGACATGTGTTATTCTGGGAAAATCCGGTAAAACAATAAGCCCAGAGAACAAGGATGAGAATAAATCCTCTTTTCATAATTTTCAGTTTAATTTAAAATTATATTTATCCTTTAATTTCAATATGAACCGGGGGAAATCAATTATTTTACAACACCGGTAAATTTGTCTGTCGTATATCCGGCGCCATTATAAACAACCGTTTCAACATTAAAATCAAATAAAAGTTTCTGCAGGAATCCTTTATCTGCTTCGCTGTCTTTATGCGGTTTTGATTTAGTAGTAACGGTATAATTCCCGTCGCTGTCTTTGGTATCAGAAACAATCACTGTTGTAAAATTTGCAAACTTTAAAGCAGTAGCCTTGATATCGTTTATCTGCTTATCAGTAGCTTTAATTTTAAAGGTCGCCACTGCAAAGTTGGTTTTCTGCTGGTCCTGCTCCATTTTGATTACAGGCGATTTTGAATCGAATGTTGCAACAATATCGCTTTTAATCTGGCCGAAAACATTAAACGAAAATAATAAAGTAATCACGAATGCTAATAATCCTGTTGTTTTCATATTAATAAAATTTTAAGTTTGACATTACATTTTAAATAAAGACAATATTTATAGTTTGATAGTTGCCTGAGAAATATATTTTTTTCAAAAATACATAAAAAATTTATCAGAGCCAAGTTTTACGCGGATGCCAAAATATCTTTTTCACAAGGCCTGATGATTCCTTTTTCAGTAATAATCCCGGAAACATAGCCTGAAGGAGTAACATCAAAAGCAGGATTGAACGCATGAGAACCGGGAGAGCAAACCAGAATTTTATTAATAGCCCCTTTTTCATCAGTACCTGACTGATATAACACCTCATCCTCGCTGCGTTCTTCGATCGGGATATCTTTGCCGGAAAGGCAATTGATATCGAATGTTGACATGGGGGCTGCCACATAAAATGGAACTCCGAATTCTTTTGCCACAATGGCTTTTTCGAATGTTCCGATCTTGTTTGCGACATCTCCGTTGCGGGCAATGCGGTCGGCGCCGACGATCATCATATCTATTTTCCCCTGCGACATCAGTAAAGCGCCGGCATTGTCTGGTACAATCACATGAGGAATATTCCCGTTTTTTAATTCCCATGCCGTGAGCCGTGCGCCCTGGCTGCGGGGACGGGTTTCGTCCACATAGACAAATATTTTTTTGCCTTTATGGTGTGCATAATATATCGGAGACAAGGCCGTACCGTAATCTACAAAAGCCAGCCACCCGGCATTGCAATGGGTTTCTATGTTAAAACCGTCTTTAATAAGCTCATTGCCATATTCCCCGATTTTTTGTGATGTCATGGCATCGTCATCGGCAACCTGGCGGGCTTCTTTCACTGCATTTTCAATAGATTTTTTCCCTGCATTATAAACCCTGCCGACAGCATAAAAAAGGTTCTGCGCCGTAGGTCTTGTTGCCTCAATATCTTTTTTTGCCTTTTCAATATATTCAGAAAAACCTGTTGCCGGAGCCTGCATAAATACCTGCGCCATGGCGTAACCTGCCGCTGCGCCAATTGCCCCGGCCCCTCTTACAATCATCGTCCTTATCGCAAAACATGTATCTAAGTATGTTTTGGCTTCAAATATTTTAAATTCAAAGGGAAGCAGATTCTGCTCAATCAGCAATACTGCCGAGCCTTCCATCCATACAGTCCGGTAATTTTTTCCGTTTACTTTCATTTGTTATATACATTACTGTTTCAGGTTTCAGGTTTCAGGTTTCAGGTTGTGTGCTACTACTTACAACCAATCAGTTCCTTCAGCCTCTTCATATATTCTTCCTGATAATCGAGTATTCCGTGAATATGCTTCCCTTTTATTTCCCAGAATTGCTTGGGTTCAACAGCATTTTCAAAAAGTTTCTTTCCCATTTTAAAAGGGATAATCTCATCCTCCGTACTATGAACAATCAATTTGTGGATCTTTATTCCTTTAATGTTTTTCTTTGCTTTATATTTTGAAATTACCGCCAGTTTTGCGATGGGCTTTATAAACCAAGGCATACTATATGTGGCAATTTCATTATGCGTGGTAAATGCCCCCTCAATAACCATTGCATGGATATTGTCCTGATGCTTGTTTGTCAATGCGCATGCCAGGTGACCGCCGATAGACATCCCCATAACTATTAATTTAGTATTTTTTACATCTTCCCTCCCTTTCAGGTAAATCAAGGCCGCTTCGGCATCGGAGAGAAGATTTTTATGCTTCACTACGCCTTCGGATTTTCCAAAACCCTGGTAATCGAAAATGAATGTCTGAAAACTATTTTTTGCAAGCGCTTCGATCGTTTTCTTCCAACTGCCGATATTCCCGGCATTACCGTGTAAAAATAAAATAGTTGCCAGAGGTGATACATTCGGTTTTATGAAAAGACCATTGATTTTTTTTCCGTTCTTTGAGGGGATATTTACCTCTTCGCTGGAATAATCCTTAATTCTGTTCTCATTATTTTTTATGTCCGGGTGATAGAACAGTTTTTGAAATGTGCATGAATTGCCGCAAAGGGCAAAAACAAATAAAATATATACTATCCATCTGTCCACTCGGGTATGATTTATCTTTTACAAATTTAAAAATAGCTTCCGATAAACCGGAACAAGTTTTGGACTATTTTATTAATACAAGTTGGTATTATACATAAAACGGGGTAAATTTGTACAGGATTAGGTATAGGGTATAAAGTAATAAAGGTATAGAGTTTATACGACTTATACCTCTATACCCTATTCCTCTATACCAAATTATTATTGTATGATTTTAACTCATGCACAGTATAAATATTTAGCTTTACGGGTTAATACAAAAAATATGAAAAAATTATTGATTGTTTTTTTTGCCCTATGCAGTTACCAGGTGATTGCGCAAAATAACATTAAAATCGAAGTTAAATTTAATCGGATTAATTCCCTGATGCGATTTATTGATATCATTACCGCCAGTCACAGCGAGGTGTACAATATCGGAAAATTATTTCAGCAAAGTAAATACAATGATCCGAAAAGCAGGCAGTATATTGAAGACTATAAATCGTTGCGACTTAATCATTCCTTCGAATACGAAGGGTATCCGGAGAACAGGCATAACGGAGGAAACACGAAAAATCTCCTGCTGATAGCAAGTTCAAACGCAACAGATATGAATGATCTAAGGATCCGTTGTCTTGGTTTGTTTCCCCAGAAAGACCAGAAAAAATTATTTGAAATCCTTCAGTATTTCACACCCATCTATGATTCCCTGATCTGGAAGCCATATGAAAAAGATCTGTTGAACCAGCAACAACTATTGAGTAATTTTATTCAGAAACAGAATATTGAAACCCGCTTCAGGCAAATCGCAACATTTTATCACAGCGAATGGCAATCAGACCTGCCTTTCTATATCTATCTGAATCCCGTGCCGGGAAAACACAGCACCACCAATGCCGCTCCCCTGGGAAATATAATAATGGCCGATATTTGCTTAGAAACACAAGATCATGCCGTCTTACTAAGTATTGTATTACATGAGATGTGCCACCTGCTTTATTCCGAGCAATCAACGGAGATGCAGACAAATTTTGAAAATTTCTTTTTATCCAATAAATCGGATTTTAAAATACATTCTTACAACTGGATCAACGAAGCCTTTGCCAGCGCCATCGGAAACGGTTGGATATATAAACAGTTTACGGGAAAACTTGATACTGCGGAATGGTATAATAATTTCTATATAAATTCCTATTCCAAAAAAATTTATCCCATTGTTTCAAATTACCTTGAAAGCAACAAATCTATAGACAACTATCTTGTTGAAAATTGTATTTCCATCTTTTCACAGACCTTTCCGGATGCAACGATAGAATATAATAACCTGCTGACTTTTTTCAGTCTCGTTACTGATACAACACCCGGGCTTATCTACAACAAATTATTCCAGTATTTCGAACCCAGGAGCATGAATGCATCCACACCAATTGAATTGAGTACGATCAAAGAAATGAAAGAAAGTTTTAATACACAGTTCATGATTGTAACAAAGGATCATGATAAAAATTACAAATTATTGGCAAAGGAAATTAACGGCATTCAAAAAACCGAAACATCCAAAGATTTTATCCAGTCATGGACAGACGATAACGGGATGGCTTATATTTACATCAATTGCGTGAAACCGGAAAACTTAGAAAAAGCATTCAAAGTATTGTCGGAGAAAAAGAAAATCGATCCCAAAAATAAACTGATTTTTTACTAAAAAAGAGACTCTCTAAAAAGTACAATGTTGTTATTTTCAGCAGCTTTTTTGCCCCCGCCCTGAAGGGTGAAGCTGCTGAAAATTAGTCATCCATTTTTTCTTAATTATAGGTTGGAAGGAATGAGTATTCCTTAGAATAATAAAGCATCTGCTCCATAAAATTATTCGGGTATTCAATTTTTACATCAACGATTTTATCACCCTGCATAACGGGTTTGAAAACCGGGTTAATAAAACCACCATACGGTGCAAGTTTAAGTTTCTCGTAGCGGGTTTTAACCTCCTTATGCAGTTCCGGGTCAACTTTCACAGCATAAGATTCGACCAGATTTTTGCCGGTTTCAAAATCTCCTTCCGATTTGATCCGTTGCGCCTCTTTCAGCAAATCGCCGAATAATACACGGAGTTTATTATAATCGTTAACTACATAAAACGTCTTTCCTTCTTTAACTTTCTTTTCTATCACTTTTTCTTTTTCGCCTTTTTCGTAACACCATTTTGCAATCAACTGGCGGTTTCTCATATGAGCCTGCTGAATGTCTTTTCCGGGTTCCACCCTTGTCAACTGCGTCATCATCCCGTTGCGGACATAATTGTTGTATTCCGCTTTGGCAACATTGAGATTTGGCATAACGCCTATTTCTACCATTTTCTGATCCATCATATAATATAATGCAAACAGATCGGCACGCGCTTCTTCGAGAACGGAATGATAATTTTTCAACGCATCTGCGCTGACGCCGGGCAACATCTGGCCTGAACCATGCCCGAGGCATTCATGTAAATCCGTATGAATATTTCCTGCCATAGCGCCGTACTTTTCCTGCAGTTCGCGTTCTTCTTTTGTAAAACAGAACTCTTCCAGAAAACCATTGCCAATGGATGCCTGATCATAAGAATAAGTGATATTGTCCATAGTGACTGATTTGGAACCGTGTTCTTTTCTGATCCAGTCGGCATTTGGCAGGTTTATCCCGATCGGCGTCGAAGGGTCGCAATCGCCTCCTAATTGTGCAACGGTTATTACTTTTGCGGTAACGCCCTTAACTTCTTTTTTCTTAAACCGGGAATCCACCGGGGAATGATCTTCGAACCACTGCGCATTGCCGCTGATAGTGACAGCACGTTTTGTAGCTTCAATATCCTTGAAATTCACAACCGATTCCCATGTAGCTTTTAATGCCAGCGGGTCGCCGTACACCTCGATAAAACCGTTCACATAATCAATGTGAGAATCATTGTCTTTTGCCCATTTAATGTTATAATCATCCCATGTTTTAAGATCGCCGGTCTTGTAATATTCAATAAGTTTTTGCAGGTGCTCTTTTTGTTTTTCATTTTCAGAAACCGCTACCGCTTTTTCGAGCCAGTAAACGATCTTTTCAATAGCGGCGCCATACATACCGCTAACTTTATAAACCTTTTCAGATATTTTACCTTTTCCCTTTACGAGTTTTGAATTCAAACCATAAGAGATCGGTTCCTTCTCCTCTTTTTTCATCATTTTTTTATAAAAATTTTCGGCCTCTTTTTGTGTGAGACCCTCATAAAAATTACTTGCCGAAGCAGCGATCATGTCAACACCCTGAGCCTGATTAACCCGCTTTGCAAACAGGGTTGCATCGAACATCACGGGTGTTAATTTCTTTACCAGATCGTCAACGGTTTCGCCTTTTTCGAGAGGGAACCTGGCATCTTTGGAATTCTTCACTAATTCTACAAAATATTCTTTTGAAAATTCCGGCACAAATTTATCGTTTGAATAATGGTGATGAATGCCGTTAGAAAACCAAACCTGTTTTGTATAAACGATAAACTTTTTCCAATCTTCAGAATTTTTATCGCCTGTGTAACAATCAATGATTGCTTCTAGTGTACGGCGAATGCACAGGTTGTGTTTGAAATTCTGGTCCCAGGTAATATCGCGTCCGCAAAGGGCCGCCTGGCTCAGGTAATAAATCAGCTCTTTCTGCTTAACCGAAAGGCTGTCGAAACCCGGCACCTTATAACGCAATAATTTCATGTCGGCAACCTGTTCGGCAAGATATTTGAAATCATCTTTCGGCGGCTGCGCCTTGTTTTCTGTCTGCTCCTTATTACCGGAGCAGCACGATAAAATTATGATGCTCATGGCTGCAAGTGTTAAAATTTTCCAATTCATTTTTTTTGATTTATTTTCAACAATTTATTAATTCCGACTATTCATCCAATTGATTATTTCAGGGTATAACCCTTCAATATTCTCAGGATTTTTTTCATAAAGTTCCAGCAGTTTTTTATCGAATTCACTGAATTTTGTGAACCCGCGATAATTCACCATCATGTCAACGGTTTTATTATTGACTGCATCAAAATCGTCTTTTAAATAATTATCTTTCAGATACAAGCTGAAAACCGCCCATGTCATATATTCATTAAACGTCATCTGTGTATTGTCATATCCCTGTTTGCCATTATTCCATGCATTCAAATCCCGCATGGCGGTTTTGATCTGTTTTTTAAACTTTTCTGAAACAGGATTCACATAGTTATGATCAATTTCTGTAAATACAACCCGCGCATATAGTCCCTGGAAAACTTCAGGTTTATATCTGGAGGTATCGCGTTCCGCATCAGAAACGAACATGATACATTCGATGAAATCTTTGTCCATAACCCGCGAAGTAGAGTGCGATCCATAAATCAGCGGAGATACAACAATTTTATAACTGTTATATTTATTTGAAAATTTGTTTTCGAGCCATGCCCACATCCGGTTTAACGACAGCAACTTTTTTATATTAGCGATCACCTGCTGATAATACTCTTTATGAAATTCATAAAATCTTTTGTATTTACTTTCTTTTGCAAAATCTTCCCATAAATCCAGATCCGCTCCGATGGTATGAATACCGTGCAGGTTTTTATAATTGTTTGTTACAATTTTATCATTGCTGAATTCGTAACCATACGCATTATCCCGTTCTTCAAAATAATACTGGTAATCTTTTTTAACTTTTTTATTCAGTTTCAGAATCAGCGGGTGCGTTGTGTATGCTGCAAAATAATTACGCACTTCATTATAATAATTTTTCTTTTTGTTCACCATCCATGGGTGTTTCTGTCCATTCTCCGAAAGGGCGTAGGCGACATTCACCAATTCGAAAATTTCAGGCGTTTCAACAGTAAACTGATGATCCTGCGATTTGATATACGCATCAGTAAATTTAACTTTCGGATGAAAAAGAAAATAGGCAACCTGGCAGGAGGAAAATAAAAAAATCAAAAGCCCGAATACGGCAACACCCAACCTGTTTTTTTTCATTAATGTATGATTTTATAAACTAATTCTTTCATCAGCCCGAGGTCGGAAGTTGAAATATTATCAACGCCTTTTGATTTCATATCATATTCACGCAATATAGAAATCACATCAATGGTTTTTGCATAACTGTAATTTTTGGCGGCGGTTTTATATTCGCTCAGAAAAAAAGGATGGATGCCCAACAGGGATGCAACATTTTTATTATCGGACTTATCAGGCAAAGAGTGATAAATCAAAATCCGGTTGAAGTGCATAAAAACAGCGGTCATTGTTTTTACCAGAGGATACTCATTCGGATTTTTACTGAAGTGGTTTATGATCCGGTTTGCTTTCAGTGCATCCTTTACGGATAAAGCGGAATTCAATTCAAAAACATTGTAATCTTTACTGATCCCGATATTTTTCTCTATATGATCAGGTGTGATTTCTTTAAATCCTGCAGGAAGCGTAATGATCAGCTTCTCTAATTCGTTCACAATCTTTCCCAGGTCGTTTCCTAAAAAATCTGCGAGCAGTTGGCTGGCCATGGGGGATATTGTATAGCTATCTTTTTTCAGGAACGAAGTTATCCAGCCTGGGACCTGGTTATCATAGATTTTTTTTGAATCAAAGAGTACCCCGTTTTTTTCGATTGCCTTTCCGATTTTTTTACGCCCGTCAATCTTATCATATTTATAATTAATAACTAAGATGGTTGATTTCATCGGGTTTTCAACATAATAAATCAGGTCGTCTTCAAGTTTTTTGATGTTCTGGGCTTCTTTAACCACAACCACCTGATAGTTCGACATCATCGGATAACGTCTGGCCAGGTTAATGACCGCCGCTGCATTTTCCATGTCTTTCCCATATACGATGGTCTGGTTAAAATCACGTTCGTCTGGCGACAATACATTATTAATAATATATTCAGTAATTTTATCAATAAAATAAGGTTCTTCACCCATCAGGAAATAAACCGGTTTATAAATCTTTTTTTGAATATCGGCTATTATCTGTTCGTATGTGATTTTATCGCTTGCCATAGAAAAAACAGCAGTTTAAGTGAATAAAATTAAAATTTCAAGTGTTTGACAGACTGCCCGTTTTCAATGATTTCACGCAGCGAAACAATACCGATTTTGATATGATCTTCAACATATTGCGCCGTAACTTTTTTATCGCTTTCACTGGTTTTTATTCCTTCTGCAATCATAGGCTGATCGGATACTAATAAAAGGGCGCCGCTGGGTATCTCGTTATAAAAACCAACGATAAAAATAGTGGCGGTTTCCATATCAATAGCCATGGCGTGGGTTTTTTCAAGATATTTTTTAAAACGCTCGTCCCATTCCCAAACCCGTTTATTGGTAGTAAAAACCGTACCGGTCCAATAATCGCGGTGAGAGTCGCGGATTGCGGAAGAGACTGCGCGCTGCAGGTTAAATGCGGGCAATGCCGGAATTTCAGGCGGAAGATAGTCGTTAGAAGTACCTTCGCTCCGGATGGCCGCTATGGGTAAAATAAGATCGCCCAGCGCATTTTTCTTTTTCAGACCGCCGCATTTGCCAAGAAATAAAACCGCCTTTGGGTGAATAGCGCTTAACAGATCCATCATTAATGCAGCATTCGGGCTGCCAATCCCGAAATTGATCAATGTAATACCATTTGCGGCAACGCTGGGCATCGGGTACCCGGTAATAATCGGAGCATTATACCATTGTGAAAACAAGTCAAGATAATGATTGAAGTTTGTCAGCAAAATGTGTTGTGTAAAGTCTTTCAATGGCCTTCCGGTATAACGGGGCAGCCAGTTTTCAACAATTTCTTCTTTAGTTTTCATGAAAATTAAATTATGTTTTGACAAAAATATCTAATTTTATCAAAAATCATTTCACAGGGTTTCTGATTTATAAAATATCTATTAACAGGGTTATCCGGGCTTTAAATATATGGAAAAGCTGAATTTGCCGGAGTATTCTTTCAAAATTAAACAGGAAGACAACCGATATCTCATTTTTGATGAAATCAGGAAAAAATTTGTTGCACTTACGCCTGAAGAATGGGTGCGGCAGAACATAGTTCAATTTCTTATACAGGGAAAAAATTTCCCGCGATCCCTTATCGCAGTTGAAACCTCTATTACTGTTAACCAACTTGAAAAACGCTGCGATGCCGTGCTGTTTAACAATTCTGCAAAACCTGTAATGATTGTTGAGTGCAAGGCCCCGACTGTAAAATTATCGCAGGAAACTTTTAATCAGATTGCAACATACAATATTAAACTGCGGGTTGATTATTTACTTGTTACCAACGGAAAGTCGCACTATTGCTGCAGGATGGATTATGAGAATAATTCGTATTCGTTTTTGAAAGAGATTCCCTCGTATGAGGAGGTGGTATAGATTGGATGCAGGAAGCAGGGTATCGGGTGCTGGGTGCTGGGTGCAGTGGGAACAGGGGTTTGTGCTTATGAAAGAAGCTCATTAATTTATAAGTTGCAGGAAATATTCACTTTTCCATTTATTGCAAACTCTTATCCAGTCTTTCTTTTCACCGGCAATTATAAATCCCTGTTTTGTAAAAAGGTCAAGGCTTGATTTATTATCGGTTGTAATATTGCAATACAGTTGATGCAGCATCAGGGTATTAAAACAATAATTAATTATTATATTCAGCGCTTCTGACGCAAAATTTTTCCGGCGATCGTTTTTATCATATACAAGGATCCCTATGCCCACCCTGCTGTGAAAGGGTTCGAAATCGAAAAGGTCAATGGCGCCAACGGTTTTATTTTTTTCATTCTCCACAATCATCAGCCGCAATTGTTTTGCTTCATACAAATCAAGATGTGAATTCTCAAGATATTTTTTGAGTGTGTATTTTGAAAATGGAACCAATGTGTTGCTAACCTCCCATAAAGATCGGTCATTTTCCCATTCATAAAGCAAATCCATATCTTCAGGCTCAATTGCCCTGAGTTTTATCTTATCGTTTTCCAGAATCAGCATAGTATTAATATAAAAAACCGCTATTTTACATATAAATTTTGTATTCACTTATTTTAAACCCGCGCAAAAACTCTTCTATGCTTAATCTTTTTTTACTAGCTTGTTGCAGTGATAGAATTTTAATAAAACCGCTGTTAACCGCTATTTTTAAATATTTTTTCCCATCCGTAAGAATCATTCCTGGATGGAAACTATGTATTTCAACTATTTTTTCAGCTTCAAAAATTTTCACTGAAACCACAATTCCGTTGTCAGAAATAAAATCAGTCCATGCCGCCGGATATGGGCTTAATCCTCTTATAAAATTATAAATATCATCAGCGGTTTTTGTCCAGTTTATTTTGCAATCTTCTTTAAAAATCTTAGGAGCGGTTTTCAGCGGTTTTTCTTCATTAACCAATGATTTCTGATCCATTAGCGGGTAATTGCCGGAATCAATGGCATCAACGGTTTTCAAAACAAGGGTAACACCTTTTTGCATTAATTTGTCATGCAGAATTTCTGCATTATCATGATCGTCAATCGTAACGGTTTCGCAGAAAATAATTTTCCCGGTATCAATTTCCTGCTGCAGGAAAAAAGTGGTTACACCCGTTTCTTTTTCACCGTTTATTATTGCCCAGTTTATCGGGGCGGCGCCTCTGTATTGCGGAAGTAGCGAGGCATGGAGATTAATTGTTCCTTTGGGAGGCATATTCCAAACTGCTTCCGGAAGCATTCTGAAAGCTACTACAATCTGAAGATCTGCTTTTAGTTTTTTTAACTGATCTATGAATTCCTGATTTTTTAATTTTTCCGGTTGAAAAACCGCTAAATTATTTTCGACCGCATATTTTTTTACAGGCGATTGCTCGATTTGCCGACCTCTTCCGGCGGGTTTATCAGGAGCCGTCACAACGCCAACCACATTATACCCATTCTCAACCAAAGCTTTCAGCGGGTCTACTGCAAACTCCGGGGTTCCCATGAACACTAATCTTAATTTACGATTCTGCATAGATTCATAAGTAAAAAAACAGGTTCCGGAATACCGCAGAACCTGTTTTCATTATTTTGATTTTAAATAAAATTATATTTTCAATTTATTTTCAATTTCATCAATATAAACCCTGAAGGTTTTATCCGTATCAATCAAATTGTTTACTGTTTTGCAGGCATGAAGCACGGTTGCATGATCTTTCCCTCCAATATTGGATCCGATGGTTGCAAGGGATGCTTTGGTAAGGCTCTTTGCAAAGAACATGGCGATCTGGCGGGCTTGAACGATTTCTCGTTTTCTTGTTTTGGATGTAAAAGTATCCATAGGAAGGTTGAAATAGTCGCACACCACTTTCTGAATATAATCGATAGAAATTTCCCGTTTGGTATTTTTAACAAGTTTGTCAATCATCTGCTTTGCAAGATCCAGCGTAATCTCTTTTCTATTCAGAGTAGACTGTGCCAGCAGGGATATTAATGCACCTTCGAGTTCCCGGACATTTGTGGAAATATGTGAAGCAATATATTCGGTGACTTCAAGCGGAAGTTCGATACCGTCGTTATAGGTTTTTTTCCTGAGGATAGAAATCCTGGTTTCATAATCGGGAATCTGAAGGTCTGCAGCCAGGCCCCATTTGAATCGTGAAAGCAATCTTTGTTCCAGGCCCTGCATTTCTACCGGCGGTTTATCAGATGTGAGTATAAGTTGCTTTCCGGATTGATGAAGGTGATTGAATATCTGGAAAAAGATATCCTGTGTTTTTTCTTTTCCGGCAAACTCATGAACATCATCAATGATGAGCACATCAATCATCTGGTAGAAATGAATGAAATCATTTCTGGTATTGTTGCGTGAAGCTTCTGTATATTGTGTTTGAAAATTATGCGCGGTAACATACAAGACCGTTTTGTCAGGCATTTTTTCTTTCACTTCAATACCTATAGCCTGAGCTAAGTGTGTTTTTCCCAGGCCGGATCCGCCATAGATCAGGAGGGGATTAAATGCTGTGCCTCCAGGATTATTGGCAACCGCATACCCGGCAGATCGTGCAAGACGATTGCATTCGCCCTCAATAAAATTTGCGAATGAATATTCCGGATTCAGTTGGGGATCGACTGTGAGCTTTTTCAAGCCGGGAATAATAAACGGATTCTTAATTCCAGGATTATCATCTATGCTAAGCGGAATGGAAACCGGTTTGTTTTTCAGTTCTTTCTTGATGTTCGCTGAACCCGGCATTTTCACAGTATATGGTTGTTTGCTGAAAAACGGATTGTTTTCCATCACAACATTATATTCAAGTTTAGCATCGGAGCCAAGTTCTTTGCACAATGTTTTCTTTAAAAGATCTATGTAGTGTTCTTCTAAATATTCATAAAAGAAAAGACTCGGCACCTGGATCGTAAGAATATTGCTTTCAAGTTTGAGAGGGATAATCGGTTCAAACCATGTTTTAAAAGTTATAGTCTGTACATTATCTTTTATTATCTGGAGACAATTATTCCATACCTCTTCATGATTCTTACCCATTTTGTATTAATATTTTTAAAAAGTATCGTTTTTTTCTTAGTTCTTCGGACAATATTGTTATAAAAAAACTGAAAAAAAAATAATTTTACTCTTGTATATTTCAAAAAAAGTATATTCGTTTTACTGTCAGGCGAATAATTTTTTATAATTCAATATTTTTTATAACTTTTTGAATTTCTGAAAATTAACAATTCTCTGTTAATTGTCAAGTATTTCTTCAAATTATCAACAATAACCTGTTCAAAAATAGTAAATTGTTAATAACTTTGGATTTCCTGTTTTTTAATCAAACTTAGTTTTCACAATGAAAAGAACAAGGTCGTAAATTTAATAATATCTAAATTATAAACAAATTTTATTAACAATTATTTTTATTATTTTTTAATATTTCTTTCAGCCTCTCTCAAATTACTGTTTAAAATCACTTATGAACAGACACTTACTGCAACTTTTAACAAATTATTTACCCTTACAGGTTTTACAGTAAAGCTCTTTTACATCTGTGTTTTCAAAAATCTGAAAAGTCATCCGGGTATCGCTGATAATTTTACAGAAACGATCAAAATCCAGTTCTTTAGCTTTTTTCATAGCATTTAAAAACAGAGACGTATTAAGCCGTTGCGTGGTTTTAGAGCACAGAGCAATGTATGTAAAAACTAATTCGTCGAAAACATTATCTTCTTCGATAAAGGGTTCAACTAATTTAATGGCAAAATCATAATCCTTTTGTGCAATAAACATGTATGCAAGTTTTAATGAACTCTGCCAGTTTCCATCGTTCACATTCACGATTTTCTTAATCTTCTCTAAGCTGGCAACCATCTTGGGATGCGGAGTGGCAAGAGAATCGTAGGCATGAATAATTTTAAACTGATATTCGATGTTCAGGTTATCAATCGTTGGTTTGCTTAGTGTTGAAGAATACAGGCCATCTATGAGCTTCTGCCTTTCCTGAACTAATTTTTCATTGCCAAGTTCACCATTCACAATTTCGCAATATAAATAATTATACAGTATGTATGGATTGGAAGGATCAAGCTGCGTGTATTTGCCGATCTGATCATAATAATATTTATTCAGATCGCTGTTTTTTACATACCTTTCAAGCCAGAGTTTGTTCATAAGCAGGCCTGCAAAATCTTTCTCCAACGGAATATCCATATTGGTTACAGTTTGTGAATTGTATTTTTTTCTAAGAACTTTCTTAAAAATAAATTTCTGTACCGAAAGCGCCATGGGCAGGTCGCGCCTCTTCACGGCTTTATTAAACATGCTTACGGCAAAGGGTTGTTCTTTTTCTCCTCCGATATCATAGGTTACTTTCATCACAACTTCAGCATATCGTTCTTTTGCCAATATAGGCTCCAGTTCTTCATGAATTTTATTCTCCCGGATAAAGTCCTGTGCTTCCTGAAGGGTTTTATCAGCTAAGTCGGCATACTTGGTTTCTTTAATGTCTTTTTGAAACAGCTCCCAGTTATCTTTTGTAAGGATAGCGGGAATGATCTTGGTTTTCTGGCGCGATTCAAGCACTTTCAGAATACTCTGAGCCCTGTCTTTCTGCAACTGTGCATTTCGTTCCTCGCTGCCTTCGATAGATGAATACGCCGTAATCTTCACCTCGTTAATGATATAATCCGGTTCCTTCAGTTGCTTTAAAAGCGGCTCAACATCCTGCGATTTATAATCTACCTTACTTTTTTCAAAAGGAATTTTAAATGTAATTATCGAAGAGGTAACAGAGGGTTCAAATTTCGTAGTTCCGCTGATTGTAATGGTATCGGCAAGCAGTTCGACTTTATTGGAATACTCCAGCCCCGCATCAATTACATAGGATCTTGCAATGTTTCTGCATACGCGTTGTTCTTTTATTATCAGAAGATTTAATTCATACTCTCCTTTAATGCCCTCGGGAAATTTTCCGATCTTTACTTCCAGTTCATCTCTTTTTTTATCTTTATTCAGGTTTTTCTTGAAAAGTCTCCGGCTCCACATTCTATTAACAATAATGCCTTTGTTTACAAGATTGTTGTCTACGATATTCTCGCCGGTGCATGGATATTGATCTTTCTGTACCACTTCCACGGCAATTCCGTCTTTGGGATCGCGAAGCAGACGGGTAAGATTTTTGAGCCGGTTGCATTTAAAATATATGAATCCATCCCTTACGGATAAACCTTTCTGCAGGTCAACCATATTTCTGAAGTCGTTACATTTTCTGCAAATTTTATCTTCAAAAGGCATCAGGCCCCAAAGCCTTGTAGTATAAGGAACATCCATTTCTCCCCTCCTGTTGGCGCCTGCATTTAACGACTTATAATTTCCCAGCACTGCCGACACATAAAGTTTCTTTCCTTTTTTATCAATCTTACAACCTATACCGATAAATATATAGTCGGGATTTAAAAAAACATCCATGTTTTTCTTGTTGCTCTGCCATTTAAAAACAATGTTGTAAGCAAGTTCTTTGTATGATAAATTCATATCGCCTTTTTTCAAGGGTTCTTTTGTAACTAATTCCTGGGCATACACAGAGCCTCCATAAAAAATCATCCGGTCTTCGGTGGTTTTCTTTTTTTGGCTGCCCTGCTCCAATACGGCATCCTCGATTTCTGCCATAAATTCAGCCTGATCTTCGGCTGCCATTTTTAATATTTTATGAACCCTGAGTTCTTCATGGTTATTAAATGCAAGTTGTTTATTTATCCCCTGAAGGATGAGACCGGCAAGCGAATCGTTATTAAAAAACCTAAGGTCTATCGCTTCCGACTGCTTTGAAGATTGTTCCTGTGGATATGTCAAAAATGCAGACAGGATCAAGAAAAGCGATACATATATTTTAAGAAGGCTCTTAGCCATACATTCCAAATTATTCCATTAAAATAAGTTTACCAAAGTAGTAAATTTTTTATTTCAACAGAAAATATTTTTTATGTAAAATATTTTTTAAATACCGGATTTTTCATTCAGATGTTAACCAAATAAACTCATTATAAATTTGATTATACATTATATTATATATGCAACCCGGGTTAACCATTAAAATTTTTTCAATCACACCAAAAAGCAGATATGATTGCTAATTATTGTTAAAGTTTTGTTAATCTTTTTTAAATTCGCTTAAATAAAGACTATCTTTGAAACCGATAAGCCGGATACCATGAAGAACAGGACTATTAAGATTATTATTTTCCTTACTGCCCTTTCGCTTTTGGGATTAATTATAATGCAGCTTTTCTGGATCCGGAATGCCATTTACCTTACCGAAGAACAATTTGACCACCGGGTTACCCTTGCTCTAAGAGATGTTCTCGGCGATATTGAAAAGTACAATACGGAAAAACCGGATTCATCAAAAAGCTATTGCTATTTTTCGTGCAGCCGTGATAAATCCAAGAGGGAATTCATACAGACCAATGTCCTTGATTCATTGCTGCGCGTTCATTTCTCATATCAGAAACTTGATACGATCTATGAATTTGCCATTGTAAAATCAAAAAACGACTCATTGCTCTTTGCAAGAAAAGGGAGCATCCATAATAAAATCTCCGTCTCGTGCCACAAAGCCGGTTTATCCTGTATAAAAAATGCCGGTTCTTATTACCTGGAAGTATATTTTCCCAAAAAGCGCCATTTTATTATTGTTCAGATGGCGGCCTGGCTCATCCTGTCAATAATTTTTCTGCTGATCGTGATTTTCAGCTTTGCGTATATAGTAATGACCATTGTACGGCAAAAGAAAATTTCTGAGATGAAAAATGACTTTATAAATAACATGACTCATGAGTTGAAAACACCTATTTCTACGATATCTATGGCAAGCGAGGTGTTATTAAAATCAGACAACAGCACTTCATCGGAACGCCTTGAAAAATATGCAAAGATAATTTATGACGAAAATCAGAGGCTATACATTCTTGTTGACCAGGTTTTACGAATATCCGAACTTGACAAGCAGGCGTATAATCTGCAGAAAACAAATACTGATATTCATGAAATAATTCAAAACACCGTATCCTCGCTTTGTCTTGAACAGCGCCAGAAACAAGTTAAGTTGTCATATTCTTTAAATGCCGAAAAACATTTTGCTGTTATAGACCGGATGCACTTTTCAAACATCATCAGAAACCTTATTGATAATGCTTACAAATATTGCGATAAAGACCCGGAAATTTTCATTTCGACTTACAACACGGAAAAAAACATCCATATATCTATTAAAGATAACGGCATCGGTATCCGAACTGAAAAACAAAAACACATTTTTGAAAAATTTTATAGGGTTCATACAGGCGATATCCACGATGTAAAAGGTTTCGGGCTCGGGCTGTATTATGTAAAAACACTGATAGAACTGCACGGAGGAGCCGTAACTGTGAAAAGCGAAATTAACAAAGGGAGTGAATTCACTCTGACAATTCCTTTATCTTAAATTAAAGCAATATTTTGCGTCTATAATATAATGTATAACTAATCCAAAATCATGAGTAATAAAAAAGCCAATATATTATTAGTTGAAGACGACGAAAACATGGGATTTATTCTAAAGGATTACTTGGAAATGCTGCATTATACTGTTGATCTGCGAAAAAATGGAGTGGACGGTCTGCACTCCTTCAAAGCAAGGGTTTTTGATATTTGCATTTTGGATGTGATGATGCCCCTGAAAGACGGATTCACTCTGGCTTCCGAAATAAAAGAAATCAATGAAGACATGCCTGTTATTTTTCTCACAGCCAAAGAAATGAAAGAAGACCGGATCAAAGGGTTCCGGATTGGCGCGGATGATTATATTACCAAGCCGTTCAGCACAGAAGAGCTCAGCCTCAGAATCGAAGCCATTTTGCGAAGAGTGAAAAAATCGCAGGGCAAAGAACCGCAGGAACTGATTTTTGAATTGGGCAACTTAACTTTTAATTATACAAATCAACTTCTGAAAAACAAAACAAACTCATATACCTTAACCAAAAAAGAAGCAGAGCTTTTAAAAATGCTGTGTGAAAATAAAAACAGCGTTCTGCGCAGGGAAACAGCTCTTAAAAAAATCTGGGGCGACGACGATTATTTCATGGGCCGCAGCATGGACGTATATATCACGAAACTCAGAAAATACTTTAAAGACGAGCCTTTGGTAACCATCAGTAATATCCACGGCACAGGATTTAAGCTGGAGATAAAATCTTCTGAATAATTTTTGCCGCGTTTGTAAAAATTCCTATTTTGGCAGCAAACAATTTTTTTTATGGATTTAGGAGTGGATTATTTTAAAATCGAACACAACAATGTAGCTCCCGCGCAGGGAAAGATACTGATATCAGAACCTTTTGTCCAGGATGCTTATTTTAAAAGGGCCGTAGTGCTCCTTACGTCGGAAGAAAACGGTTTTTTTATCGGTTTTGCTTTAAATAAATTCACGGACTTCAATATTAACGAGACCATAAAAGACTTTCCAGTATTTAACACGAAAATTTCTATCGGCGGGCCCGTGAGGTTAGACACGCTGCATTTTATCCATATATTAGGCGACCAGATTCCCGGTTCGGTAAAAATAATGAACAACCTCTGGTGGGGCGGCAACTTTGAAATTTTAAAACAACATATCCTTGAAGGAAATGTAAAAAACAACCATGTACGTTTTTTCATTGGTTATTCCGGATGGGAGCCAAAGCAACTTGAACGTGAAATTTCTGAAAATTCATGGCTTGTTACGGATCTGGATTCAGAAACCATCATGAAATGCGAGGAATCGATATGGAAAAAAACGCTGAAAAATCTTGGCAATAAATATAAACTCTGGACTACTTTCCCTGAAAATCCTGCTATGAATTAAAGGCTGTTTCATTCAGTTTCACGGTGAGATTTGCCGAAACATCATGGAAAAATCTTCTTTTTTCAAAACCCAGCACCCATGTAATCCCCGCAACCGCATTGGTAAGGAATGCTTCATCGGCTTCAAGCAGGTTCTGCGGTTGCAGTGACACGTCATCCAAAACCTCATAATTCAACGACCGGGCAAGGTTGATGATCTGGCAGCGCATGATCCCGTTGATACAACCGTCTGATAATTTTGGTGTGTAAATAATTTTATCCCGGATCATAAAAATATTTGAACTCACCGATTCAACTATATTCCCTTCATCATTCAGAATAACACAGTCATCCCAATGGTTATTTTTTGCGTGAAGCCCTGCCATTACAAACAAAAGCGAGTTCGTGGTCTTTAACCCGGAAAATATATTTACCGGTTTTCTGATCTCGTCAAACAAGCCGATGTGCAACCCTTTTGGCTGGGAACCATAAAAAATATTTTCAAGTTCCGATACTTCGATCAGATAAGAAATATCATTGCATTCTGGAATATAGAATCCGCCATCATTTCTGAAAACGGTAAGGCGCACACGGGCTCCTTTATAAATCCGGTTCTTCTTAAGCAGGCCGGTGATCTCATCATGAATCCTGTTTTGTGTGAAAGCAACAGGTATATTCATTTTCAGCATATCCATGCCGCCCGAGAGCCGCTGATAATGTTCAGGGAAAAACTGTACTTTTTCCTGGTAAGCGCGCATGGTTTCAAATAATGCATCGCTATAACAAAAAGCCCTGTTTTTATGTGATAAAACAGGGTTTCCAGCTAAATAGAAATTTCCGTTAAGACTTATATATTTTGCTTCGTTACTCATAAAATTTAAGTCAGGTAAATTAAAAAAGCAAATAAAAAAACCACACCGTAAAATTATACTAAAAACGGGATAAATTATCGCATTTTGAAAATAACAAATCCGGGTTCTGCCATGATGCCGCTCCTATTTGTGAATATCTGAAATTTCTTGTAGGTTTGCTGTGAATAACCAATATGAATAAATATGTACAGAACACATACCTGCGGAGAACTGAATATAAAAAATGTAAATGACAGGGTTACGATTAGCGGATGGATACAACGCATACGCGATAAAGGCGGGATGATCTGGATCGACCTGCGTGACCGTTATGGAATAACACAGCTTGTATTCGAAGAAGGAAGCACATCCACAGAATTAATTTTAAAAGTCAAGGAACTGGGCCGTGAATTTGTTATCCAGGCCACGGGCAACGTTATTGAGCGAATTTCGAAAAATCCCAATATCCCGACCGGAGAAATTGAAATAAAAGTTGATACATTAAATATATTAAACAAATCCGAACTTCCTCCGTTCACCATCGAAGACAATACCGACGGGGGCGAAGAACTGAGAGCGAAATACAGGTATCTCGATCTTAGAAGGAATGTGGTAAAAAAAGCAATGGAGCTACGGCACAGGTTAGCTATTGAAACGAGAAATTATCTTGATTCCATTCACTTCATCGAAATCGAAACGCCCTGCCTCATCAGGTCAACACCGGAGGGCGCAAGAGATTTTGTGGTTCCGTCGCGAATGAATCCGGGAGAATTTTATGCATTGCCGCAGTCTCCGCAAAATTTCAAGCAATTATTGATGATTGCAGGTTATGATAAATACTACCAGATTGTGCGATGTTTCCGCGATGAAGACCTGCGCGCCGACCGCCAGCCGGAGTTTACGCAGATTGATTGTGAAATGTCTTTCGTGGAACAGGAAGATATTTTAAATACTTTCGAAGGACTGATAAAGCATTTGTTCAAACGCGTTAAAGACGTTGAAATATCTTCGCTTCCAAGAATCACTTTTGCGGATGCCATGAAATATTACGGAAGCGACAAGCCGGATATCCGTTTCGGGATGAAGTTTGTTGAACTCAACGAGGTTGTGAAGGGTAAAGGATTCAAGGTGTTTGACGATGCCGAAACAGTAGTTGGCATCTGCGCTGCAGGCTGTTCGGAATATAGCCGCAAACAGACGGATGAACTCACGGAATTTGTCAAAAAACCACAGGTAGGGGCAAGCGGTCTGATTTATGTAAAATACAATACCGATGACACATTAAACTCGTCTGTAGATAAATTCTACAACGAAGAAGAATTAAAAAAATGGACTACTGCTTTTGAAGCAAAACCCGGCGACCTGATGCTTGTGCTGGCAGGGCCAAAAGAAAAAACACAAAAAGCTCTTTGCGAACTGCGTCTTGAAATGGGCAACAGGCTCGGGCTGCGAAAACCCGATGTATTCATGCCCGTCTGGGTAGTTGATTTTCCATTGCTCGAATGGGACGAAGAGACAAAACGTTACTATGCAAAACACCATCCGTTCACTGCGCCAAAGCCTGAACATATTTTACTGTTGGATAATAATCCGGGCTCTGTTCATGCCAATGCATACGACCTCGTGATCAACGGCGTTGAAATCGGCGGCGGCTCCATACGGATTTTTGACAGGGACCTTCAGAAAAAAATGTTTCATGTTTTGGGATTCAGGGACGAAGAGGCAGAGCATCAATTCGGGTTCCTGATGAATGCATTCAAATTCGGCGCACCTCCGCATGGCGGCATTGCGTTTGGTTTCGACAGGCTTTGTTCCTTATTCGGAGGCACGGAATCCATCCGTGATTATATCGCTTTTCCAAAAAATAATTCAGGCAGAGATATGATGAGCGATTCTCCTTCGAAAATTTCGGAAGCGCAGTTGAAAGAACTAAATATTCAGATCAAACTGCAATAACATTTAGTGTCAAGTCAAATCTGTAATGACGCTCAGCGTGACCGCATTTTTTTATTAGACATGACATTAGAAAGTATACCCGATCCCGTATTCCACAAAGTCGGCCTGGCCAAGGTTGGCTTTGATATACGCGCCGATATACAATTTGTGTTTTGTGGATTTTTCAGGAGAAAAAGGATAATACTGCACTCCTAATTTATTGCCCGACAAAGTTTTCAGGAAAGTTGTAAAATCAACGGAATCACTGTATAGCCTTGTAAATTTTCTGCGAAAAGGATTGAACACATTTATGCCGGCTTCAGCAACCAGACCAAATTTCCCGATTATAAATTCATGTCCGAGAAATACCGAAACAACCGATGATTTCAGGTGTTGATACTCTTTAAAAATTTCCTGTGAAACAATAAAATCATAAAAGCTGGTATAATAATTTACAAACAAACCGAGCTTCACATTATTAACTGCCGTGAATCGTTTCGAAACATAAAATGTTCCCATGTAAACCGGATATTTCGGCCCGCCTGTGGGAAAAGTTGAATACCCGAATTCATGCCAGCCAAAACCGAACCGTGCCGTAAAACGAATTTTATCATCATATCCCTCTATTCTTTTATCAAGAAATTTTTCAGGCATTTTATACGGATAATATTTTACGCCGATATTGAAACCCGGTATATTCATTCCGATATTCGGCAACTGATAATGCCCGTTGGAAAAATGAAAAACCGAAAGACCGGCTTTTAGCGCAACCCTTGATGAAATAAATCGCGCTATATCATACGATGCAAATGAGACATTGGTGATGGCAGATCCGACATACAGATTTGACGGGTTCTCAACGATATTATATTTTTTATTAAAAAAAGCGAGGCCGAAACCCAATCGTATCTCGCCAAAAAATTTCGCAGTATTTCCATGGCGGAACGTAAAATTCGGCAACACACAAAAATTCTGTCCAAAAGCCTCCTTATTTCCCAGATCATTATAAAAAAGAGATACGCCTACCTGCGGATAATGGTAATGAGAATGCCAGGGTTTATTCCCGTTTGTCTGGTATGCAATGTTAATCTCAGAAAAAAGCACCTTGTCAGAATTTGGGAGATGCGGATAATTCTTCACGAGATGGCCAATATGACCGTATAAATCAAATACCGGATAAAACTTTTTGTCGGCAGTGTCAGTTTGAGTGTAGCCTGAAGAAAAAATTAAAAAAAACAGAAATAAAAAAATCCCATATTGTAAATTCCAGGCCGAATGAAATTTGTTGCTACTTATTGCAGCCTCTGGAATATTTATTATTTGTGATTTTTTAACCGGCATATACTATATGATCTTTGGAATAGCCTCAATAAGCCGGCGTGTGTAATCCGTTTTCGGATCTGCATAGATTATGTCTGCTTCGCCCATTTCTTCGATCTTTCCCATATTCATCACGATCATGCGGTCCGACATATATTTTACGACAGCCAGGTCATGTGAAATAAAAATATAGGTAAGATCAAATTCATCTTTAAGACTATTCAGCAGGTTCAGCGCCTGCGCCTGAACGGAAACATCAAGAGCCGATACGGATTCGTCGCAGATGATAAATTCCGGCTCTACTGCAAGCGCCCGTGCAATGCCAATCCGCTGACGCTGGCCGCCGGAAAATTCATGGGGATAGCGATGGTAATGTTCTTCTTCGAGGTTTACTTTTTTTAGGAGTTCAACTGCTATTTGTTTCCTTTCTTTATCTGACTTCCCAATCCCGTGAACTTTCATCGGTTCTGTAATAGCATCGCCAATAGTGAGTCTGGGATTCAGCGAAGAATAGGGATCCTGAAAAATGATCTGTACATTTTTTCTCAGTTTGCGAACCTCCGGTTTGCTAAGAGCCAATAAATTTTTTCCCTTATAAATAATACTGCCTTCCGTAGCTTCGATCAGTTGAATAATGGTTCTGCCCAGCGTTGTTTTTCCGCAGCCTGATTCTCCCACCAGGCCGACAGTTTCTCCTTTGTAAACATCAAAGCTCACATCATCAACTGCTTTAACAAAATTTTTGGGTTTGCCGAAAAAATTTCTTTTGACAGGGAAATAATTTTTCAGATTTTTTATTTGAAGGATCGGTTCCCTGCTGTAAATTTCTTTGTGTTTTTCAGCCCTCTCGGAATTTGTAATAAATATTGTATAAGGATTTTTTTCAACTTGTATATAATTATTCTCATCCGCATTTTCAAAAAAATCTGAAATAACGGATAAGCGTTTCGGTCTTGCACCCAGGCTGGGCCTGCATTCTAAGAGTCCTTTTGTATAAGGATGTTTGGGATCGGTCAGCACTTCTTTTACAAAACCCTGTTCCACTATTTTCCCTTTATACATTACAAGAACCCTGCTGCACAACTCTGCCATAACTCCCAGGTCGTGGGAAATAAAAATTATGCTCATGGAATATTTTTTCTGCAGATCGCGCAGAAGTTCAAGAATTGTTTTCTGTACCGTTACATCCAGCGCTGTTGTTGGCTCGTCTGCAATAAGAATAACTGGCTTGCACGAGATGGCCATTGCAATCATCACGCGCTGTTTCTGCCCTCCGGACAACTGAAACGGATAGCTGTCGAAAATCGCTTCAGGCCGGGGAAGCTGAACCTCATTAAATAATTCAATCGTAAGTTTTTTTGCCTCCCTGTTATTTTTTTTCTGATGCAGCCTGATGATTTCTGTTACCTGTTCTCCGCATTTGTAAACCGGGTTCAGCGACGTCATGGGTTCCTGGAAAATCATGGAAATTTTATTCCCGCTATAAGCGCGCATCTGTTTTTCTGCAAGTTTTAAAAAATTTACAGGCGATTTCCCTTCTTCATAAAAAAGTATCTCACCGTTTGTTATTTTGGCCGGCGGTATTTGTAGAAGGCCCATTATAGCAAGCGAAGTAACAGATTTTCCGGATCCGGATTCGCCGACAATACCCAGGGTCTCGCCTTTGTTCAGGACAAAATCAATCGAATCAACAGCTTTAAAAACAACGCCATCCGTCTCAAAAGATATCTCAAGATTTTTTATTTCCAGAACTGAATTGTCCATTTCGCTGTTAACCATTAATCGTTCATTGTTCATTGTTAATTGTTCATTGTTAATTGTTCATTGTTAATTGTTCATTGTTAATTGTTAATCGTTCATTGTTAATTACCCATCAACCCATCACCCTATCAACTTATAAACTTAGCTACTTATCCACTTTATTTCTTAATTATATCCATCGTTGTGCGTTTCCATGTATTTCCAAATTCAACCTCATCGCTGACAAATGATTTTTTTTGTTTCTCACTGGCGTCATAAAAAATAATCAATCGCAATTCCTTATCCGGATTATCTTTTTCAGCATCAAATTTTCTTACAATATCCGTAGGGAACATAAAAGCGCTTCCGTTCAAATCGTTCATTAAAAAATGCAGACCTGCTTTATCAGCACATGGAATATATGCTTTATAAATAAGTTCGCTGCAAAGAATTTCATCATCCGATTCAAAATCGAAAAGAAAATCATAGGGTTTCTGGTAATATTCAAACGTCTGCAATATGGCTTTAAAAATATCTTCATTGGATAGCTGAGGCCTTAATGCGGCAAAATAATCCACCCGGGCAATATGTGAAATTTTGTTGATCTTTACACCGTCGGCAATCGCTTCAATAATCCTGAACTTATGCCTTTTCATCTTCTTCCACACAGCGAAATAATGCTTCTTAATATATGCTGAAGGTTTCTCACCCTTCAGTATTTTAGCGCCTGAAAAATGCCGGTCGAGTTCCTTCAGGCTTCCGATATAAATTCCCGCATGAGTCCAGAATCCGGGGATCCCAAGATTGACTAATTGCCAGTTATCGCGTTTTAATAATATGTCTCCGGGTTCAAGGATCCTGCGGATCTTTCTTGCCTGTTGTTTGGTTATTAATTTTTTGCTTCTGAAACTCAGGTCTACCGACGAAGCGATTCTGCAGATCACGCTCTGAAAAGGCCGTCGTATGTCGTCAAGATATTCATTAACCTCCATGAACGGTTCTGCATCTTCGTCATATTCATTAACCATAATTGTATCGCCAGGGTTTGGTATAATGGTTCCGATAGAACCGTTTTTCTTATACTTTTTAAAATACCGGTCTGTTGACACAAACGAAGAAGTTGCTGTTTTAATGATCACTTTATTCAAGAGCCTGCTATAATAAATTGCCTGAATACAACTATCCGTAACACCGTGTTTTGAATCAAGTTTTAACACTCTGAACCTGCGGCTGAAATAAGAATAATCATTTTTTGTGCCGATAAACGCAAGGTTTTTTCTCAGTGATAAAATGCTTGTGAAGACTGATGATGTATGTGTCCTGATCCTGCCGGTTTTATCAGCCGCCTTCATATTTTTTGTTACCCTGTACACCGAATCTGAATTTGTGCCGGCAATCATCCATGCAACATTTCGCTTGGACACGCTTATCTTTTTAATTTTTTCCTTAATGAGCGACTGATATTTTGAAGTGTCAACACGGGTTTGCGAAAATAAAAAACCTGTATGTAAATGAATCATGAAAAAAACAACAAGGAAGAATTTGCCTGTTTTTTTAAATTCAATATATGAAAAAAAAATACGCATCATGCAAAGTTAAAATAATTTAAAAATTATTTTGAAAAACTGAATTTATCCTTACATTTGCAACCCTGAAAATAACCGCTGGCGTCGTAGCTCAGTTGGTAGAGCAGCGGACTGAAAATCCGTGTGTCACTGGTTCGATTCCAGTCGATGCCACAAAAGCCTGAAGCAAATGTTTCGGGCTTTTTTAATTTTTATTTAGCTTCAAAGTTTTAATTTTGTAGATAATAAATTAAATACGAGCCTTATGATTAAAATTTCAGACCATGTCGTAAACCACGATGTCTTAAAAAAAGCAGTTGAACGGTTCCGTGAAAAAGGCGTTATTCTTCCCACATTTGCACAGATGCAAAACCCTGCATTGATCCCGGATAAAATTAAAGACAAACTGAAGAATATCGGGCTGTGGGAACTTCATCCGCTCAACCTCTTTCGAATTAACTGGCACAATGAGCCGAAAGAAAAAGGCGGTCTTTACAGAAAAGTAAATTTTCTTGAACTGCCCAGGGCAGTGACCGGCGTTGATGCGCGTATTATTCTGATGCTTGGAAAATGGTTCCCTACGGGCGCACACAAAGTAGGCGCTGCATATGGCTGCCTTGCTCCCAGAGTTATCACCGGACAGTTTGATCCTACTTATCATAAAGCAGTGTGGCCGTCAACAGGCAACTACTGCCGCGGAGGGGCTTTCGACTCATACCTGATGGGCGTTACCGCAGTAGCCATTCTTCCTGAAGAAATGAGCAAAGAACGTTTCGACTGGCTTAAAGAGATCGGCGCAGAAGTGATCGCTACCCCGGGCTGTGAATCGAATGTAAAGGAAATTTATGACAAATGCTGGGATATCCGCAGAAACCGGAAAGACTGTATTATCTTCAACCAGTTCGACGAATTCGGAAATTCATGCTGGCATTACGAAGTTACAGGCCATGCCATCGAAGAAGCGTTTCACGATATAAATGGGAAAAATTTCGCCGGGTTTGTTTCTGCAACCGGCTCTGCCGGCACCATTGCTGCAGGGGATTATTTAAGAACCAAGTTCCCGCATATTAAAGTTGCCGCATCCGAAGCGCTGCAATGCCCGACACTGCTGAGAAACGGATTCGGAGGCCACCGCATCGAAGGGATCGGCGACAAGCACGTGCCCTGGGTTCACAATGTAAAAAACACGAATGTTGTTACGGCTATAGACGATGAGGATTGCATGAGGATTCTACGATTATTCAATGAACCAGACGGGAAAAAATATCTTGAATCTGCAGGGTTGGATAATAAATTCATTGATAGTTTAAAACAGCTTGGTATCTCAGGTATTGGCAACACGCTTTCTGCTATCAAGCTTGCCAAATATTTTGAAATGACATCTGACGATGTGATCTTCACGATGGCAACCGACTCTGCAGAAATGTACGGTTCAAGGTTAAAAGAACTGGAAGAGGAACGGGGGAAATACTCGCAGTTGCAAGCGGCAAAAGATATGGAAAAATGCCTGTTTGGAACCGCCTGCGATCATATGAAAGAGCTTACATACGACGACCAAAAGATGATCCATAATCTGAAATATTTTACATGGGTGGAACAGCAGGGCAAAGAAATTGAAGAAATTAATCAGCTTTGGTACGATCGAAACCTGTGGCCAGGCCTGTTCAGCCAACCGGCCAAATGGGACGAACTGATACATGAGTTTAACGAGAAGACCTGTTTGCTGAAAAATTTATAAAACCCGAATCTTTTTCTCATTATAACATGAACAACGCTTATTCAATCACTACTCTTCCCCGGAAAATTTTTTCTCCATTAACCTCAACCATATAAACCCCGGGTTTCAGATTTCCTTTTTCTAAAACGATTTTGCTGCCTGTAATGCCGGTGATGGTTTTAACATTTTCACCCAATAAATTATAAATTATAAGTTTATAATTTGAAGAATAGGGATTGGAAAAATAAATATTGGTCTGAGAAGTCATTGGGTTTGGAGAAATACAGAGAGTGAATATTTCTGCTCCGGGTAAAGGAGTAACACCATCTATAATTCCGTTGGTCATGGGTTAATTCCGTTGATATTTATTAAAACATATTGTAAATCAGATGTCTACAAGTTATCACCAACGGATTTCACCCAACACCCGGTTTTTCCTTGATATATACCAGGTAAAGAAGTAGAAACTTCAGTAAAATCATGGGCTTTTAAAATTGAGATATTCAAAATACAAAATACAAATTGCAAAAAGCAAAATTTAATTGCCGGGGTAAAAATTTTTGAGTTCATAATTTAATAGTTTTGGTTTAAAAATACGTCAATTAGAAAAAATCGGGTTGATATCAACTCCGCTACTTTATTAATGTAAAATTAGTAAATTTTAAAAAATAACAAGCCTTAGATAAAATTATCATAAACAAAGGCATGTAAAATCCTTAACATTAACAAACATTCCTTAAGGGAAATTTGTCGTACACCCAAAACTCGGGAGGAATAGGTGAATTTTAATCTTATCTGATAAGATTAATCTTCTTAGTTACCACATTGTTTTCTGTCTGTACTTTCAGAATATACATGCCGTCTGATAATCCGTTCATATCAACTGAAATAAGTGTCGCGTTATTGGTAACAGCAGTTATGGCATCACCAAGGTTGTTGTAAATAGTAATTGTAGAATTTGCAGGTTTAGATACATAGAATACCCCGGTTGACGGATTCGGATATACATTGATATTATTTTCTACAACTTCGTTTGTAATGATTTTATCAGCAAAATCAATGTTTATATCATCAACAAACAGATTATACATATCGGCATCGCTATAGCAATGGAACCCTATATAATAAGAACCAGTAGTAGGAACTGTAAACTGGGATGATGATAATGTATAGGTTGTAGCGGTAATCTCACCGACATCAACAATAGAAGTTGTTAATGCAGTTGAAATATTGTCGGTACCTAAAAATACATTTAATTTTTCAGGCCATGTAGCGCTCTGGGCTTTATAATAAAAGTCGAGCTGGTAAGTTGTTCCTGCGATGAAATCAAGACAGGTGGTAATCAGCCAGTCATTGGCAGCAGAAGCGGAGTTGTACGGATATTCAGCCGCATAAGGCCCGTTGTTCCCGCCTGTGGCTACGATAATCCAGGTCTTTGCATCTCCGTTTGTGTTTTCAATAACCCAGTTTGAATAATTTTCTGTGGTTTCAAAACCCATTGTATACGGGGTTGCCTGGGGTGTAAAATTTGTAACGACTTTAGTTGCCGTATCATTTCCAAGAACAGCATCTCCTGCCAAAGCGGTATATGCTTTAATATTATAAACCCCTGTAGCGGACATATCAACCGGTGTGGAAAATGTGTAACTGGCAGAACCGTCAACAGGGATTGATGTGATTGTTCCTGAAACAGGAGCGCCGCCATTGACTTTATAGTAAACCGGCACATTGTTTGCTACGCTGGTGCCGAAATTCTGCACAACAATGGTTACTGTTTCACTGCCAAGTCCACAAGCGCTGCCGGGACTGGTGATACCTGTAGCGGCAACATCATTGGCCGGAAGAACCGGATAGTATGGAATTGCGAAACCGGTAATTTCTGCCCCACCGGCAAAGTCTCCGATCAGCGTTGTGGTTCCGGTAGTTGTATTCACGGTTCTTAACTCGCCTTTTGATGCATCGGCATTATAGGCTGCCATATATAAGGTGTTTGTATTGCGGTCGAATTCCATATCCTGCGCATAGCTGGCATTGAATCCTATTAATCCGATAACAGCGCCAACGCCGGTGGTTGCATTTATCTGAACTAAGTTGTCTGTGCTGATATCAACTGCATAAAGGTTTCCGGAAGCATCGCAGGCAAGATTAATATACAAGCCTGCCCCGCAAACGCCGATTTGTGTTGCAGCGCCGGTTGCAGTATTTATAATGTGTAATGCGGAATTTGTACCGTCATAACTTACGCCATAGAGTTTACTTGTCGTATAATCATAAGATATTCCGTTGATGGCTATACCCAGATTGCCGATTACTGTTCTTGCTCCGGTGGTTGTATCAAGCGTAATCAGGGTATTGTCTGTGGTAACAACACCATACCATTTTTTGTTTCCACCCCAGGTGCCGGCTTTTACAAAATTTGAAGAGGATTGGTCTGCAATAGAAATAATACTTCCGGGATTCTGTAAGGATGTCCATGCTGGTCCTTTAGGTATTGCACTTGAAGGATCATAAGCTATATAACAGTACACTTTTGTGAGGTTCTGAACAGAAACCGAATCGGTAATCGTATCATTAGACGTATTCACATCGCCGCCAAGTTGTGTGTAAACAGTAACGCCGTAATTTCCAAGTGTAGCATTCCACGGATCACAATGTAACCTGCTGGGATGCCATGGATGCAAGGGCTATTACCGATTTGGTAGAAGTATATCCTCCGGTAATATTCATAGTTACATTAAATGTTTGTGCCGCACTGCCCATATTCATAACGGTTGCAGTTGGGTTTACCGAGCCGGGCGTCATGATAGAGTTCATATCAATTGACACGGAAGATACATCATTTGCCGGTTGAGTACCCAGCGATACCATATCCAATGCCAAATAAGCTCCCATGTTTTGATTATCAGAAATTATTTCTCGGAATGCAATATATATGTTTTGTCCTGCATATGTGTTCAGGCTTAATGCATAACGTTTCCATGTAGACATTGGCATAAGGTCGAGCGTGTCCACATCCATTAATAATGTTGTGAAAGCGGAAGTCTGATTTGTTGTTGTTGAAATAAGCACATGGAGAGAGTCTTCGTATGCGCCGAACCACCACAGGTTAAAAATTATACTGTCGCCACTGCTAACGGTAAACTGAGGAGTAATAAGCCATTGGTCATTTGACGCTGTTCCGCCCGTAGTGTAAGTGCAATAAGCTACAAAGTTGCCACCGCCCGAGGGGACATCCTGGGTTCCGCCATTCCACCCGTTAAGAGGAGTTGTACCGTTTGCACACTGTGCCCAGCCTGTTCCACCGTCAGGGTTTTGTTTTGTCCATCCTGTTGGAGGGAACGATGATTCAAAACTTTCAAAAAGATAAGATTCTACTTGTCTTGATTGATGGTCGTTGGCAATAACATTTTTACTTTTTACCGTGTGGGCAGGATTTTTCATATACGGGATCATCTTGGGGGCGGTGCCCGAAAAATCGCTCATGCTTTTTTGAGCAAAACTGCCGGAAAACAGCAGAAAAACCAAGTAACAGAAGATAGTAACTTTTTTCATTTTTTTTGTTTTAGGGTTAATATTAAAATTAATGGCTCTTATCTAAATATTGGTTGATTTTTATATATACTG
Source organism: Bacteroidia bacterium (assembly GCA_016212695.1). Taxonomy (GTDB): domain Bacteria; phylum Bacteroidota; class Bacteroidia; order Bacteroidales; family GWF2-35-48; genus GWF2-35-48. The sequence goes on from JACREX010000035.1 coordinate 36,075, forward strand.
TAATTTTGCTACCATATCAGGGTCAAGTTCACATGTAAAATGCCGCTTGACTGGACATCTATATGTCCTCTTTGAAAAATTCTCAATAA